>NZ_KB912942.1:6557610-6863966 GCF_000383915.1 Amycolatopsis benzoatilytica AK 16/65
ACCGTCGACAGTCCCACACAGATGCTGTCGGAGACGCTGGCCGCGATGCTGCCGCAGGCGACCGTCGTCAGCATCGAGGAACGCCGCCCCGGAGCGGAGAAACTGGTCCTCGACCGCGAAACCTCCGCCACCGAACTGCCCACTGTCGAACAACTCCTGCACGAGTACCTAGCCGGACGGGGCGTCGCCGGGCCGGCGCTCGACCACGTCATGTCCACCCTCGCGGACGTGCAGGCCGAGCCAGATCCCGACGATCCTGCCCCCTGTTGCGAGGAGAAACTGTTGAGCGCCGCCATCGTCGGAGAAGGATTCGACAGCGTCGACCGCGCCGGCCTGCTCATCGACGCACGGGCCCACCAGGAGGAGGCGCGATGAAACCCGTCGAACTGTCCTTGACCGGCTTCCGCAGCTATCCGAACCCGGTGACTGTCGACTTCACCGGCAAGAGCCTCGCCGCTGTCCTCGGCGACACCGGAGCCGGCAAGAGCAGCCTGCTGGAGGCCATCAGCTTCGCGCTGTTCCGGAAAAGCTCGTGGGGAGGCAACGAAACCCGCCAGCTCATCGCCGACACCGCCGACGCCATGAGCGTCACGCTCACCTTCCAGCACGACGGATCCCGCTGGCGCGTGGACCGGACCATGCACGCCACCAACCCCAACGCCGGACGCCACCACCTGGTCAACCTCGACACCGGCCAGGAATACGACGGCGCCGGCCCCGTCGACGCCCGCATCAAAGCCGTGCTGCAGATGGGTTACGACACCTTCCTGCGTGTCGGGCTCCTGCCCCAGGGCAAATTCGACCAGCTCCTCACCGCGCCGCCGAGGGAAAGGACCACGCGGCTGCGGGAACTGTTCGGAGCCGACGCCCTCAACACCGTCCAACAGAGCGCCGCACGCCGTTGCCTCAGCCTCACCGACCTGCTCAAGGGCGCGGAGATCAAGCGCGCTGCCATGCCGGGCAATCCGGCACAGGCCGCCGCAGCAGCCGATGCCGCCGCTCAGACCGCCGAAGCCGACGCCCGTCGTCTGGACGACGCCCTCACTGGGATGACCGCGCTGCAGAAGCAGGCAACCGGCGCCGCCACCGCCGCGAACACCGTCGACCGCGCCGCCCGGGCCCTGGCCGACCAGGCCGTTCCCGACGCCGAGTCCGTCCTCGACGGGCTCGAGCCCGTCATCGCAGGCATAGCCGCACGCCGTGAATCCCTGGACCTCCGCGCCTACGAAGCCGCGAAACGGAACCGCGAGCTCACCGAAAAGATCGACGACCTCGATGCCCGAGGCGAAGGCCGGGACGCGCTCATCAAGGCAGCTGCGATCATGGAAAACCTCGCCGCTCGCGCGGAGGAACACCGGGCCGAGCGCGACCGGCTCGCCGCCGTCGACGAACAACTCGCACGCGACGCCGAATCCATTGCGACCACCGAGAGGCAGCTGGCAAAGCGCGCCGAGCAGGCCGAACCCCTCGCCGAGGCCGCCCGCACCGCCACCACGCTGAGCCGGCAGATACGCATCCAAGGCGACCGCGCACGCTCCCGCGTCTCCGCGGCGACTCTCGCCGCCCAGCAGGTCGCCATCGCGGCCCGAGCCGCCACCACTGCCCGAGGCAACGTCGAAGCCGCTCTAGCAGCCCTCACGGCAAGCAAAAACGAGAACACCGGTGCGGAAGAGGCCGTCACCGCCGCCGAACACCACCTCGAGGCGGTCCAGCTGCGCAACCAGGCGGCCAGCATCGCCAGCGACGTGCACCCCGGCGACGACTGCCCCGTCTGCCGGCGGCAGCTGCCCGCCGACTTCGAGCCCGAAGCCGCAAGCGAAGCCGCCCTCGACACCGCGAAAACCCAGCTCCGCAATGCAAAGGCCAAACAGAAGACGGCTGCGCGCAAGCTCGCGGACGCCGAATCAGCCCTCGCCGCCGACGAAACCGCGGTGTCTACCAGCGGCACAGAGCACGAGAAGAGTCAGCGGGCCGCGCAGCGCGCCACCGAGGAAGCCGCACAGATTCTTGCCGACTTTGCTTCCCTGGCCGCCGAAGCCGGGAACGCCTTCGACTCCGGCGTCGCGCGCGCGACCCTGACCGGGGCGACCGCAGCGCTCACCACGCACCCGGACACCAGCGCTCCCACTCCTGAATCCCTCACCGAGCCCGTCATCACCGCCCTCGCCGCAGCCGAAGAAGCCGCAGCCGACCGCGCCGAGCAGCTGCGCGAATCCGCCATCCGTCACACCGCCGCCATCGACGCCGACCGCGTTGCACTGAACAAACAGAAAACCGTCCACCACAACGCGGTCAATGACGCTCAGGCAGCCTCGACACGACAGAAGCGCGCCGCAAGCCGCATGGCCCGCGAGATGCGCGCACTGCCCGACCGGATCCAGACACTCCTGCCAGGTGACGCAGTCGACGTCACCGCAGCCGACGCCGACGCCGCACATAAGACGATCGCCGCTCTGCAGACCGCGGTCCAGCGCCTGCTCGACGAGAGGGACGAGACGAAGACTGACGCGGCCGCGGTTCTCGCCGAGCAGCGCGCCCTGGACACGGAGGCCCGGACCGCCGCGGACGAACCCCTCAATACGCTGCGCACACGCCTGAATGCCTGTGCGAACGCCGCCAACCAGGCCGTTACGCACCTCCCTGGCACCAGTCGGGACCGAGTGCCTGTCGCTGTGGCGGAGACCGACGTCACTGAGCTCCGGGTGTTCGCGAAGACGCTGGCGACCGCTGTTGCGGCTATGGGCAGCGAGCTGGCCGAAACCCACGCTGCACACCTGGCCCAGGCACACGACGCGGAAACACGACTCCGCGAGCTGGCCGCGGAGCTGGCCGACGTCGACGGCTTTGCTCCTGCCGACGACCTGACGGACCCGCAACTGCTGCACCCGCTCGTCGCAGCCCTGGCGACAGCCACCAAGGAGGCCGAGGTCCAGCGCGCCGCGCAGAACGCGGCGCAACACCACATCAAACCGGCCGCAGACCTGGACTTCGCTATTTCCGCCGGTCAAGCACGCCTGAACGCACTCAGCGTCCTGCGGACCGAACTCGTCGACGCCAAGTTCCTGCGCCACCTCACCGCGTTGAACACGCGAACGTTGCTGGGCATCGCAAGCAACAATCTTGGGCTGCTGACCGACCAAAGATTCGGCTTCAGCGACGGCTTCGAGATCGTCAGCCGCGGCTCCGGCGTCGCCCACACCCCCAACCGGCTCTCCGGCGGCGAGAAGTTCCTGGCTTCCCTCGCTCTCGCCCTGGCCTTGGCGGAACTGCACTCGCACAGCGGTCCTCGCCTCGGCTCACTGTTCCTCGACGAGGGCTTCGCCGCCCTCGACACGACGGCGCTGCAATCCGCCCTGGAAGTGCTCCGCACCCAAGCTGGAGGCGACCGCCTCGTCGTAGTGATCAGCCATCTCCATGCCGTCGCCGAGGCAGTCGACGACGTGCTGTGGGTCGAGCGCGGCCCCGCCGGCTCCTTGGCGCGCTGGATGACGCCGCCCGAACGAGACCGACTCGTCCAGGCCGACGTGGCGAGCGGCCTGCAGACCCTGGCGTAACGACGGCGACCGTTCATCCGAATGAGGTGTCTAGACGTGCGCAGCGAGCCTGGCTGGATCTTGGCGGGTGGAGGCAACAGGATTGTTGAACAACCCAGCGCCGGAGGCTCGAAGCGGGCGCAGTGGTCAGGGCAGGGCAGTAGCACGGCCCGCGTCCGGCATACTCGGCACTGGTTGCGGTCCGCGTCACGCGTACGCCGCATGCGAGGTCAGGCCATTGCACTGCTCGGGTGCGGCGCATCGAGGGCGAGATCAACTCGCGGCAGTCGGTCGTCTGCCCAGACGAGAAGTCCGAGATGCGGTTGTTGCTGCGCACCGGCCGTGGCCAGGTCAAGCAGGATCTCCCCGGTAAGCTGACGGCCCTAACGTGCCCGTGACTGCTAATCGGCTGGAGGTTTCCGTCGTGCCTGACCGCTGGCTGCCTGCCGATAACACACAACTCACTCCGGCATTACGAAAGACCAGGTTTACGCGTGGATCGAGGAGCAGAGCTAGCGAGGTCGATGAGTGGTTCGCGAACCAGGCGGCGTGGCTTCGTCGGATGAAGGAGCCTCTCACGGTGATCAGTGAACCGCCTGCCGAGGCGATCACCGGACGCCAACTTTCCGACTCTCCCAGCACCGAGACGCTCGCTCTATGAGCGCCCCGCTGTCGGCCGTCCGGCCGTATGAATTGTCGTTCACTGCTGGCGCCCTCTTGTCCCGCGAGAGTGCGCTGCTCGCGGCCGTATACCTCAAGCAACCGGACTGGCACCGGGTCCGCGAGCATGCGATGGGACACAACCTGCTCCAGGCGCGGACCGGCAGCACCGGAGTGCGGCTGGTTCGCGAGACCGTGAAGCGGCTCTCCACGCTCTCCGACCACGAAGTCAAGCTCCTGACCGAGGCGACAGCCTCGGAGCGCGGACACCTCATGTGGGCCGCTGCTTGCCGCCGCTACGAGCTCATCGGCGAGTTTGCCGAGGAGGTCTTGCGAGAGCGCTTCCTGCTCCTGGCCTCGACGCTGGAACACCAGGACTTCGACAGCTTCGTCCGGACCAAGGCGCTGTGGCATGACGAGCTGGCCGAGATCAAGAATTCGACGATGCAGAAGCTGAGGTCAAACGTGTTCAAGATGCTCCGGGAGGCCGAGCTGCTGTCGGATGCTGGGCTAATCAGGCCGGCTGTGCTGTCCAAGCAAGTCGTTTCCGCCCTCAACGACCACAGGCCGAGCGATTTGAGGTTCTTCCCGACACGGCAGACAGCAGTGCAGGGGGGTGCGCGGTGATCCCGAAGACTCTGCCGCAGCAGGAAGACCACCTGTTCGCGGTCCTCAGCGGCAAGCGGTTCCTGCAGATGGAGGGCCTGAGCAACGAAGTCCCGTTCTTCATCTACCCATACCCGCCGGAGGACGCGCTCGCTGTCGCGGCAGCTAAGAAGCGGATCAAGAACCGTCTGTCCAACGCCGGGATCCGGGTCTTCGAGGTCAACCTCTATGACCTGTCGGTTGATCTGCTCAAGGAGCGGGGCGACTGGGACGAAGTGCTCGAAGTTGAGCCATCCCTGGACAAGTCAGAGTTCACGGAGATGCTGCAATCGATGCTCAACCCTCAACTGTGCCTGGCCCCGGCTATCCGGGAGCGCCTCGCGCAGGTCGAGTTCGAGATCTTCTTCCTCACCGGGATCGGTGAGGTCTTCCCGTACATCCGCTCGCACAACATGCTGAACAATCTGCAGTCAGTGGTCAAGGACAAGCCGATGCTCATGTTCTTCCCCGGCCGCTACGACCAGTCGGCCACCTTGGGCTCATCGCTCGTGCTGTTCGGTCGGCTCAAGGACGACCAGTATTACCGAGCCAAGGATATCCGGGAACAGGAGGCGTGAGCTCGATGCAGCTCGACCAGATCTTCGCCAAGGACATTCAGCGTCCGATCGAAGGCGTCATCAAGGCAGATGACGTCGCGCACCTGGGGACAGAGGTCGACGAGTACGTCCTGACCAACGAGGCCGCGAAGGGCATGGAGATCCTGCTCGAGGAGTACACGAGCTACACCAACGCCAACGGCGTGTGGATCTCTGGCTTCTTCGGAGCTGGTAAGTCGCACATGCTCAAGATGCTTGCCCACCTGCTGGGTGACGTCGGAGGCCAGGACTACCCGCGCCAGAACGTCTCCGACAGCTTCCGCGCCAAGACCCCGGACGCCTTCCTACCCGGACTGCTCAACAAGGCGGACCGCATCCCTGCTAAGAGCCTGTTGTTCAACATCGACCAGAAGGCCACCCTCATTACCAAGGACCAGACCGACGCCTTACTCAAGGTGTTCGTCAAGGTCTTCGACGACTCGCGTGGCTACTTTGGCGACCAGGGCCACGTCGCTCGATTTGAACGCCAGATGGATGACGAAGGACAATTGGAGGCGTTCAAGGGCGCTTTCAAAAGCATCTCGGGTCGAGACTGGACCGAACGTCGACCAAGCTTCGGGCTTCCCACGGTTCGCAAGCAGGTCAATGAGGCATATGCAAAGGTAACTGGTATTGCCCTCTCAAGTGCTTCGGACATCCTTGCGACCTACCAGGCGACGTACTCAGTGTCGATCGAGGACTTCGCCGACGAGGTCAAGGCATGGCTGGACAAGCAGGGCGACCCGGCGTTCCGGCTGAACTTCTTCGTCGACGAGGTCGGCCAGTTCATCGGCTCGGACACCAAACTGATGCTCAACCTGCAGACCATCGCCGAGTCGCTCAACACCAAATGCTCTGGCCGGGCGTGGGTGTTCGTGACCTCGCAGGAGGACATGGAAAAGGTCATCGGCGACCGCACCCGCCAGCAGGGCAACGACTTCTCCAAGATCCAGGCCCGATTCAAGACTCGCCTCAAGCTCACCAGCGCCGACGTCGAGGAGGTCATCCGCAAGCGTCTGCTCGAAAAGAACGACGCCGGCGTGGCCGCGCTGAGCACGATCCACGCCGCCCAGCACGCCAACTTCAAGACGCTGTTCGACTTCGTCGACGGGGCCAAGACCTACCGCAACTACGCTGACGAGGCCCACTTCGTCGGGACCTACCCATTCGTCAGCTACCAGTTCCCGCTGTTCCAGGCCGCGATCGAGGGTATCTCCGACCACAACGTTTTCGAGGGGCGCAACAGTTCGGTGGGCGAGCGCTCGATGCTCGGCGTCGTCCAGCAGGTCGCCAAGGACATCGGCAATGTCGAGGTCGGCCAGCTCGCCACGTTCGACAGCATGTTCGCCGGTATCCGCGCCTCGCTGAAGTCTGCCGCCCAGCGTTCGATCGACGTCGCCGAGCGCAACCTCGACAACCCGCTGGCCATCCGTCTGCTCAAGGCACTGTTCCTGGTCAAGTACGTCGAGAGCTTCCAAGCGACCCCGCGTAACCTCACGGTGCTGGTCTACGACCGTTTCGGCCTCGACCTTCCCGCGCTCTCGGAGCAGGTCAAGGAAGCGCTGACCATGCTGGAGACGCAGACCTACATTCAACGCAACGGCAACACCTACGAGTATCTGACCAACGAAGAACAGGTCATCGCGGAAGAGATCAAGAACGTCGACATCGACGCCTCCGAGATCAGCGGGAGACTGTTCAAGATCCTCTCGGGCGACGTCATCAAGACGAACAAGATCCGCTACGCCAAGAACGGCCAGGACTTCCCGTTCGGCTTCAAGCTCGACGACCAGGTCCATGGCCCGCAGCGCGAACTGGCGGTCCACTTCATCTCGCCGGAGTACCCGTACTCACCCGACGAGATCCGCATGCACAGCGCGGGCAAGGACGAGCTGCGCGTCATCCTCGAACCGGACGCCCGGCTGCTGGCGGATCTGCGGCTGTTGATCAGGACCGAGAAGTACATCAAGCGCAAACAGAGCACCTCGATCTCGGCCATTGAGGGCCAGATCCTGCAGACCAAGGGTGCGCAGAACATCGACCGCGAGAAGGAACTCATCGAGCGGGCGAAGGTCTCTGTGGGCAAGTCCACGCTGGTCATCAACGCCGCCGACGTCACCTCAAACTCCCAAGACGCGCTCGTTCGGGTGACCGACGGCTTCCAAGACCTCATCAGCCGCACCTACACCCAGCTCAAGCTGCTTGGCGGTGCGACCTACAGCGAGCAGCAGGTCGCCTCGGCTGTCAAGTCCGACAGCGGGCTGTTCGATGCCGAAACCGCCAGCAGCCTGTACGAGCCGGCGGAGGAGGTGCTGTCGTTCGTTCTCCGCAAGGAGACACTCGGCGAGCAGGTCACGATGAAGACTATCGTCGACGGCTTCACGACCAAGCCCTACGGCTGGGACCTGGCCTCGATCGAGGTCCTGGTCGCCTACCTGATCGGCACATCCAAGGTCACGCTTACGGTCGACGGCAACCTCCTCAAGCGTTCCGAGGTCGCGACGGTACTGCGCAACACTCAGAAGCACGCCCACGCCGTGGTGTCTCCCCAAAGAACTTTCAACGAGCGCAAGGTCGCCGCTTTCCGCAAGTTCTGCACCGACTTCTTTGACGAGGGCAACACCCCCAAGGACCCGCTGGAACTCGCCCGCCACGGGGCCGACAGGCTGCAGGCCAAGCGCGACGAGCTCAACGCGACCGTCACAGGTTCGAAGTACCCGTTCGTGGCTCAGCTCTCGACTCCGATCGCGCTGCTTGACGAGGTGGTCGGCAAACCCGACGACTGGTACCTGACTGACTTCAACCTTGGCGACGACTTGCTCGACGCCAAGGAAAGCACGATCGACCAGATCCAGGCATTCCTCAGCGGTGGCCAGAAGACCATCTATGACCAGGCGGCCGACCTGCTGGCCACCCACAGCAGCAACCTCGGTTATCTGCCCTCTGGGAGTGACGCGACGGTGCGCGCCGCCCTGGACGACCCGGACGCCTTCCGCGGCAACAAAATGGCCCAGCTCAAGCAGGCCACCGACCAGTTGCGTGCTCAGATCGACGGAGTCGTCACCGGCAACCGCGCGGATGTCACCGAGGCGATCGAGGGACGCAAGGCTGAGATCGAAGGAAGTGCTTTCTACGCCAAAGCAACCGCGGACGCCCAGGATAGCGTGCTGCGTCAAGTCGAACAGACTATCTCCGTCGTCCGTACCCAGAACCAGGTCGCCCTCATCCGCCAGACCGGCACGAGTTTCGAGGAGACGGTCTACCCAGGTCTGGTCGACCAGTTGGCTGCCGCTCAGCAGGCAAACGGCAAAGGTGACGGTGATGCGCCACCGCCGCCAAAGCAGACCGTGTCGGTCAAGACCATCACGGCCACCGGCGTCTCGGGTGTGTTGGAAACAGAAGAGGACGTCGACCGCTACCTCGGCGCTCTGCGCACGGCACTCGTCCTGGCCCTGAACGATGGAAAGCGAATCTCTCTCTGATGGAAACCGCGCCGCTGAAGTCGTTCGCTACCTGGGCGCGTACGACGCTGATCCGTGAGGTGACTGCAAGGGTCGCCGTTGTACTTGCCCAAGCCTCGTCCGAGCGGGTGGAGCAGCCCAGGGCCGTCGAGGCCCTGGAGAAGGCCGTCAGCGCGTCCGGTGGGGGCGACAAGGGCAAGGCAGCGGTCACCGACCGGGTCGCCTACACGTGGTTCAACCGGATCATCGCCCTGCGGTTCATGGACGCCAACGGTTACACCGGCATCGGCGTTGTCTCACCACAGCCCGGCGTTGAGACCGGTCAACCCGAGATTCTGGCCGAAGCCAAGCGCGGCAACATCGAGGCTGCGGTGGTCGGCACCAAGACCCGCGACACGGTCACGGCTCTGCTAAACGGCACCCGCCGAAGCGACGACGCCCAGGGCGAGGCATACGCCCTGTTGCTCGCGGACTACTGCCGCTACTGGAACCGCGCAATGCCGTTCATGTTCGAGCGGGAGGGCGACTTCACCGAGTTGCTCATCCCGGCCAACCTGTTGGCCGACGGCTCAGTGGCGAGCCGCGCCGCTAAGGAGCTCACGAAGGACGTGTGCCAGGACGTCGAGGTCATCGGCTGGCTGTACCAGTTCTACATCTCGGAGCGCAAAGACGAGGTCTTCGCCGGCTTCAAGAAGAACAAGAAGGCTGGCGCCGACGAGATCCCCGCAGCCACACAGCTCTTCACACCGCACTGGATCGTCCGCTACCTCGTCGAAAACTCCCTTGGCCGTCTCTGGATGCTCAACCGCCCGTCTTCCGGGCTGGTCAACCAGATGGCCTACTACATCGCTCCGGTCGATGAGGAGACCGACTTCCTCAAGATCGCCAGCCCCGAGGAGCTCACGGTCGTCGATCCGGCCTGTGGCTCCGGACACATGCTGACGTACGCTTTCGACCTCCTGTACGCCATCTATGAGGAAGAGGGCTACGCCCCGGCGGAGATCCCCAGCCTAATCCTGACCACCAACCTCTACGGGGTCGAGATCGACCCCCGAGCTGGTGCACTTGCAGCTTTCGCCCTGACTATGAAGGCCCGCGCCAAGCAGCGTACGTTCTTCAACAAACAGATCGAGCCCAACGTCTGCGTCCTCGATCCGATCCGTTTCACGCCTGACGAGGTCGACCTCCTACTTACGCCCGACGGTGACCAGCAGGCAGAAACGGCCTTCTGGAACCAATTCGCGCAAGCCGACAACGTCGGCTCGCTTATCCGACCCAACGAACCGCTAATCGGGCACCTCCGTATGCACTTGGGCGAGCACGTGGGCGGCCGCGGTGAGCTGCTGGCTCAGGACGTGATTGAGCGTGCTTACCGAGTGATCCACCAAGCGGACGTTCTGCTTACCCGTTACACCGTAGCTGTTGCGAACCCGCCCTATTTGGGAGGCCGGAGCATGGGAGTGTCGCTGGCTGCATTCGCAAAGGACTGGTTTTTTGACTCAAAGAGCGACTTGTTCGCGATGTTCATTGAACGTAACGCTTCCCTGGTTGTTCCGGGCGGGTACGTCGGCATGATCACCATGCAGTCGTGGATGTTCTTGCGGTCATACGAAGTATTGCGAAGGAATATCCTCAAAAACCAGGCGATCCTGACTATGGCGCACCTCGGGTCGGGCGCATTCGACACAATCGCCGGCGAGGTTGTTTCGACCACTGCATTCGTCTTTGTCAACGCCCCCGACCCGCAACATCGTGGTTTGTACTTTAGGTTGATCGAGGAACGGGGCGAGGCCGCAAAGGGCAAGGCGTTGCTCGAACGAAGGGCTACAAGCGAGGCGTACGCGGCTTCGGCGGCGGACTTTGAGCGCGTCCCGGGTGAGCCGATCGCTTATTGGCTCTCGCCACAGATGCTCACCGCGTTCCAACTCGGGCACGCGCTCGAGGAGATTGGTGCTCCACGCCAGGGTATGGCGACGTCAGACAATGGTCGCTTCACCCGCCGATGGTTTGAAGTCCCATTCGATCGGCTTGGCATAGGCATGACGCGCGATGAAGCGAGGTCAAGCGGACGTCGGTGGTTTCCGTATAACAAAGGCGGTGAGTACAGGAAGTGGTACGGAAACCAGGACGTGGTTGTCGACTGGGAGCACGACGGACGCGAGGTGCTTGGATATGCAGCCTCAAAGTACGGAAGTCCGACACGCACGATTAAGAACATTAAGCACTACTTCGAACCGTCGATATCGTGGTCGAAAGTCGGCGCCGGAATCCCTACGTTCAGGTACTTCCCGCAAGGCTTCGTCTTTGACGTTGCGGGCACGTCGATATTCGCCCCAGAGGCGACGTTGTTGGAGTTGGCTGCATTCTGTAATTCGTCCGTCGCTCACGCAATGCTGCAGGCAACGTCACCGACGCTAAACTTCGAAGTTGGCACTTTGGCCCGGCTTCCGGTGACCAAGCTCCCCGATAGTGTTATAGACGCAGTCCGCAATCTAATCGAAATTCATCGCCTTGATTGGAACAGGTTCGAGACGTCGTGGGATTTCCAAACCTTGGACACGATCACTTTTGGCGCACAGCGTGTCTCGGAAGCATTTATGCGATTCTTCGAGGCGGCCAACATGGATGCAGTCCATGCACGTGATCTGGAGATCGACCTGAACGTTGAGGTCGCGAAAGCTTACGGGCTCGAGTCAGAGATCGATTCTGATGTTCCACTGATGCGTATCACCCTGATCGCAAATCCGGCGTTTCGGTACGGTCAGCGATCTCTTGAGGAGCATGTTGACCGCTTCAATGCAGACTGCGCTGAAGATCTGATCTCGTATGCAGTTGGCTGCATGTTTGGACGTTACAGCCTCGATGAGCCGGGTCTCATCCTGGCCGGTCAGGGGTCGACGGTTCAGGACTACCTGGCAAAGGTGTCAAATCCGACCTTCGCGCCGGACGAGGACAACGTCATTCCTGTCGTTGATGGCGACTGGTTCGAAGACGACATCGTTGCACGTTTCCGCGCCTTCCTCCGAGTGGCCTTCGGAGAGCAGCACTTCGAAGAGAACCTGCGATTCGTGACCAAGTCGCTCGGCGTCAAGGATATCCGCGACTATTTCGTGAAGTCCTTCTATAAGGACCACGTTCAGCGATACAAGAAGCGCCCGATCTACTGGCTGTTCTCCAGCCCCAAGGGCTCGTTCAATGCCCTGATCTACATGCATCGCTACACGCCGTCCACGGTCTCGACGGTACTCAACGAGTACCTGCGCGAGTTCCGCGCCAAGCTGACCGCCAGCCTGCCGCAACAGGAGCGCCTGGCCGCTGGTAGCGGTCCACCGCGTCAGCAGGCGGCTGCCCAGAAGGAGGCTGACCGGTTGCGCAAGGTGCTGCTGGAGCTTGAGGAGTACGAGCACGATGTGCTGTACCCACTGGCGTCCCGCCAGCTGACTATCGACCTGGACGATGGCGTGAAGGCGAATTACCCGAAGTTCGGTGCAGCCCTGAAGAAGATCCCCGGGCTAGGGGGCGGCGATGAGTGAGTCCGCCACGGTCCGACCGCACCTGCTGCGTTGGTTCGATCGCCACCGGGTCGTCTTCTGGCACGACGCGGAAGGCCGGTACGCCGCGGACATCGACAGCTTCGACCTGCCTGGCATCCAGACCATCCGCGTCGCCAACGACGAGTTCGCCATCAAGAACCGGTTGCTGCGCGACGAGCCGGAGGGCAAGTTCCTGGTCTACCGCTCGGGTCGAGCACCTGATGGCATCGGGAACTGGCTGCTCGATCTTGAGCTGGCCTATGGGGTGTTCACGGCTGACCGTACCGCGCTGGTCGCCCAGGATCTCGGCCTCACAGGCAAGGACATCGTCGAAGTCGTCCAGGCGTATGAGAAGTTCTTCAACGCCACGAAGCGCGTCCAGAGCCTCAAAGCACTCCTCAACCCCGAGGACGACGCAACCGATCTGCGCGCCAAGATGACCGCCGTAGTGCTGGGCCTTAAGGACTCGCACAGTCTGCTGGAGATCACGCGCACCCTCCTGACCGAGAACGCGAAGGGCCAGCACGCCAAGTACGACGCTCTCGTCGACTTCGGCCTAGACGACTTTTACTGGCAGGGTGTGGCCCGCATCTACGGCTACGAGTCGGCGTCGCCGAGCATCGATGACCTGGTGCTGTGGATCTTCGGCAGAGCCATCGAGGGTTTTAAGTCGGAGCGCCCGGGCGGTCTGCAGAACATCCAGCTCGACTTCGCCAGTCTGCGCAACGATCGACGCAGTCAGGCGGCAATGGCGACGCTCGCCAGGCGGGCGGCAGGCGACCTTGACTACACGTCACAGATCGAGGATGCAAGCTTCCGCGATCTGGTGGACAGAGTCCCGGACGACGTGTTCGAGGAGGCGGACCAGAAGATCATCAGTGACCTAGCGCGGGCGGTAGCCGAGCAGACCGTCACTCCGCGCGAGGTGGCCGAGGTAGTCCGCCAGCGACAGAGCAGCGTCTGGGCCGACGGTTACAAGCAGCTCTACACGGCCGTCGCCAGTGCATCGGAGCTGCTGGGCGAGCTGGCTTCGCTGAATCTCGGCATACAGTCGTTCGACGACGGGCTGGAGCGGTACCGGCGTGAGTTGTTCCGCATCGACCAGCTGTACCGCAAGTTCGTCTACGCTGCGCGCACGGCGGAGTACCCGAAGCCTCTGGAGGCGCTTCGCGAGCTGGTCGAGAAGCGTTACACCAACAAGTACGTCTATGAGCTGGGCAACGCCTGGCAGCAGCGGGTGGACCAGGTTGAGACGTGGCGTTCGATTGCCCTGAATTCGCAGACGGCATTCTACGCCCGCTACGTCGAGCCGCTGGTGCGCGACGGCGACAAGAAGGCCGTAGTTATCATCTCCGACGCGCTGCGCTACGAGGTGGCCCACGAGCTTCGCTCGCTCATCCGAAAGGAGGACCGCTTCGAAGCCGACTTGGAGGCCGTGCTCGGGGTGCTGCCCAGCTATACCCAGCTCGGCATGGCGGCGCTGCTTCCGCACTCCACTCTCAAACACTCGGCGGACGCCAAGACGGTGCTTGTGGACGACCAGCCGACGAACAACACCGCCTTCCGCAGCAAGATCCTGGAGGGCGTGGGCGGGTCGGCGATCCAGGCCGAGGACTTCAAGGCCCTGAACGCTGAGGAGCGGCGCGAGCTGTATAAGTCCAACCGGGTCTTGTACGTCTACCACAACCGAATCGACGCCACGGGGGATAAGCCAGGCACTGAACGGCAGGTCTTCGAAGCGGTCGATGACACCCTGCGTGACATCGTTGACCTGGTGAAGAAGCTGGCGAGCGCCAACGCCACCAACATCTTCATCACCGCCGACCATGGCTTCCTGTTCCAGGACGAGGCACTGCCCGACACATTCTTCCTGTCGGCCCAGCCGCAGGGCGACGGCATCAAGGTCGTCAACCGGCGCTTCGTGCTGGGCAACGGGCTCAAGCGCGATAACGCCTTCGCCACCTTCGAGGCCGCCCAGCTCGGGCTGGAGAGCGACCTGGAAATCCAGATCCCCAAGTCGCTCCACCGTCTGCGGCTGCCCGGTGGCGGTTCACGATTCGTGCATGGCGGGGCGACGTTGCAGGAGATCGTCGTGCCGGTGCTGGCGGTCAATAAGAAGCGCAAGGGCGACACCAGGCTGGTCAACGTCGAGGTCTGGCCCGAGTCCGACAAGATCACAACCGGACAGGTCGTCGTCCGGCTCTTCCAGACCGAGCCGGTCAGCGAGAAGGTCCAGGCCCGCACGCTCCGTGCAGGGCTCTATGTCGGTGAGACCCTCATCTCGAACGTCGCAGACCTGACGTTCGACCAGACGTCCTCCGACAAGCGCGATCGCTACCAGAGCGCTCATATGCTGCTCAGCCAAGACGCCAACGACTACAACAACCGGGCCGTCGAGTTCCGCCTGGAGGAGCGCATACCCAACACCAACCAGTGGCGGGTCTTCGCCAAGGCGGTCTACACGTTGAAGCGTTCGTTCGCGTCGGACTTCGACTTCTGAGGAGGGAAGCTGGGATGAGCGAGACGGAGAACGAGACACCGGAGCCGACTGTGCCACAGCAGAGTGATCTCGACTTCAAGATCAACCTGCTCTTCCCCGGGGTGGTCGTCCGCAAGGACCTGGTGAAGGCCGTCCAGGGCAACGCCATCGTGCCGTCATACGTCCTGGAGTACCTGCTCGGGCAGTACGCCGCCTCCGACGACGAAGCCACCATCCAGGCCGGCATCGACACCGTCCGCAAAATCCTGGCCGAGCACTACGTGCACCGCAGCGAATCCGAGTTGGTCAAGTCGACGATCAAGGAGCGTGGCCGGCACCGGATCATCGACAAGGTCACCGTCACCCTCAACGACAAGGCCGACGTCTACGAGGCCGAGTTCGCCAACCTCGGCATCAAAGGCGTGATCGTCGACTCGCCGGTCGTCAAAGCCCACCCCAAGCTGCTGGTCGGCGGCGTGTGGTGCATCTGCGACATCGAGTACTTCCATAGCGATGAGCACTGGGACGTTCCCTGGAACCTTGGCTCGATCAAGCCCATCCAGCTGTCCAAGTTCGACGTCGACCAGTACCTCGAAGCCCGCCGCGGATTCAACACCGAAGAGTGGATCGACTTGCTGATGCAGTCCATCGGCTTCAACCCCGAGGTCTTCAGCAGACGAGGGAAGTTCTTCCAGCTCGTGCGCCTCATCCCGTTCGTCGAGCGCAACTACAATCTCGTCGAGCTAGGCCCCAAGGGCACCGGAAAGTCCCACATCTTCTCGGAGTTCTCACCCCACGGGATGCTGATCTCCGGTGGCGAAGTCACCGTCCCCAAGCTCTTCGTCAACAACTCCAACGGACGCATCGGCCTGGTCGGCTACTGGGACGTCGTCGCCTTCGACGAGTTCGCCGGCAAGAAGAAGCGCACCGACAAGTCGCTCGTCGACATCATGAAGAACTACATGGCCAACAAGTCATTCTCGCGTGGTGTCGAGACGCTTGGCGCTGAGGCCTCGATGGTCTTCGTTGGGAACACCTCGCACACCGTGCCGTACATGCTCAAGAACTCCGACCTGTTCGACGAGCTGCCCGACGCCTACCACGACCCGGCCTACCTCGACCGCTTGCACCACTACATACCCGGTTGGGAAGTGGACATCATCCGTGGCGAGATGTTCTCTGACGGCTACGGGTTCGTCGTCGACTACATCGCCGAAGTCCTCAAGTCGATGCGCTCGCAGGACTACTCCGACCGCTACCAGCAGCACTACACGCTGTCGCCCGACATCTCGACGCGCGATCGCGACGGCATCCACAAGACGTTCTCCGGCTTGATGAAGATCCTCTATCCGGGCGGCGAGGCCGCCCGCAAGGAAATCGAGGAGATCCTTCGGTTCGCCATAGAGGGACGTAAGCGCGTCAAAGACCAGATCCTGCGCATCGACTCGACCATGGCCGAGGTGAAGTTCGGTTACTTCGACAAGGAAGGCACCTGGTACGCCGTCGGCACGCTCGAGGAGGACCAGTACCCCACGTACTACCACCGGGTCCGCACGGGCACTGAGCCAGATGAGGCACCGGCAAACGCAGATCCGCTGGTAGCCGGCGCGGCGTCCGCGGAACTGTTCCAGGGACATCGGGAGTACCAAGAAGGTCAGCGTGGCGTCTCGTATGACGAGTTGGTCGTCCCGTACTTGCAGGGCGCCTCGCAGATCACGATCGTCGACCCCTACGTGCGCATGTTTCACCAGGCCAGGAACCTGATGGAGCTCACCGAGGCGATCGCACGCGGCAAGGATCCTGCCGACGAGGTTGCGCTCAAGCTCATCACAGTCGAGAACCAGGACGGTCCGGAGAAGCTGCAGAAGCAGTACGAGTACCTCGTACAGATCAAGCAGAGCGCGGCCGTGCTCGGCATCGTCTTCGACGTCGAGTTCGCTGAGCCCCAGTCGATCCACGACCGCTCGATCAGCACCGACACCGGCTGGAGGATCCTGCTCGGGCGCGGCCTCGACATCTTCCAGCGCATGAGTGACAGCCCGTTCGACCTCGCCACGAGGTACCAGAAGTACCGCGGGCTCAAGGCCTTCGGCATCACGTATCTTCGAGAACCTTGCGGAACGGAACAGGGCAACGGCAGCTGATCAGTGTCCGGTCAAGCGGCTGAAGTTCGTCCGCCACTGGATGCGTGCGTCAGCAAATGGCTCGCAACGGCCGTCTGGGCTGCACTGCGGCCAGTTCGTGTACCGGCCGCGCCGGCTTGGTAGCTGGCGATTAGTTCCTGGACCTGGTCGGCGTCGAACTGGCGTGCCCGCCGTGGTTTGCGGCGCTCGATGGGCGGTGGAGTCGGCTCGGTGGGCCGGGCAGCTTCGGCAACAGTGTCTCCAGGGGCGTCTAATCGTCCTGGTCACGCGTGCGGCAACTTTCTTGCTCGAACGGTGGCAGCCAAACACGCATGCCCAACGTCCGGAAACGCCGCGAGTCGGACCGGATCGTCAGCCAGTTGGCGCGCGTGAACTCGATCTTGCGTTCCTGATCCGGGTGGCGCTTGCCGAGAGCTGCTGCGATTGGGGCGAGGTTCATCGGGAACGCGAGCACGCCGACGACGGTGAACGCCTCGACGAGTACGAGCACGTACCAGTCCACGTCGTCGATGCGGCGAACGCGGTGCTCGTTGACCCAGACCGCGCTGCCCGGCGCGTTGGCCAGGTACTTCACCTGCGCCTTCACGCCGTCCGGTAGTTCGACATCCCAAGCCTTCTGCACGCGGTTGACGGCAAGCTTGCCACCCATCAGCGCTGCAACCAGATGCTCGGCCACTTCGGCAAGTGGGTCACGATTCGAGGAGTGGCCAAGTACGGCCAACAGACGCTCGCGGGCTTGGCGGTACTCGTCCAGGGCGTTCACCAGGGTGCGAACCCGGACGGAATCGGCGGACGAGGGTGATCCGTTCTCGTCGCTGGTCACGGACAACCGCCTCCTTGGCGTCACTCTGAACTGTCGCTGGTCAGGCGTACGATGCTGCCACCCGGAGCGATGAGGGAGGACCTTCGTTTGGACAGTACGAGTGAACCGCTGACCACTGAGCAGCAGCTCGTGCTCCAGGCCATCTACGACTGGTTCCGGCAGCCCGGCAGGTGGCCGCCTTTCGTCACGGTCGACCGACCTATACGCCACACCCACGGCCTCGATACCCGGTCGGTGATCCAGTCATTGTCAGACTCGCTGATCGTCAAGCCGCGGCCTGCAACCTGGTACGCAGCCGATGATGACGCCCACCAACGTTCGGCACCGCGGCTTCGAACCCCCGCGCGAACGAGGCAAAAACCCCAGGTCAACCCGTGTCGCAGGCCCGCTTGAGCACAGCAGGAAGACCGGAGACCTAACGGAGCCCAGACTTGCTGTCAGCAACCGCGAACATGATCTTGAAATCGGCAAAACCGCAGCTAGACGCCCTGCGATTGAAACCTGTTTCAAGATCACCGCGATCGAACCCACTGGCTTTTAATCCTTGGGTCCAGGGTTCGAGCCCCTGGCGGCCCACCGATTTAGTCATTGTGCGAACCACTCCGTTCGGGGCCGTTTCCGCTGGTAGGGCGGTGGCGGTCCCGCCGTTGTTGCGGGGTTGGGGGATGCGGAAGACCGGGATGAGCCGGTCGGGGCCGGTGATGGTGACCTTGGCGACCAGGGCTTCGACGAGTGCCTTGATCTGGTTGTGGGTGCCGCTGGGGATGATCTCGGCGATGTGATCGGCCACCGCCACGAGGGTAGCGGGCTCCGGGGCGCTGGGTTCGTCGTCGAGCGCGAGGGTGAGTTCGTCGCGGCGAACACGGAGCTGCTTGGTCTTGGCGCGTAGTTCGGTGAGCCGGTCGGCGACGAGTTCTTCGTCCATGGTGCCGCGCTCGAACGCGGTCAGGTACCGGTCGATGGCCAGCCCGGTCTTGGTGATCTCGTTCTCGACCGTGGCGAGTTCGGCGTGTCGGTCGGCGTGCGCCGCCTGGTGCTGTTTCTGTTCGTGGGCGATGGCATCGGCGATGAGGTCGTGGCGGGTGCGGTAGAAACCGGCCAGCGCGTCCAGGACCGCCGCGTCCACGGCGTCGGCGTTGAGCCGCGACATGTCGCACTTGCTGGCGTCGTAGCGGGCAAGGTTCCAGCACGTGTAGTAGCGGTAGGTCTTGTTGCGGCCGGTGGCGCGGGTGCCGATCATGGCCTTGCCGCACTTCGGGCAGCGCAGGCGGCCGGTGAGCACGTAGTCGGAGCCGGACGCGGCGCGGTGGGCGTGGGACTCGCCACGGGCGTCGAGGATGGCTTGGGCCTGCTCCCACCGTGTGAGGTCGATGATGGGTGCGTGGGTGTCGGTCACGGTGGTCTCCCGGAACGTCAGTTCGCCGAGGTAGACGCGGTTGTTCAGGGCGCGGATGACTTGGTAGCCGGACCACTTGCCGCCGGAGCTGGTGCGGTGCCCGCGGTCGTTGAGGACTTTGGCGATGGCGCGGGACCCGAGCCGGTCCTTGGTGTACAGGTCGAAGATCAACCTGACGATCACCGCCTCGTGCTCGTCCACGACGAGGGTGTGGGTGGTCTTGTCGACCTGGTAGCCGAAGGGGCGTTTGCCGCCCTTCCACTTTCCCTTGGCGTGCTTGCGTTCCATCCCGGCGATGACCCGGTCGATGATGGTGTCGCGTTCGAACTGGGCGAACATGCCGAGCATCTGCACCAACATCCGACCCATCGGGGTCGAAGTGTCGAACGGCTCGGTGGCGCTGCGGAACACGACTCCGGCGGAGTCGAGTTCGTCGAGCAGCATCACCATGTCCCGCAGGTTGCGGGAGAACCGGTCGACCCGGTAGACGAGCAGCACGTCGATCAACCCGGCGCGGGCGGCGGCGAGCGCGCGTTGCAGCCCGTCGCGTTCGGTGGTGGCGCCGGAGGCGTCGTCGGGGAACCGCGCGACGAGCCGCCAGCCGGGCTGGGAGCCGATGTAGGCGTCCAGGCGGGTGTCCTGGGCTTCGATGGAGTAGGGCTGGTGCTCGTCGTCGGTGGAGCGCCGCACGTAGATCCCCACCCGCACATCGTCGCCGAGCGTGTTGGTCATCGCGGCCTTCTTGGTGCGCTGCGCGGTCGTCGATCGCGCCATTATTCCGACCCCCTTGGTCCGGTATCTCCGCGTCCCCTGTAGTAGCCGTTTCTCGGCTGCTACAGGGCGACTACGCGGCTACTAGATCACTACCAATTTCGACTTAAAACCGCAGCTCACAGGCGGTGCGCCGTGCTTCCATTATCGCTCATCAAGCACGGCAAGGGAAGCGGAACAGCACCGTTCTACGCGGCCTTTTCTTTGCCCTCCTTGGGGTTTTCCTGTTTAGCGCTCCACTCGGCGATGAGCGTGGCCAGGGTGGTGACGGCGAGGTCGTACTGTTGGGCGGTCATCGGTTCGGTGTCGATCCGCTCCACGCGCCAGGTGTCCTGTGTGGCTGATCGCGTGGAGCGGAACGGAAGCACGACGGCGTCGTCGCCGCCGTTGTCGTGTTCGTTGTCGTGTTCGGTGTGGTCGGGTGTGTGCTGGGGCATGGTGCACCTCGATTGCCCGCGAGCCCGTTCCGGGCGGAGGTCGCAGGCGGCTGTCAGCGGTCACTGGGCAACCGTCGATCAGCAGGACCCGCCGGCCCTCTGGTCACCAGCACCCCGGAAGCCTCCACACAGGAGAATTCGTGATGGGGGTGATGGCCGCGCCGCTACACGCGATTCAAGAACCGGCTCGGTCTGAACTGCTCCAACCATTGTGCCGCTTCGACTCCCCGACTGCCGTAGCACCCACCGGGGCCAGCGATCACCGGTCGACTGAACCCTCCCACTGTCCACCCGAGACATTCGCCGAGACTTACGCCGAGACCGCGAGACACGGTGCGAGACTTCGTGTCTCGCCGGTCTCGCCGTGGTCTCGGTGTCTCGTCTCGACCTGTCTCCGTGACTCGGCGCGGTCTCGCCAGGTACGGGACCACGATTGGACAGCTCGACGTACAACGGGTTCAGATTTCCCTGCTGCGCAAAGACGACGGGCCAAGGCCAGCGAACCGGTGCGGCCGTCGTCGCTGTCTTTCCTGCGGATCAGGTCATCGTCGGTCGCCTCCTCCGGGCAGGCGGAAGCGTGTGGGAACCCCTTGTGGGGACAGGGGATTCAGGCGGCCCAGCGTGTCCGCCGTGGCCGCTGCGGGTCCGGCCGCGCCGGGGCTACGGGCGCGCGGTCTACGTCGTCATCGTCTGCGTCGTCGTAGAGCGTCACGTCGTCGAGGTCGTCATCGTCGTCCGCATAGCCCGCTGGGTCGGCTGGTTCGGACTGAGCTGTGTGGATGCGGCGCGACATCTCGCGGTCGTTCGGGTCGAATGCCGCCTCGTTGAGCGGCTGGTCGGTGGTCGAGGCGCTGTGTTCGACGGAGGGGCCGCGTTGGGGCAGTTCGGCCAATCGGTACCGGCGCGGCACGCTGTCACCGCTCTGCGGCGTCCACAGGCCCCAGATCGGCGCTGCCGGGCCATCCGCGTGACCGTAGGCACCGTGAGGGTCGCGGGCCGCGGTGGCGATCACGAAACCAGGGGCGTGCCCGGCGAGGGCGCGGCGCAGCGCCGTGCGCAGGGCGATCTCCCGCCGGGTGGAGTGCACCGAGAACAGCAGGACGCCGAAGGCGTCGGTCGGGAAGGCGCCGTAGTCGTCGAGCTTGCCCGTGACCTTTGCCAGGGACTCGGTGCCGGTGTCGTGTTCGAGGAAGAACCGCACCGTCCGGCCGTGCTCTTCCCAGCAGCCGTAGCCGTCCGGACGTAGCCGGGTTTCCCGGCCGCCGCCCAGGTACTTCCAGAAGAACTCCGTGCAGCGGTGCTCGGACCACCACTGCGTCAGCCCGCTCACCTCACCCTCGCGGCCCGCCTCGCGTAGCCGGGCGGGGTTGCGGTGCGCGGCCAGGGCGCAGAAGAAGTCGTTCACGCCGAGCTGGTGATCCAGCTTCGGCCACAGCGCCAGCCGGTCCAGGCTCTCGGCGTACGCCTTCGGCGCGGGCGGGCGCTCCGCCCGCTGCGCCGCGATCAGCCGTGCGCCGAGGTAGCCCAGCGCGTAGCGCGTCTGGCTCGTCCCGCCGCGCAGGTAGGACTCGCGGAACGCGAACACCACGCCCAGCTCGCGCAGGTGCCGCAGCCGGTCCTGCGCGCGCCGCACCGACAGGAACTCGATGGCGGCGATCTGGTTGGTGGTCAGCACCTTGTGCTCGGCCAGCAGGGCCAGCAGGCGTCGGTCCCGGTCGACCAGGCGGAACCACAACGCCGCATCCGGTTCCCCGGCCCGCCGGCCGCCGCGCCCCGCGCGCCCCCGATGTGTGGATGGGTGAGGATCACTCCTCAGTCGGCCTTCCGCCTGTTCCCGTCGATACCACTGCTGACCAGCGGGTTTAGTGGCAGCGGCCTCGGCGTTTTGGTCGGCGGATTCAGAACGCCGAGGCTGCGCTGACCCAGACGCGGAACGAGACGCCAACCCATCCGCACCCATCACGCCACGGTCCCCAGCACGGTTAGTACCGTCCACCATGATCACCACCACCTTCCGGCCAGAGCAGCCGAGAGATCCCCGGCACCCCTGAACTCCGGATTTCGGCCCCAAAATCCTGGTCCGTTACCCAAACGTGACCGAAAATCGGAATATCGTGACTGTGGTGTGATGCTGCCGTGACCGGCCCGTTGTAATCGCTGGCGTGGTCGCCGTCGGCGAGTGGTGACCATGATCGGCTGTCCCTTCCAGTGTGCCGGAAACCCCTGCACTACTGAAGGCCGATTTTCGGGCCGATTTTGGACACCAACGTGGCCGAATGAGACCAGGCTGTTACCCGACCCGCCGCCGCAGTTTCATCGTTGATCGCGCTTCGTGAGCCGGTCCGCCCCGGGCCAGGCCGATTGCGTGACGAGGTCGCGAACGACTTGGGGAGGGCGAGTTGTGGTGTGAACCGCGTTGTCCAGTGCTTCCGTGAACGACTTCCAGGCGACTGGTGTGCTGTCCCCGAGGAGCGGGAGCGCCTTGTCGGCTGCCTCGTCGGGCAGGATGCCCACCAACGGTGACGCGGCGACACACCAGAGGTTTGCCGCGAGGCGCGGTGCGGACGCGGCGAGTGAGAAACGTCCCGACCACGCGCCGGCGAAGGAAGCGTCCAGGCGTATCCACCGTGGCGCGGATGCGGCGGCGCCGTCGTCACCGGCCGGTCCCCTGCTGCTGACGGTCCACGTGAGGGTGGCGGTTGTGTGCTTGGCCAGCCAGACGCCGCCACGTTCCTGGAGGAGGTGGACCAGGCGTCCGATCGTGTCGCCCACGGTGACCTTGCTCCAGCGCACGGCGGCCACGGTGAGGATGATGGTGCTCTCTGAATAGGGCCAGTCCTGCTCTCTGAAATTCCCCAGCTGGGGTGTCCTGTCGGCGCGTCGTTTGCGCTGGTCAGCGGCCTCGGGGTGACGGTTTCGGTGTTGATCACCGTGATCGTGACCGGAGGCGTGGATGCTCACTCTGGAGGAAGACGTGGAGGCGCAGGCGCTGCGTGCTCAAGGCTGGTCGGTCTCGGCGATCGCGCGACATCTCGGACGCGACCGCAAGACGATCCGCCGCTACCTGGCCGGCGAGGTGGTGCCGGGCAAGCGACGGCCAGCGGGGCCGGACCCGTTCGAGCCGTTCCTCGGCTACTGCCGCGCCCGGCTGGCCGACGACCCGCACTTGTGGGCGGCGACGCTGCTGGACGAGGTCACCGAGCTCGGCTACCAAGGCGGCTACTCGACGTTCACCCGGGCGCTGCGCCGCTATCAGCTGCGCCCGCACTGCGAGCCTTGCCAGGTGTCCCGCGGCCGGGACGTCGCGATCATCACCCACCCGCCGGGCGAGGAAACCCAGTGGGACTGGCTCGAGCTGCCGGACCCACCGGCGAGCTGGGGCGCCGGGAAGCAGGCACATCTGCTGGTCGGCGCGCTGGCGCACTCGAGCAAGTGGCGCGGCGTCCTGGCCGATGCCGAGGACTTCCCGCACCTGGTCGAGGCCCTCGACGCGGTGGTCCGGCGCCTGGGCGGGGTGACCCAGGTCTGGCGCTTCGACCGGATGGCCACGGTCTGCCACCCCGCCTCAGGCCGGATCACGCCCGCATTTTCCCAGGTCGCGAAGCATTACGGGGTCCGGTCGGTGACGTGTCCGCCGCGGCGCGGGAACCGCAAGGGTGTGGTCGAGAAGGCCAACCACTCGGCCGCGCAACGCTGGTGGCGCACCCTCGGCGATGACGTCACGATCGCCGAGGCGCAGGCCGGGCTGGATCGTCTCGCGGCCAAGCTCGATAGCCGCCGCCGGGTCCTCGACGGTGAGCGCACCACGGTCGCCGGCCTGGCCGCGGCCGAGCGGCTGCACGCCCTGCCGCTGGTCGCGTTCCCGGCCGAGTTCGACCTCGGCCGGATCGTCACGCCGCAGGCGCTGGTTTCCTTTCGCGGCAACTCCTATTCCGTCCCGCCCGGGCTGGGCGGCGCGCAGGTTCAGGTCCGTCACCGGCTCGGCGCGGACGTGCTGCGGATCGTCACCGAGGGCGGCGCGACGGTCGCGGTCCACCACCGCGCCCCGGACGGGGCCGGCCGGGTCGTCCGCGACGACGGGCACGTGATCGCGCTCGAACACGCCGCGATGGGCGCGTTCAGCACCGATCGGCCCTGCACCCACAAGACGCGCCGGCCGCCGTCGGCGGCGGCGTTGGCCGAAGCAGCACGACTGCGCGGCCTGCCCGCGACGGGGCCCGCGGCCCACGTCGTGATCGACCTGGCCACCTACGCCGCCACCGCGGCGAAGCTGGGCAGCGCACCCACCTATGAGTCCAAGGAGGACTGATCACTTGTCCGGAANCCGTTCAGGGCCACAGATGAGCGAGGCCCGCCGCTATCAGCAACTCCGCTCGCACTTCTCCTACCTCAAGCTCGACAACGCCGCCGAAGCCCTGCCCCGCATCCTCGACCAGGCCCGCGCGGAGAACCTGTCGATGACCGCGGCGCTGGAGAGGCTGCTGGAAATCGAGGTCAACGCCACCGAAGAACGCCGCCTCGCCGGCCGGTTGCGGTTCGCCTGCCTCCCGGATCCCTGGACTCTGGCGGACTTCGACTTCGCCGCCCAACCCGGCGTCGACGAGAAACTCATCCGCGACCTGGCGACGCTGCGGTTCCTCGACGACGCCTCCAACGTGTTGTTCGTCGGGCCGCCCGGAGTCGGAAAGACCATGCTCGCCACAGCACTCGCGCGCGGCACGGCCGAAGCCGGCAACCGGGTCTACTTCACCACCGCAGCCGACCTCGCCGCCCGCTGCCACAAGGCCGCGGTCGAAGGACGCTGGGCCACCTGCATGCGGTTCTTCGCCGGACCGAAACTGCTCGTGATCGACGAGCTCGGCTATCTCCCACTGCCCGGCGACGGGGCCTCAGCGTTGTTCCAGGTGATCAACCAGCGTTACCTCAAGTCGAGCACGATCCTGACGACAAACGTCGGGATCGCTGACTGGGCAACGGCTTTCGGAGACGCGACCGTCGCCGCAGCGATGCTGGACCGGCTGCTGCACCGCGCGACCGTCGTCGGTATCGACGGCCCCTCCTATCGACTCCGCTCACATCAGTCCACATCGGACAAGCTGCGCAAGGCGGTGAACGCACATGTCTCCTGACCCACACGACCCGAACTACAACGCGACCCGCAAGACCTGCCCGATCTGCTGGGAAGCGTTCGTCGCCACCGGCCGGCAAGCCAAGACCCGGCTCTACTGCTCGCGCCAGTGCAAACGCACCGCAGCCGCCCGACGGGAGGTCGAACGCACCACACCCGTCTCAGTCACCGCCAGGTCCTTCGGGACACCGCCTCCGGCGGCGCCCCCGCTGGCGCCTGCAGTGCCCCTGCCGCACATCGCGGCCCAGCGGGACTGCCCGCACTGCGGCGGCCCGGTCACCATCGTCGCGCTGCTCACCACACCCGAAGCCGCACGCCCGCAGATGCCCGTCGCGGCACCCGACGGAGTGATCCCGCTCCGCCGCTGACACCGGCTACGCTGCACTCCTCAGCTGGCCCATTTCGGAGAGCAGGACTGGCCCATCTCGGCGAGCGCCATCAAGGAAGGGGACCGTAGCGATTGCGGCGTGTCCAGACCGGTTGGGTGGCGTCTGGGCGGCGATCGGGATGATCCGGACGAGCGGCGCCGCACCGGCCCTCATTTCCTGGACCTCGGCGTCGTAGCTGCTCGTCCCGTCGGTCGGCGGCAGCCCAGGGTCGTCCGGTGGCGTGATACGCCCGGCTGTCCTCGGATCGCGGTCGTCCTCGGAGGTCATTCAGTTCTCGCCGGGCACGGCCAGCGCCCGCATGCGGCGCAGGACTTCCTCAGCGCCGAGTGCCTGAGCGATGGCGTGCAGATCCGGACTGCGGGTGGAACCGGTCAAAGCGACACGCACGAGCTGGGAAGCTTCACGGATCGAGCCGGTGTAGGCGTCGGGGTTCTTCTTGTATTCCTTCGCGCTGTCCGCGGGGATCGCGCTCCTGATCGGCACCACCGCGGCTGTCGCCGCCGGGCGGTGGCCCGACATCGTGGCCCGCGGGGTCACGCTGGCGATGCTGGCGGTGCCCAGCTTCGTGCTCGGCGTCGTCCCGCTCGACATGCTGGTGGTGCGCGCCGGGCTGGGCCGGGTGATTGCCGATGGCACGTGGGCCACGGTGTTCCTACCCGCCCTTACCCTCGCCCTTGCCACCGCCGCCACGTGGTCGCGGGTGCTGCGCACCGCGCTGCTCGAGGCCCAGTCGGCGCCCTACCTGCGGGTCAGCGCTGCGCGCGGCGCCGGGCGGTGGCACCGGCTGTGGGTGCACCAACTACCAGGTGCCGCCGCCCCGTTCCTCACGGTGGTCGGCCTCGGCACCGCCGCATTGATCGGTGGCGCCCCGATCGTCGAGAGCGTGTTCACCTGGCCCGGCATCGGCCGCTACACAGTGGAGGCAATCAATGCCCGCGACATGCCGGTCGTGGTCGGGTTCACCCTCGTCGCAGTCGTCACCTACGTGGTCACAAGCCTGGTCGTCGACCTGCTGTGCACCGTCATCGACCCGCAGTTGCGCGCGGTGAGGCCGCCGGGGTGAGCACCGTCGGGATCCTCACGCGGCCCGGACCGGGGGTGCCACTGCCAGCCGGGCGGGTGTGGCGGGAGCTGCTGCGCCGTCCCGCCGCGCGGGTCGGGCTGGCGCTGGCCGTCCTGCTCGCCGCCGCGGCGCTCGTGGGGCCGCTGCTCACTGCCGACCCGGACCTGCCCGACTACACCGACCAGCTCGCTGCCCCGAGCGCCGCGCACTGGCTGGGCACCGATCAGGCCGGCCGGGACCTGCTGGCCCGCACCCTCGCCGGCGCCCGCACCTCGCTAGGCGCCGCCCTGCTCGTCATGGCGATCGCCGGTGCGGTCGGTCTGCTCGTCGGGACGTTCGCCGGGGCGGTCGGCGGGCTCGTCGACACCGTGCTCACCCGCACGACCGACGTCCTGCTGGGGCTGCCGTCGCTGGTGCTGACCCTCGCGGTGGTCGGAATGCTGGGGCCCGGCTACTGGAACCTCGTATTCGCGATGGCCGCGACGAGCTGGGCCGGGATCGCCCGGCTCGCCCGCAGCACGGCCCGCGGCAGCGCGCAACGCCCCGACGCCATAGCCGCCCGGATGGCCGGGGTCGGGCCGGTCCGCTGCGTGCTCGGGCACGTCGTGCCCGGAGTGGCCAATCAGGTGCTCGTGGCGGTGACACTGGGTCTGGGCGAAGCGGTCCTCGCGCTCGGCGGGCTGTCGTTCCTCGGCCTCGGCGCCCAGCCGCCCACGGCCGAGTGGGGCACTATGCTCGCGACCGGTCGGGAGACCTTCGCCTACGCCCCGTGGCAGCTGCTCGGGCCCGGGCTGGGGCTCGTGCTGTCGGTCGCCGCGGCCACCCTCGTCAGCGACGCGCTGCGCGATGTCACCGACCCGGGGCGGCGCGTGTGACCGCCCCGCTGGTGATCGAGGACCTCACGGTCGTCTACCCCAACGGCCACCGTGCGCTCGAAGGCCTCGACCTGCGCGTCGGCGAGGGCAAGCGCTGCGCCGTCGTCGGCCGTTCGGGCAGCGGCAAGACCACCCTGGTGCGCGCCGTCCTCGGGCTGCTCCCACCCGGCACCCACACCACCGGCAGCGTCCGGGTCGGCGGACGCGAGGTGCTCGACGCCCCCGAACCGATGCTGCGGGAGCTACGAGGGCTCGTCGTCGGCTACGTGCCGCAGGACCCCTTTGCCGCCTGCGACCCGTTGCGCACGGTCGGCCACCACGTCCGCGAGGCCTGGGCCGCCCACCGGCGGCGGCCACCCGCCAGCGCCATCACCGACGCGTTGCGGGCCGTCGCCATCGACGATCCCGAGCGGCGCGCCCGCCACCACCCCCACCAGTGGTCAGGCGGCATGCTGCAGCGCGCCACCATCGTCGCCGGCACTGCGCACGCGCCCCTGCTCACCCTGGCCGACGAGCCGACGAGCGCGCTCGACGCCGAGCTGGCAGACGAGGTGCTCGACCTGATCTGCCGCCGCGGCAGCGCGCTGCTGCTGATCAGCCACGACCTCGCGCTGATCGCCCGACACGCGCACAAGGTGCTGATGCTCGATCAGGGCCGGACCGTGGGTCACGGGCCGACAGCGACTCTGCTTCGCGCCTCAACCACGGCCATGACCCCGCCGCCGGGCGCGGCCACGACACCACGGCCGCGCGCGGTGCCGCCCAGATCCGGGTCGATCGTTGCCGAAGTTCGGGGCATCACCCGCCGGTACGGGAACGGCGCGGCGAGTGTCACCGCCGTCGACAACGTGACGCTGCGCCTGCACGCCGGCGAGATCATCGGGGTGGTCGGCCGCTCCGGCTCGGGCAAATCGACGCTGGCCCACCTGCTCGCGGGGATGGAACGACCCGACTCCGGCACCGTGCACCTGGACGGCCGGGACGCCTGGACGGGGCGGCGCACCCTACGACCCGGGTTCGTCATGCCGATCTTCCAGGACCCTATGACGACCCTGGACCGGCGCTGGCCGCTGTGGCGCACACTCACCGAGCCCCTCCTCGCCCGCGGGGACCGGCTGCCCCGCGCCCACCGACGCGACCACGCGGCACAAGCCCTGGCCGGGGTCGGGCTTGCCGACATCGACATCGACCGGCTACCCGGAAGTCTGTCACTCGGCCAGGCCCAGCGGGTTGCGATCGCCCGAGCCCTGGCCGCCCAGCCCGCGCTGCTCATCGCCGACGAACCCACTGCAAGCCTCGACGTCACCGCCGCCACTGCGATCAGCGCCGTGCTGCGGCGGATTGCCGACGAAGGCACGGCCCTGCTCGTCGTGAGCCACGACGAGGCTCGCCTGTCCAGCTACGCCGACCGCATCGTCCGCATGACAGACGGTCGCCTTACCGACGGAGGAACCCATGCCCACGCCGCCGCCGGCTGATCGGGTGCTGCTGCTCGTGGCCCGTCCCACACCGTCCGGGATCGACGAGCAGTCGCTCAAGCGCCTGGCAGCCGCAGTGGCCGAGCGCACCGACCGACCGGTCCGCGTCGCGCACCTCGACCAAACCGAACCCACAATCCACGATGCACTCGACGACGCCGTCGCCGCCGAAGCGGCCGGTGTACTCGTCGTCCCGCTGACCATCCCTGACGACCGCTACCTCGCCACCTGGATCGCTCGAGCCGTAGCGAACTGGCGGGAAACCCGCGGCCACCAACTCGACATCCGGACAGCCGCCACACCCACCTCGCTGCCCGCGATCGCCGACGCGCTCGCCGGGCTCGCCGAGACCGAAGGGCGAGCGGTCACCGCCGCCCCAGGCGGGTTCCGCAGCCCCGCATGGTCAACACTCGAGATTCCCGACCGCCACCTCCTGGTCTGCGGCGGACCACGCTGCACCGTCTACGGCGCCGGAGCCACCCATCGCACTCTGACCGAGGCGACCCGAGGCTCCACGACGCAGGTCACCCCCATCGGCTGCATCGGGCCGTGCAACCTCGGGCCACTGGTCATCGACCACCCGAGCGGGCACTGGCACCAGCACGTCGCCACCCTCCGGGCAGCCGACCTCGCCAACGACGCGCAGCCCGACCCCGCCCGTCTCACAACTTCCTAACAGTTGGACGCAGGCGTCGGGAAACGATCGTTTCTGCGACATCTGCCGGAGAGCGTGCCCAGACTTCCGACACGCCGTAGTCCACTGTCGCAGAATCGTGTTCGAAACCCGGCGTGTCGCAGAAGTCCACCATCACCGTTTCTCGTACGGTCGCGCTCGTGAAGCACCCCAGGCCGGGGACGCCGGTCGTCCATGCCGCGCCACAACGAGACGATCTGCTACTGGCAGAACCGGCAGCCACATCCGGTCTGCTGATCGGGTACAGCCGTGTCTCCACGCGCGGGCAGCTGCTCGACCGTCAGGTTGACGCCCTTACTGCCGCAGGCTGCTCGCGGATCTTCACCGACACCATGTCCGGGGCGAAGGTCGAGCGCCCCGAACTCGCCGCGTGCCTTGACTATGTCCGGCCCGGCGACGTCGTCGTCGTGCTGCGGCTCGACCGGTTCGGCCGGTCGCTGTCCGACCTGATCGAGCTCATCGGGCTGCTGCGCCGACGCGGCGTCGGCTTCCACTCCCTGCACGAGGCGCTCGACACCACCACCCCGGGGGGACGGCTGGTCTTCCACGTGTTCGCCGCCCTGGCGGAGTTCATCCGCGAGATGATCGTCGAAGGCACCCACGAGGGCCTGGCCGCTGCGCGCACCCGAGGACAGCGCCTCGGGCGGCCACCGGCGCTGTCGGTCGAGCAGATCCGGCAGGCCCGCGCGCTGCTCGCCCGGCCCGACGAGTCCGTCGCGTCCATCGCGCGTCTGCTCGGCGTCTCCCGCTCGACCCTGTACCGCCACGTGCCTGAGCTCGCCGCAGCCGGCCGGCCAGCCCTGCTGGGCCCCTCTCACGGATCGGAGGACGACGCGTGAGCACGACCCGCGAGCTGATCAGCCGCACCACCCGCGGTCAGTTCCGAGCCTTGACGACCGACAGCACGGTTGGTCGCATCGCCGCGGCGTTCCAGGACGAAGGCTTCGCCCCGAACCCGGACTCCACCTGGGACGACGGCAGCGCCCGGCGGACGACGACCCAGCACTACCTCGAGGCCGTGAACTGGACTGATCCCGGGCAGGTCGGCCGAGTGCTCCGCGCCATGGGGCGGATCATGGACGAGTTCGACGAGCAGCACACCGAGTCCTTGCGAAAGTCGCTGCGCCGCGACGGCTGCCAGATCGACGACGGGATCATCACGCTTCCACCGACGCGCTTGCCCCGCGTCCCGCTCGACGGCCTCCGCGACCCGGCGGCGATCCTCGACAACCTCGACCGCATTCAGCGCGCCATCGACGACGACCCCGCCCAGGCGGTCGGGAGTGCGAAGGAGCTGATCGAGAGCACCGCCAAGACCGTCTTGCTCGAACGGGGTAGGGCCGTCGACGAGAAGGACGACCTCCCCGCGCTGGTCAGCAAGGCTCAACAGTCCCTGGACCTGCACCCCGCGGCGGCTACTCCGGGCCCCGACGGCGCTCCTGTTCGGCGGGATACGCCTGCAGATCGCCGCCACCCTCGACGGCGCTCTGGTCGCGGTCGGCCAGGTCCCGGTTCATGGTGCCCGACACGACGCGCACGCTTACGCCGCGTCGGGGTTGGCCGAGCGCCTCCGCGATCTCCCGTCCGTCGCCGACCTCGGCTACGTCGGGGTCGAGGGAATCGACACCGTCCCGTACAAGCGATTCCCCGGCATCGACCTCCGCCCGAACCAGATCGAGTTCAACACCTCCCTCAGTGCAATGCGGGCCGCGGTTGAACACGCCATCGCTCATCTAAGACCTGGCGGATGCTCAGCGAAGAAGGCGGCCGCTACCGCGCGCCGATCAGCAAATACGCGAGCGTGGTCAAAGCCATCGTAGGGCTATACTTCCTTGCCACTTATGAATAGGCCTCCCGATGGGTGACATGCTTCGACGCCCCATCGCGCGTCCTCCTCCTCGGCTACTGCCAAGTCTGGAGGTATCCGGCCCGCGGGGGTCACTTCAAAGTCGCGCCCAAAATTTCTCTGTTCAAGTCAGCTGTTTCCAAGGCGTCCATATCTCCCACAACTCGCGGAGCGATATAGTCGTGAGCCATCACAAGGATGGCCTCAGGCGACAGCGGAAATAGGATGATGGGTGTCGTTGCTACACCCGCCCGCTCCATCGATCCACCACATCGGGTGCAATCCGAGTCCACCCGTCAATCCTGGAAGTAATATCAACTCATGATCATCCGAATCAAGCGGTGCTTTCGCGTGGTGCTGGTCGCCTGCACCCTTGTCGCGATAGTGCCAGCCACCGACGTGCATGCGGCGCCCCAGGCATTGGTCATGCCGATGTTCGGCGGGGCAGCATGGAGCGCTCGACAGCAGGACGGCTCCTGCATAACCACCGAGGAGGCAACAGTGCGGCTCAACGCGCTGAAGCAGGTCGAACGCCTCGCGCAGACAGTCAGCACAACGTTCCCCACGAGCGGCTGCGACACGCTGAGGAACCTTGTGCCCGCCGCCGAGGCAACCGGACTCAAGGTCAATGTTGTCCTATTCGCGAGCGAGGACCAATTCCGTTGGGAGGTGAGCGCGCTGGAAAACTTGATCCGGGCTTTTGGGTCCGACTGGATCAACACCGTCTCGGTGGGCTACGAAACCCTCTACGGCAACCAGCTCCGCCCACATGTCCTCGCCGAGATGATCTATGAGGTCAAGGGCATGGTGCAAATCAAATACCGTGCTGATGTTCCGGTCGGCACGTCCGAACCCTGGACATCCTGGGTCGACGGGGCGAACGCTGGCGTGAGCGGGGTGTGCGACTTCGTCGGGCTGAACGTCTTCCCCCACAGGCAAGGCAAACCCATCGACCAAGGCCTCACGACACTGCAGCATGCGGTCTACGCAACCCGGGAGGCAACCAGCGGCAAGCCGCTCGTGGTCACCGAAACCGGCTGGCCCTCAGCCGGGCCCACTTTCGGAGAGGCCGTGGCCAGCCTGGAGAACCAGGAGAAGTACTTCAACGAGGCTGTCCCGTGGCTGCTTCAGGAGAAGATCCCCTACGTCTGGTTCTCCGGATGGGACGAGCCAGGGGACGAACAGGACTTCGGGGTCTTCCTTCCCGATGGCACGGCGAAGTTCCCGCTGACCCGGTAGCAGTGCCGACAGTTGCCCCTCGTGTTCGGTGATGCCGTCGATCACCGTGGCGAACAAGCCTCCGTCACAGGTGGGCCGATGGTTGCACGGCGCACCGACGATCCGCACGTCCCGGCCCCAGTGCGGCAGTGATCACGTAACACTGTTTCCGATGGCGACGTTTCCGCAGCTCACCTCGCCTGAATGGTCAAGATCATCGGCGAGCCGTCTCGGTGAGCTTCCCCCGGTTCGCCGGAGTCCGGGTTATCTGTGATCGTCGCACTGGGCGCGATGGTAGGTGTCTTCGTACTCGTCGGGTGAGAGCCCGCCAAGGCGGGCCTGGATCCGGCGGGGGTTGTACCAGCCGTCCAGGTAGCGGATCAGGGCGTGCTCGGCCTCGATGCGGGTGGCGAAGGTCGTACCCGGCCAGTACAACAGCTCGATCTTGATCGTCGACCACAGGTTTTCGGCCAGAGCGTTGTCGTAGCTGTCCCCAGTGGACCCGGTCGAGGGTGCGACCCCGGCGTCGACCAGCCGCTGGATGAACCGCAGCGCCGTGTATTGAGCTCCCTTGTCGCTGTGAAAGATCAACTGACCGGTGCGGAGGTTCCGGGAACGCAGGGCATGGTTGAGCGCGGTCAGCACCAGCGTCGTGGTGGCGCGGGGGTCGGTGGCCCAGCCGACGACCCGGTTGGAGAACGCGTCGCGCATCGACGCGAGCCAGAGCACGCCCTCGCCGGTGACGATGCCGGTCAGGTCGGCCACCCAGACGCGGTTCGGGGCGGGCGCGGTGAAGTCGCGTTCGAGCAGGTCCGGCGCGGGCCGGTGCGACGGGCCCTGGCGAGTGCAGCCGTGTTTCCAGCCGCGGCGCAGGTGCGCGCCCTGCAGGCCATGTTCACGCATGAGGCGTTCGACGCGTTTGCGTCCGACTCGTACGTCCTGGCGGCGCAGCTCGAGCCAGACCCTCGGGGAGCCGTAGGTGGCGGCGAACTCGTTCACGGCTCGGATCTTCACGATCTGCTCGAGCAGGGCGGCGTCGTCGAGCTGCCGCCGCGACGGAGCGCCCTGGCGGGTGCGCCAGTCGTAGTAGGTCGAGGTCGGCACGCCGAGGACCCGTAGTACGAGACCGGCGGGGAAGTCATGGGCGTCGATGAAGCTCATGACCACCTCCGGGTCGGGCCGATCTCGCTGGCGAAATAGGCGCTCGCCGCGCGCAGGACCTCGTTGACCCGCCGCAGCTCGGCGTTCTCGCGCGCCAACCGGCGGTTCTCGGCCAGCATGTCGGTGGTCGGCCGATCACGTCGTTGGCCGTCGTCGGCCTCGGCCTGGCGGACCCAGTTGCGCAGGGCCTCGGGGTGGACGTTCAGTTGCTCGCCCAGCGTGCGGAACGAGGGCCGCGGGTCAGACTCCCGATAGAGGCGGACGGCGCGTTCGCGCAGTTCATCGGGGTACTTCTTCGGTGCCGGCACCAGTGCCTTCCTTCCTGGTTCTCAAGATCGAACCAGTCTTCGAAGTGGTCTGCCCCGGGTTTCGTGGAGTCGGGTTGGTGGATTTTCATGCCACGACGGTTGTGTTCTCGAACTCTATCGGAGTCAACCATCCCAGTCGGCTGTGACGGCGTTGGCGGTTGTGCCAGATCTCGAGGAACTCGAAGATGGCGCATCAGCATCTCTACTGCCCCGTGACCGACCAGGATCCCACGCCCCAGCCTCAGCTCGGCGTGCACGCGGCGAGCACCGTAGCGACCCTGAGAGTTCTGGTGGATCTCGGTGATCAGGTCGGTCAGCCAGGCATGCCGGATCGATCGGGCCGACGGTGATCGGGATCGCCAGGCGTAGAACCCCGACTCCGACACCCCCAGCACCCGGCACGCGAGCTGGGCCGGCAAACCCTCCTCAGTCATCGCCGCGATCGCGGCGTACCGGGCTTTTGGGCGCACCGCCTCCTTCTTGAGCAGCTCAGTCGCTCGTCGATGCACCGCCAACTCGGCCTCCAACCCAGCGATCTTCTTCTTCGCGGCGGTCAGCTCGGCCTTCTCCGCGCTGGTCAACCCGGGCTCCAGGCCCCGGTCGATCCGGTCCTGTCGCCGCCAGGTGTAGATCGTCTGATCGCTGATCCGCAGATCGTCCGCCACATCGGCGACCTTGCGGCCAGCCTCGATCAGGTCCAGTACTTTCCGCCGGAACTCCGGCGGATACCCACGTCGTCCCATACCACCCTCACAAGATCAAGTGGCATAAGAACCCAACAATCAGGCTCTGTCAAACCCGGGACACACCAAAGACTCCGGCAAAGCGGGGGAACCTCACCTGAAGCGCACCCTGGTGGTGGGCGGCGTGACGCCGCAACCGGCTGCCCAGGCCCATCCAGCGGGCGATGCGCCGCTGCCAGCCCACGGCCTATCACCGGATCGGCCTACCACCACAGCAGCGGAGCCGCCGCAAGGCACATCGCCCAGGTAAGGGTGAATAACTGGTAGGTGAGCCGGTCGGCGCGGGTGTTGCGATAGGCCAAGGCTCGCGCGGCGCACCACCAGGCGAGGATCGTGATCACGCCGAGGGCCAGCAGTTCGCGCCACAGCGCTGCTCTGGCCGGGTGGACCAGTAGGACGTAGACGACAAGGGGAAGCAGGAGCGCCAACACAGCGAACCACCAGCGGATCGGCGTGGGCCCGAACACCAGCGGCGCGGTGCGCCGACCGACGGCAAGGTCGCCTTCAGCGTCACGCACATCTTCGTAGACGCCCGTGATCGGGAGGTAGATCGAGATCGTGACGATCCACGTCCATGCCGTGGAGTCCAGCGCGGCGACAACACTCCAGCCGGTCGCCAATTGGGTGAGCGAGCCGGAAATGTTGGCCGGAGTTTTCCACCACATGTAGTAGCGGGGGGAAGCCCACAGAAGCTGCGCGATGATGCTGAGTTGGAACAGCAGTACCCACGGCAGCGCGCCGAGCAGCCACCCGACCAGGGTGTACACGGGCATCGCGGCAACGAACCGCAGCATGAGCCCACGTTCATCGGTAAGCCCTGCTGGGATCGGGCGGTAGGGCTTGTTCCGGCGGTCCTCTTCCGCTCCGAGGGCCTGGTTCGAACTGTCGAAAACATAGCCGAACAACATGCTCAGGAGCGCCGCCTTTCCGACGCCAGCGGCCATGCCAAGGATACTGGCGTGGGTGTAGGCAGCAGCGGCAAGAGCGAACATCACCGTGGGTAGCAGGACCAGCAGCATATTGTGGGCGAGCATCCGACTGGTCAGCCGAAACTCCCGCACAATCAAGCTTCGATACCCTTGTGCCGGCGAACGAACCGCCCGCGTGTCCACGCGGGCGGCGGTGGTGCCGGCACGGGCGAAGAGACGCCTCAGCGCAGTCACAGCAATGCCCCCATTCACCGGCTGCGGTCGACAACGAGCGCGCCCAAGGCGCGCAGCGACGCCGTCCGGGCTGGATTCGGTACGGCCGCGCGCAGATGAGCCTCGGCTTGGTCGATGGCCTCACGGGCAGTCAGACGCGCTGCGGCACACGCGCCGGTCTCGTCGATCAGCACCGTGAGCTCAGCTAGCTCAGCCGGCTCAAGGTCCTTGATGTCTCGGTATGCCTCGGTGAGCCGGGCAGCGGCCGGGTGGGGCGAGGAGAGCGCAGCCAGCACCGGGTATGTCCGTTTACGTTGGCGAAGATCTCCACCGACCGGTTTGCCGGTCCGGCGCGGATCACCGAACAGGCCGAGCAGGTCGTCGCTGATCTGGAACGCCAACCCCAACGCCTGCCCGTACCGATCAAGGTGATCGGCGACCACAGGATCGGCACCGCACGCAGCCGCCCCCAATGCACAGGCTGCACCGAAGAGGGCACCGGTCTTCAGCCGCGCCATCTGCACATAGTCGGCCACTGACACGTCCTCACAGGTCTCGTACGCGACGTCGAGGGCCTCGCCCTCGACGAGATCCTGCACGGCCCGGCACAGCCGGGGCACCAGACGGGCATGCTGGCCTCGTCCAAGTACCTGAAACGCAAGCGCCATGAGCGCATCCCCGGTCAGCACCGCGGCCGGCTCCCCGTATGCGGCCCACACCGTGGGCCGGCCCCGCCGAGTGACGTCCCGGTCGATGACGTCGTCGTGGACCAGCGAGAAATTGTGAACCAACTCGACAGCTATCGCGGCGTGATCGGCATGGAACATGATCGCCGCAGGTGGGGCCCTCGGCGGCCGGTTGTTTCACGAGCGACCGCCTCTGACACATAGGGCGGGCCTTCGCAGGATAGTGCTGTGGTTTGTCCTGCCGTTGGTCATTCGGTGCGGGCTGGATGGTCGTTGCTGTGGTGCGCCCGGTTCCATTCGGTTGCGCGCAGTTGCTGGTCGTTGTACCGGGTGCTGGTCGAGGACCACGCGACGTGTCCGTAGGTGTAGTCCCGCAGGGCTTGGGTGTATCGCAGGACCTCGGTGGCGACCTCGTCTGGGTAGCCCAAGGCGGCGACGAGATCGGGGAGTTCACGCTCGATCTGCAGGAAGGTCGTCAACCGTGTGTTGATCATTTCCAGGACGCGGTCCAGGGCCTGTCCCGGGGGCATGCGCTGGTTGTGTGCGAGGACGATGGCCAGGTTGTGGTTTTCGCCCGATGTCGCTTCGCGCTCGTAGGAGTAGTAGTCGTTGAACCAGGCGTTGGCGTCCACGAAGCAGTTCCGCAGCTCTCTGAATGAACTGGTGGCGAACAAGGGTGCGGGAAGCGTGATGTGGTGCACCGCTTCAAGGACATCCGTGTTGATGTCCAGGCCGACGGCGCGGCGGCGAATGTCGATGTACTCGTGAGTCGTCACGATGTGTCCACGCGACCGGTTGTCGGACTGGGATGCCCACGCGGACAGGTACAGGGCCAGCGAGGCTCGGGCGCGCTGCTGCCACTCGGTGCTTTGTGCGGGGGCGGTGCGCCACCACAAGTGATGGAATGAGGCAGCAACAGGGCCGCCTTGTTCGGGCGGCAGGCGGGTGGAAGTGGCGTCCAGGATATGGCGGCGCAGGCGATGGGCGTCGTGCGGGCTGTTCATGGCGTCCGCCACGTCGTCGGCGACGGTGAGCCAGTAATGCCACTGTGTCAACAGGTTCAGCTCGTATGTGGGCATGTTCGGGTAGGCCCATCCGGTGAACCGGCCGAACCCGAAGGACAGCATCACTGTGGTGTCCGCTTGCCCAGTGAGCATCCCGGTCTTGCGGGCGTAGGATACGAAGGCATTCTCTGCCTCCTGCCACGCGGGGTTGATATCCGGGGTGCTGGTGCGCTGGTACTGCTTGGGCAGCATGCCCGTCTCGACGTTCGGCACAACGTCCTCCTTGAAAGAGTTCAGCCCTCCGGCCTTGCGCGCGGCAGCGGCGCGGACATCGCATTGAGTCCTACTGTCCATATTGGACCGCAAGCCGACGCCTCTGCCGAGGTGTTGGCTGCATCCGGAGTTCACGCGGTCTCAGTGCTGCTCCCAGTGCGGGGCGGACCTGGTGGTGGTTGGGGGTGTCTCGGGTTCCAGCGGTCGGGGTCGAAGGTTTCGGAGTTGGCGTAGAGATCGGGTCGGTGGTGGATGAGGTAGGGGCTGTAGGCGACGCTGGTACCGGCGGGTAGTGGGTATTTGCCCAGGTGTGTGTCTTCGGTGACCGTGCGGGTCACGAACCAGCCCGGGGAGTACAGTCGGAGAGCTTCGGTGATGATGCGTTCGGTCAGTGCCAGGCGGGGCAGGTCGGTGTGCGTGGCCGGGGCTCCACACAGGACGGTGTCGACCTCGGTGTGCAGCCTCTGCTGGATCCCGGGGCGCAGGGCCAGCAACTCCAGCGCCCACGCCAGGGCACTTGCGGTGGTCTCCGTCCCGGCCAGGAAGACGCCGATGATCGTGTCGCTGATTTCCGCGTCGGTCAGGCCGTGGTCGGTGCCGTCGGCGCGCCGCCCGGCGATGATCCGGTCGCAGGTGCGGCGCATGCGAGTGCGTGCGCGGAGGGAGGCGTGGTTGCCTGGAGTGGGGAGCCGATCCAGCGGCGGAATCAGCAACATGCGCTGGAAGACCCATCGCCTCGCCGGCCGCGCCGGCGCCGTGGCCGGCGTCCAGGATGCCCATCACCGAGGCGATCGCGGGGACGTGCAGGGGCGAGTCAGCGGGAAGGTCGTCGACGAACTGGTCGTCGAACCAGAACCCCCACACCAGGAACCGCGTGTAGGCGTCCAGCAGCGCCCTAGGCGCGCCGGGATCGGCGATGCGGGCCACGATGTGCCCCGCCCTCGTCTTGCTCAAGTGCTCGAGCATGGCCGCGGACACGCGCCCGGCGGCCCAGTCCATGGCGTCGCGCTCGATCTGATCGATGTCCGGGTGGCGACGCGGGGGGAACGGGACTGCCATGTCCGGCAGCGGGGCTGTGGGGGCCATGGTCGGGTTGCTCATGGTCGCTCCTGGCGGTCGCCGCCCTCGGCGAGTCGGAGGGCGTGGTCGATGAGGGTGTCAACGATCTTGTGCTCGGGGACGACGGCGACGACGCGGCCTTTGACGAAGATCTGGCCTTTGCCGTTACCGGCCGACACGCCGAGGTCGGCTTCGCGGGCCTCGCCGGGGCCGTTGACCACGCAGCCCATGACGGCGACGCGGAGGGGTGGGGGAAATCTGCGAAGGCGGCTTGGACTTGCCGGGTGAGTTCGTAGACGTCGACTTGGGCGCGACCGCAGCTGGGGCAGGAGACGATCTCGAGTCGGCGGGGGCGCAGGCCGAGTGATTCGAGGATCTGGGCGCCGGTCTTGACCTCTTCCACGGGGGGCGCGGAGAGGGAGACGCGGATGGTGTCGCCGATGCCCTCGCCCAGCAGGATGGCGAAGGCAACGGCGGACTTGATCGTGCCCTGCGGCGGAGGGCCGGCTTCGGTGACGCCCAGATGGAGCGGGTAGTCACAGCGGTCGGCGAGCTTCCGGTAGGCGTCGACCATGATGAGGGGGTCGTGGTGTTTGACGGAGATTTTGATGTCGGTGAAGCCGTGTTCTTCGAATAGTGAACATTCCCATAGTGCGGACTCGACGAGTGCGTCGGGGGTGGCTTTGCCGTATTTGTCGAGGAGGCGCTTGTCCAGGGAGCCGGCGTTGACGCCGATGCGGATGGGGACGCTCGCGGCCGCGGCTGCTGCGGCGATCTCGCGGACCTTGTCGTCGAATTTCTTGATGTTGCCGGGATTGACGCGGACGGCCGCGCAGCCGGCGTCGATGGCTTGGAAGACGTACTTGGGTTGGAAGTGGATGTCGGCGATGACCGGGATCGGTGATTTGCGGGCGATGGTGGGGAGGGCGTCGGCGTCGTCCTGGCTGGGGACGGCGACGCGGACGATCTGGCAGCCGGCCGCGGTGAGTTCGGCGATCTGTTGCAGGGTGGCGTCGACGTTCGCGGTCGGGGTGGTGGTCATGGACTGCACGCTGACCGGGGCGCCGCCGCCGACCGGCACGCCACCGACGTCGATCCGGCGGGAGTGGCGCCGGGCCCGTGGCACCGTGGGCTTGCCCAGCGCGACGACGGTCATCACACGGCTCCGTTCATCGTGACCAGGCCGGTGGGCGTGGTCGTCTCGAGGGCGCTCAGGATCGTGTCGGCGATCCCCTGGCCGGTCAGGCCGTGCGCGGCGAGCAGATCGGCGCGGCGGCCGGCATCGAGGAACGCCAGCGGCAGGCCCAGGGTGCGCACGCGGGTGGCGACGTCGGCGTCCGCACAGGCCGCGGCGAGAGCGGCACCCAGGCCGCCGGTGCGGCTGCCGTCTTCGACGGTGACCGCGAGGTCGTGGCGGGCGGCCAGGTGCACCAACGCCGGGTTGACCGGGAGCGCCCAGCGCGGGTCGGCCACGGTGACCCCGATCCCGTGCTCGTCCAGTCGGCGGGCGGCGTCCAGGCAGACCGGGGCGAGCGCGCCGTAGGAGACGATCAGCACGTCCAGCGACCTGCGCCGGCCGCGGTGCAGGACGTCGAGGCCATCCATCCGGGTGGGCGCTGCGATGTCAGGGCCGGCGCTGGCCTTGGGGTACCGCACGACGGTGGGGCCGGCGGTGACGGACACCGCCTCGCGCAGCAGTTCCCGCAGGGTGGCTGGGTCGCGGGGGGCGGCCAGGCGCAGACCAGGTACCGCGCCGAGGATGACCGGGTCCCACATCCCGTGGTGGCTGGGTCCATCGGGACCGGTGATGCCGGCGCGGTCCAGCACCAGGGTGACCGGCAGGCGGTGCAGGGCGAGGTCCATCAGGAGTTGGTCGAAGGCGCGGTTGAGGAAGGTGGCGTAGATGGCGACGATCGGGTGCAGGCCCGCCATGGCCAGCCCCGCGGCGGAGGCGACGGCGTGCTGTTCGGCGATGCCGACATCGAAGAAGCGGTGCGGGAACCTTTGCCCGAACGGGGCCAGCCCGGTGGGGCCGGGCATCGCGGCGGTGATCGCCACGATGTCGTCGCGTTCGGTCCCGATCGCGCAGATCTCCTCGGAGAAGACGTCGGTCCAGGTCCGCGGCGCGGGTGTGGCTGCGCCGGTGGCGGGGTCGAGCACGCCGACGGCGTGCATGAGTTCGGCGGTCTCGGCCTCGGCGGGGGCGTAGCCGTGGCCCTTGCGGGTGGCGCAGTGCACCACCACTGTCCGGCCCATCGAGCCCGCGCGACGCAGCGCCCGTTCGCAGGCGCCGACGTCGTGGCCGTCGACGGGCCCCAGGTAGGCCAGGCCCAGGTCGGTGAACACGTTGGTCCCGCGGCCGCTGTCGCGTAGTGCGGTGAGGTGGTGGGCGAGGCCGCCTGCCGTGGGGGCGTAGGAGCGGTCGTTGTCGTTGACGACGATGACGACGGGCCGGTTCGGTGCACCGCCGAGGTTGTTCAGCGCCTCCCAGGCCATGTCGCCGGTGAGCGCCCCGTCCCCGACCACGGCAACCACCCTGCGATCAGCCTGCCGGGTGAGGCGGTAGGCCTTGGCCAGGCCGTCGGCGTAGGCCAGCGCGGCGGAGGCGTGGGAGTTCTCGATGTGGTCGTGCGCCGATTCGGCCCGGCTCGGGTAGCCGGACAGGCCGCCGGCCTGCCGCAGCACGTCGAACCCCTTGCGCCGCCCGGTGAGGATCTTGTGGACGTACGTCTGGTGGCCGGTGTCGAACACGATCGTGTCCTGCGGAGAGTCGAACACCCGGTGCAGCGCGATGGTCAGCTCCACCATCCCGAGGTTCGGGCCCAGGTGGCCGCCGGCCGCGGATACCTTCTCCACCAGAAAGCGTCGGATCTCCTGCGCCAGCACCGGCAACTGGTGTGGGGCCAGCCGGCGCAGATCGGCCGGGTCGTGCACCTTCTCGAGCAGGGTGCTCATGGGTGGGCCACCTTGTCCGGGAGCGCGAAGCGGATGTTCTCCTCGGCGACGGTGCGTTCTTCCACCTGGATCGGGCCGAGCCCGGACAGCGCCGCGACGACCTGGTCGACCAGCAGCGGGGGTGCGGAAGCGCCGGCGGTGAGACCGACGGTGCCGACGTCGCTCAGCCAGGCCAGGTCGATGTCCGTGGCGTCATCGATGAGGTACGCCGGTACCCCCTGCCGGTGGGCGAGCTCCACCAGGCGGACCGAGTTCGAGGAATTCGGCGAGCCGACGACCAGCAGCAGGTCGGCATCGGCCAACACACCGGACACGGCCCGTTGTCGATTGGTGGTGGCGTAGCAGATGTCGTCCGAGGCGGGCCCGGCCAGCGCTGGGAACCGGGCCCGCAGCGCCTCCACCACCTCGGTGGTCGCGTCGACGGCGAGGGTGGTCTGGGTCAGGTAGGACACCTTTTCCGGGTCGGCCACCTGCAGCCGTTGGGCTTCCTCGGCGGTCTCGACCAGCATCATGGAGTCGGGGGCTTCGCCGAGGGTGCCCTCGACTTCCTCGTGTCCGGCGTGGCCGATGAACACCACGGTGTCGCCGCGCGCGGCGAACCGGCGCGCCTCGGCGTGCACCTTGGACACCAACGGGCACGTCGCGTCGATCACGTCCAGGCCCCGCCGGTCGGCCTCCGCGCGCACCGCTGGGGACACCCCGTGAGCCGAGAACACCACGGTGACCCCGTCGGGCACCTGGTCCAGCTCGTCGACGAACACCGCTCCGCGGCGTTCCAGCTCAGTCACGACGTGGGCGTTGTGCACGATCTGTTTGCGTACGTACACCGGACCGGCGTGCTGGTCCAGGGCCCGCTGCACGATCTCGATCGCGCGTTCCACCCCGGCGCAGAAGGAGCGGGGCGAGGCGAGCAGCACGGTGCGCGGCCGGCACGCGGCCAGTGCCGCGACCACCGCATCGCGCGCGGCGAGCTCGGGGGCTCCGCCGCGGACGGCCGAGGCGGCCAGGCCCAGCCGCCGCCCGTCGGCGCCGCGGATCGTGGCCACGAACGCGCTGCACCCCTCACCCGGCCCCGCCGCGCGGACGTCGAGCGGGGCGGCATGGGTCGTCATGCCCCGGCGGCGCAGGGCGCCGACCAGCAGCGGGGCCGCGGGACAGTCCCATCGCGTCTGGTCGGGCAGGCGGACCGTGGTGGCCACACTGGCCTCGCCTGCGAGCGCGGTGACCGGGGCGAAGGTCGCCACGGACGGTGGGCGTAGCGGCGTCATGGAGCGCGCTCCTCGGTCAGTGATCACGGCAGGTGATGAAGCGGGCCAGCGTGAGCAGGTCAGCCCGAGCGCGCGGTGCGCGGGCGACCCGCTCCAGAGACCGGGTCGCGACGCGCAGGTGGTGGTCGACCCGGTGCCGGGCCCAATCACGGGCACCGGCCGCATCGATCAGATCGGCCAGGTGAGGCAGATCGCTGTCCGCCAGCGTGTCGCTGGCATACCGGCGGGCGAGCTCGCGGCCCGCAGCGTTGCCCGATGTCAGCGCGGCGACCACCGGCAGGGACTTTTTGCGACTGGCCAAATCGGAATAGACGGGTTTTCCGGTCGTGGCCGGATTCCCCCAGATTCCCAGCAGATCGTCGACGAGCTGGAACGCCAGCCCCAATTGGCGACCGAAATCATCGAAGTGGGCGACCGCGGCCGGCTCGGCCCCAGCGCTCAGCCCGCCCAACGCGCAGGCGCAGCCCAGCAGCGCACCGGTCTTGCTGCCGGCCATCGCCGTGCATTCCTCTAAACCCACATCGACGCGGTTCTCGAACGCGACATCCGCGCTCTGCCCGTCGCACAACTCGATGGCACATCCGGCCAGGCGCTCCGCGGCCGCCGGGACGTCGGCGATCACCTTGCCGGCCAGGGCGAGCATGGCGTCGCCGGCCAGCATGGCGTTGGCCACGCCGAACACGCGCCAGGCCGTCGGGCGGTGCCGGCGAGTCTGATCCCCGTCCATGATGTCGTCGTGGAGCAGCGAGAAGTTGTGCACCAGCTCCACCGCCACCGCCGACGCGACCGCCGCGCCGGCATCGCCACCGGCAGCCTCGGCCGACAGCAACACCAGCGCCGCCCGGACCGACTTGCCGCCCTCGCCGCGAACAGCCGCACCGTCGGCGTCCCACCAACCCAGGTGATATCCAGCGATCCGCCGCATCGACACCGGCAAGCGCTGCACCGCCTCACGCAACGCCGGCTCCGCCACACCTCGGCTCCATGCCAACACTTCACCCGCAGACCGCGCCTCGGGTGCGACATCCAGCGTTCTCATATAACCGACCCCATTTCCATTCTGTCCAAAGCTAAGAGACAACAACGGCCACGGGGCAGCGCGGCACCCGCAAGAAATGTTCGTCGCCCCCAGGGCCCCGAACCGAATTGGCTGGGCACTACCTCCACGGGGAAAGATCTTGAAGAAGACATTAGCAAACACTGAATGGCCCCGAGAAGCCCCCGTAAGAGCCACGTGCTGCCGGCTACCCCACAAATCATTGCTCAATCAAACACACTGTCCGCGTTCACCCGGATCGACCCAGCAACCTGACCCTCGGATCCCTGATCCGGTCCAGTCGCTCGGGGCAACTCCTACACAGAGTCCCCGCTGCCAGCCCGGCATCACCCGATCAGGCGGGCTTCGGCATCAACCCCACGCTCGCCACCGAGCGGCGCCACCAACTACCCGCCCACCGCCGATCAGGTACCGCTGCTGGGCCATACGAGAACCACACACACCCGCCGTGACCCCGCCCCGAATCAGACTTCGTGCTGGCACGAGCCCCGGCCCTGCCTATGCCGGGCTGCCTCACACTGCGGACCGTGAGGTGTCCGGCCGACGGGGGGGTCACTGGAGATCGCTCGATTGACTACGCTGGGGTTGGGCTCGGTTCCGGCGGGCGGGCATGAGGTGCCCGTTCCCGTGGTACGGCTTGACTGAGGCGCCTTCGACCCCGGTCTTCCTCAAGACTGTCACTATCGTAGTGTTTAGAACTACGGAGGTGACAGTAGTGGCGGGTCATGTTGCCGCGCGGGTTCCGCCGGCCTTGCTCAACCGGGGGCGCGTGCTGCGCCCCATCGACGCCCAGCACGTCTACGCCAACCCCCGAGCCGACTTCGCTCGGCTGGAACGACGCGGGGCGCTGCACCGGCTCGCCCCGGGCCTGTTCGCTGCCGTCCCTGACGATGCCGTGGGCAGCGACTGGCTGCCGCCGCTAGAAGCCGCCGCGCTCGCGATCGCTGCTGCGGGGGGGCGGACCGAGGAGGTGGCGTTGATGGGGATCAGTGCCGCCCGCGTCCACGCGGCGATCCCGCGGGCTCTCAACGTCGCCGTGGTGGCTGTCGAGCGCCATCGCCGCACCTTGCATTTGACCGACCGCGAGGCCGAGGTCCTGTTCGTGCGGCGTGACGTGGGCCGGCTGGACGTGCAGCGGCATCGCACCGAGCTGGGCCAGGGGTGGGTGACCACCGTTGAGCAGACCGTGCTCGATCTCATTGCCCGACCCGATCTCGGCGGTGCACCGGACGCGGCCCGGGAGGCGATCGCTGCGCTGATCCCGCGGGCCGACGCCGAGCTGCTGCGGGAGTTGGCCACGGCGCAGCACCGGCGCCGGGCAGTCGACCAGGCCCTCGCACACCATCGCGGGGCGGCGTGAGGTGCTCGCCCCCGATGAATTGCGGGAGGTCGCCTCTCGGTTCGGGGTCGATGAGACCCAGGTCCGCCGGGATCACCTGATCTCCCACCTGCTCGCAGCGGTGAGCGCCACGGCGAGAGACTCTGTGATCTTCTTCGGAGGCACCGCGCTGGCGCGCAGCCTGGTGCCCGACGGTCGGCTGTCCGAGGACGTGGACCTGATTGCCGTCGGCCGCCGAACGGAGGTGGCCGAGCGGCTGGACCGGGCCATTCCGCGAGCCCTGCGGCGCGAGTACCCCGGCCTGACCTGGGCTCCCTCGCTTATCGGCGGCCGCGACACCGATCCCGCGATCCTGCACTCGCCTGACGGCCTGGCCGTCCGCGTTCAGCTCCTCAACGCCGTTGGCTACCCGCGATGGCCCACCGAAGAGCTCGATCTCGTACAGCGCTACTCCGACGCGTCAGCGGCCGTGCTCACGGTGCCGACCGCAGCGGGGTTCGTCGCCGCGAAGACCGCGGCGTGGCACGACCGGGCCGCAGCGCGCGATCTCTGGGACTTGTGGGCACTCGCGGAGCGCGGCCACCTGACCGAGGAGGCCGCCGACCTATACGCCAGGGTCGGGCCGACGAACCGCAGACCCGACCCCGCCGCCTTCAGCGAAGCCCCCTCCGAGGATCGGTGGCGGCGCGACCTCGGCGGCCAGGTGCGGTTGACCGTGACTGCGGCCGACGCGCTCGCCGTGGTGCGCAAGAGCTGGGCCCGGCTCACTGAGCCTGGCTGACCGAGCACTCAGGTCGACGACGGCGCCGGGGTTGTCGGTCAACCGGCCAGGACATCGATGGCCGCTCATCGATGTCCGGAGGGGTGCTCAACCGTCACCAGCGGGGGCGACGGCGCCGCGGCCGGGGCCGGGGTCGCCCGACCCTCGCGCCGTGCGACCTCCAGCGCGCTCCCAGAGCGTCTGGGAGTCCGGCCGGGGCCGCGGCCGGGGGAGGTATCGGCTGATCGTTCTCCTCACCCGCCGAGTTCTGGGTGGTAGCGGGGGAGGGGCGGCACCGATCTGGCGGGCACACCTCCTCCCACCGCTGGCGACGGGTCTCCTCGGTCGGGATCTGCTCGGCTGGCGTCGGGGGAATTGCGGGCTTCGTGAAGGAGCCCGGCATCAGCGCATCACGCCCTACACCCCGGCTCAACGGCAAAGTCCAACGCTACAACCGCATCCTCGCCGAGGAACTCCTCTACGCCCGCATCTGGACCTCCGAGCAGCAACGCACCGACGCCCTGAACGTCTGGAACATCCACTACAACTACCATCGACCCCACACCACCGCCGGAAACCGACCACCCGCCACACGCCTCCTGAGCTTCCCCGTTCGCCAGACACGGCGGGTGTGGGGTCAGGTCGCCGCGTCTGGTGGCCGGTTGACGGCCTCGAACGTGGCGGGGCTGTGCATCCCGATCTTGGAGTGGCTCCGTTTCGGGTTGTACCAGCACTCTATCCATTCGAATATCGCATTGGCAAGTTCGTCGCGTGTTCTCCAGGTTCTCGAGTCGAGAAGCTCAAGCTGAAGGGTTCCCCAGAACGATTCCATCATGGCATTGTCATAACAGTCGCCGACTGTACCCATGGACGCGAGCAGACCGGCATTACGGAGGCGTTGCCCGAACGCCCACGAGGTATATTGCGAGCCGTGGTCGGAATGTAGAATAGTGGTGTCGTTTTCCGGCTGGCGGCGCAGGATGGCCATACCGAGGGCGTCGGTGACCAGTTCGGTGCGCATATGGCCGGCGATCGACCAGCCGATGACGAGTCGGGAATAGGCGTCCATGACCGCGGCACAGTAGACGCGGCTTCCTCGGTGGGGTGTTCGGTGTAGGGGTCGGACCCCGGCGCCCTGTCAGCATTTCTGCTGATGGGTTTCCGGGGCCCGCCCTCCGAACCGGACGTGCGACTTCCACCGCATCCGGCTCTCCACGCGTTCATGCCACCGGCGACATGATCCTGGGCGGACTCGACCATGGTGTGAGGATCTTGACGCCCCGATAGCGGTAGCGAACGATCGCGACCGTTGTTGGCCGGAACATTTCGATCTTCCCGGCGCGAATCTGCCAACCGGGCAGGAAACGCCGGACCAGGGTGTGCATGTTCAACCCGACATGGCGTTTGCGGAGCCACGCGACTATCCGCCAGAAGGCGAAATGGTCGACATAGCCGAACGTCCGCGCGGACACGCCATGCCGGAAATAGGTGCACCAGCCTCGCAACACCGGGTTTAACCGGCGCAGCAAGTCTGCGAGTGTTCGATGTTTCTCCCGGCGGGTCAACGTCCGTACCTTGTCCACGATCGAGGCCAACGCCTTCTTCGACGGATAGGTGTAGACCGCCCGCTTGCCGGTTCGGCTCCGCCAGGCCCGGCGCTGGATGCGCCAGCCCAGGAAGTCGAACCCCTCGTCGATGTGGCAGACCCTGGTCTTCTCCACCGACAGGCGCAAGCCCATCGGTGCGAGCACCGCGGCAACCTCGCCCCACAACGCTTCGGCATGCTCGCGTCGGCCACCGATCATGACTACGAAGTCGTCCGCGTAGCGGACGAGTTTCATAACCGGACCGCCGCCGCGGCGGTGCTTGGCGCGTGTCCACTCCGGGCCGAGCGCCGCCCACTGTCGGGCGAAGTGCTCGTCCAGCACGGACAAGGCAATGTTGGCCAGCAGCGGTGACAGGATCCCGCCCTGCGGAGTACCGGTGGTCGTCTCGCGGTTGAGACCGTCCTCGGAGAGGATCCCGGCCCGCAGGAACGCCGCCACCCAACCCAGAACCCGCTTGTCGGAGACACGTCCACGCACCCGCGCCATGAGCGCGGTGTGGTCGATCTCGTCGAAACACGCCGCGATATCGGCCTCGAACACCCACTCGTAGTTCCGAGTCGGTGAGGCGAGGTAATGGATCTCGGCGATCGCGTCCTGGGCTCGGCGCCTCGGACGGAAACCATAGGAACATGGCTGGAAGTCCGCCTCGAAGATCGGCTCGAGCACCAACTTCACCACGGCCTGCACGACCCGGTCGGCGGTCGTCGGGATCCCGAGACGCCGGATCTTGCCGACGCCTTCGGAATCGTCTTCTTCCGCACCCGCTGGGGAACGAACTGCCCGGTCTTGAGTTGCGCTCGTAGCTGCGACAGCAGTTCCCCGGCGCCGAAGCCGACAGATCGCGGAGCGATCCCGTCGACCCCAGCGGTGCGTGCACCCTTGTTGTCCCGCGCCCGTTCCCACGCGACCACGAGGAAGAACGGGTCATAGACGAGATTGTGGAGATCATCGAAGCGTCGTTCAGGATCGGTCTTCGCCCAATGGTGCAGCTTTCTCTGCATCGCGAGTACCCGTAGTTCCGCCTCGTCGAGGTCGGGCCACGGATCGCCGATATTCACCAGCGCACTCCTCGTCCTGCTTCCGTGCTGCGAACACGCTGGACCCCTTCGCCATGTGACCGGCTTTCCCGATCTCGGACTACTACGGGTCCTCCGTCCCACCCCGGCAGCATCGGCTGACGACGAGCCTTCCCACCACACCACTGGCTGCGGTGCGGGTCGGGGACCGCCGGGATGGTTCCCACGTTCACTGCTGATCCGATCGACGGGGTCGGCGCCCAGCTATGCCCCTGCAACATCGCCACGGCTACGCCGCAGGCCTTCACCGTGGCCTCCCGACCGGCGACATCAACCGGTCCAGGAGTTCCCCGCCGACAGTGCGATCGTGCTCGCCGTCGTTCGGGTGCGCGTTGCTATCCAGCCCAGATCCGCCAGATTGGAGCTGGTGGCTCTCTTGAGAGGCGTTCAGTCGCTGGTTCCTCACGTGCGCCTTTCCGTCTCGCTTGCCGGGCCCGCACCATCTGGCAGTACTGGCCCGTCCCGGCGTTGTCGGGGCGGCTTACCACCCTCACCCCCGTCTCGGGGATCGGGCTGCCCCCAGCTTCACCGCGCCGCTGCGACGACACGGCGGTGAAGGTCTCCCACCTCCACTCGGTTCAGCAGCGCCTCGTGGCGCTCGATGTCGGTGATCCACAACCGGTCCGGGGCATCCGCAGTGAACCGGCGGTTGACCAGGTCGGTGCTGGGTTGCCCGGCCGGGTCGCGGACCGTGGTGTGGTGCCGCCGGCGCCGGTAGAGGCCCTGGATCCCGGCCTCGCGCATGAGCCGCTCGACCCGTTTGAGGTTGACCGGCATCCCCAGACCGAGGGTGAGTTCGGCGTGCACCCGTGGCGAGCCGTAGGTGCCGCGGGAATCAGCGTGGATCTGTTCGATGTGTTTCAGCAGAAGCGCATTCTCCTCGTCCCGGGCCGAGATCGGCCGGTCACGCCATTCGTAGTATCCGGAGCGGGATACGTTCAATACCCGGCAGGCCACCGCGACGTCGATACCGTCAGCGGCGAGTTCACAGACCAGCGGGAAAACTACTTTGGGAGGATGTTCTCCCGCGCGAAGTACGCCGCGGCGCGCTTCAGGATCTCATTTTCCATCTCGAGCTGCCGGTTCTTGCGTCGTAGCTCGGCGAGTTCCTTCTTCTCCGCACTGGTCAGCCGGGCCGCGGAACCGTTGTCGTCGGCGTCGGCCTGGGCCATCCAGTTACGCAGGCAGGACTCGCTGATGCCCAGGTCCTTGGCCAGCGCGGCGACCGGTTTGTCGCCCAGACGGGCCAGCTCGACAGCACGCTGACGGAACTCAGGCGGGTGTGGTGCAGGCATCGGAACATCCTCCCTGGTGACCGGCGGTCACCTCAGGTCAGGTGTCCGGACAACCGGGGGAAGCTCACCGGCGTGTCCGGAGACTCGATCTTGTGAGGAGATGGAGTCATGACACGTCGGTCCCAGCACTATCCGCGGGAGTTGCGTGAGCAGGCGGTGCGGATGGTCGCCGAGGTGAGCCCGAAGTACGACTCGCAGTGGGCGGCGATCGGTGCGGTCGCTCAGAAGCTGGGGGTGAGCACTGCGGAGACGGTGCGCAAGTGGGTTCGCCAGGCCGAGGTCGACGCCGGTGAGCGGCCCGGGACCACGTCGGAGGAGTCCGCGGAGCTCAAGCGGTTGAAGCGGGAGAACGCCGAGTTGTGCACTTCTCGTTCGAGCTCGGCGATCCGCTGGGCATCATCGCTGGTGCGGCCCGGCGCGGCGCCAGCGTCGATCTCAGCACGCTTGACCCACGTCCGCAACGCCTCCGGATGCACGTCCAGCTGGCCCGCAACCCGGCGGATCGCCGCCATCCGCTGCCCCTCGGCCGCGATCGCGTCCAACGCCATCCGTGTCGCCCGCCCGCACAGCTCATCGCTGTACTTCCTCGGTGCCGGCATGCTCTGCATTCTTCCTGTAATCAGAGCCTGCACAGAACCCGGGGCGCATCAGTCGACCGACGCCGAGAGCAAGCTCGTGGGGAACGTCGCGTGTGGCGTGATAGGCAATCACGTGGAACCTCACGGTGAAGATGATCTTTGGTCAGACCTGTTATACCTGGGACTCCACGACCATCACCGGCACACACGCGACGACGTGTCGCCTGGTCCTCACGCCAGAACTCAAACCAACGATGATCTTGCGGAGATCACCTCTCTGATTCAGAGTTTCACGTAGCGCCCGGACGCGGCGCAGAATTCAACGCCACCCTTCATCAGGGTACGCATGTTGTCGATGTGTTTGTACACCGGTCGGCGCCTCGCCAAGGGAACCTCGAACTGGTCGAGAAAGCGAGGTACGGATGCCTCTTCCGCGAGAAATCCGTCAGTCCAACGACGGATCATGACATGGACCTCACGCAAGGCCTGCATGCGCGTCAGCGAATGTCGCCGCTCCAGGACGAGAACCAGATTGTGCTGGTCGCCTGCTTCTTCTTCCTTGGGAAGGGACTGGACATCTTGAGTAATGTTGATGACTCGCACGGTGATCTCGCGCATTGCACGAACGGGAGGAATTTCGAGTAGTTCAGGAGGAACCTCGTAGTGCCCGACGCGCTCGGCTGCGTCCAATTCCAGGATGACCGCCCCGGTGAAGTCTCGGATCTGGTGGTAGGTGTCTACGTCGAGGCTCGCGCCAGCGTGCCGGTTGTGGCACTCGACAATGTAAGAGTTGAACCAGTTCACCCAATTTCTTCCGGTGCGAGACACAAACTCCGCGGACATTCCTCTCCGCCAGCGTCGCCAGATGTCCGAAAAAGCGACCACAAATCGGTTGTCTTGCGCAGGCATCTCCTCGTCAATTTCGCGCTCGGACAATTCCACAACGGCAGCCAGGGAGGAGAAGAACCGAGTGACCCGATCCGGGTCGTGCAAGAATTCTGGACGGTCGGTCAGGTCGTTCCAGACCGACCACCAGCACACCCAGTCGCTGATCAGGTCGAGATCGGCTCCTGCGGCATCAGGATAGTTGAGGCAAGCGAATAGTGACATGTCGTAGCGGTCGTGCCGTTGAAGTTCCGCCGCGGTGGTGCACAGCCCCATCTGTTGAACCCAGGAGCGGGAATGCGCGGAAACCCGGAGACGCTCGGAGTTGACCCGAGTTGAGAATGGTACGTCGAACGGCCAGATCCGAAGTGACTGCTGAGGAAATTCTCCTTCGGGAACCATGATTGAAGGCTCGCGATAGGACTGACCCGGAGATTTCAAGACATTTACTCCTTCCGTCTTTGTCTGAGCATTCTCCACCGAAGTTCCCTGGGTACGCGCCACAGCCTGCAGGCCGGCCGCCTGCAGGGCGTCACTGGCCAGCAACGCCTGCTCGGCACCGAAGGCTGTCCAGCAGCGAGGTGCCGGGCGACACGGTGTGTGCGTGACATAGCATCAGGACCTCCCATCATCAGCTGAACGCTCCGGGCATCACCGCAACCGCAGGATGCCGCTAGGCAGCCGGTACTCCCAGTAATCCACCATCCAGCCCACGACAAGAAGACAAATCAACAGCTCGCAGGGTGAAACCACCCATTTGGCAGCGGGGTTTTCGCGGATGGCTTTCTCCCTCGGCCACATTGGTGACTGAACGTGCCGCAGATGTCCGCGGCGACGTTCTCCCCGCTGCCGAACGGAGTAATGGACGGGGCAAACAACCACCGTGTTTCCCCGTGTAGCGTGGAGACCAGAGTGGTGTTAAAGGCGCGATTTGATGCCGTGACCAGCGGTTTCGGCGTGTCATGAGGACGAGCACGACACAACCAGTAACGATCTCGGTTACCGCACCCCGATCGTGTCGAAGATGGTTGCCGTGCGCGCCTTGCCATCGTCTTCTACCTGGCCCACCCCTGCCGAACCGGCTCAGCCGACCACAGCCACCAGCGGTGCTTCCCACCAGTTCACCCAGGTCCGGCGACCGGGTTCAAGCTCAAAGGCGACCGCAACCGAGCCACGACCGTGGCACGCACCGGCACCCCACGCAGCGCAGGCCGCGCCCTGCCCGGGTCGAGTACTGGCGCCGCTGGCTGATCAACCAGGCTGTGTTCACCGACGACTCGGAGCGGTAGGTCCCTTGGAAACCAGGTTTACAGCCCCCTCGCACGCAGCCACGTCCCTCCCGCACATCACGGCTGTGCTCAACCAGAAGGGCGGGGTCGGCAAGACCGGCCTGACCGTCGGAACCGGCGGCGCCCTCGCCGAGCGCGGCCGCAGAGTCCTTCTCGTCGACCTCGACCCGCAGGGCCACCTCACCGCAGAGGCGCTGCGGATGGAGGAGGCCGACCCCGACCAGCCCAATCTGGCATCCGCCCTGGTCGGGGAGCACACCGGGCCGATCGAGGAGCTAATTCACCAGCGGGAGCCGCATCCGAGCGGCGGTCAGCTCGACATCATCCCGACCTCTGTAGCGATGTTCCTCGTCGTCCGGCAGCTGTACCACGGCCGGGCCCCGAGTTCCGACTGGCGCGTCTCCTGGAGCGCCTCCCAGCCAACTCCTACGATCACGTGCTCATCGACTGCCCGCCGTCGCTGGACATCCTCACCGACAATGCGCTGGTCGCAGCCAACGGCCTCCTGATCCCGGTCCAGCCCAACAACACGTCGCTCCGCGCCCTCCGACTGCTCATCGAGCAGCTGGCGGTGGTCGAAGAGGAGCTCCAGCTCCCCCGCCGCGAGCTGTACGGCCTGGTCCCGGGCATCTACCGACGTCCGCTCTCCGGCATCGCCCGCTACAAGATGGAGCAGCTGGAGCAGTACGGAACACCAGAAGACCCGTCGATCGCTCCGCTCCCGATCCTCGCGCACCTGCCGCTCGCAGCCGTGGTCGAAGAAGCGTGGCTCAGCGGCGAGACTGTCGTCGACTACAAACCGGCCGCGCCGATCGCCGACGCCTACCGGCGCATCGCCGTACGGCTCGACCTCGCAGCCGGGCTCGCTTCGGCGGACGAGTGGGATCGGCTTCCCCCGCTGGAGTCGCTGGTCGCAGATGGGGCCGAGCGCTCCTCAGCCTCGGTGGGAGGCAACTGACCCATGGCGAAGAAGGACTTCGCGGCGATGGAGAGCCGCCGCCCGTCCGGCGACAGCGCCGCGCGAGCAGCTCTGCGGAGCCGCATGGCGCATCCGACCAGCCTGCGGCTCGACGAGGTGCAGCCGAACCCGTTGAACCCGCGGTATGACGACGACGATCAGGAGGTGCGGGAGCTCGCAGAAACCTTGGCCCGGGTCGGACAGCTCCAGCCCACGCTGGTCGTCGCTCGCGAGCAGTTTCTGCAGGTTCATGCCCGGGTACCCGACCTTGGCCGAGAACAGGTCGGGAACGTGGTTCCAGTCCCACGTCGGACACACCGTGCCGTCAACCGGCACCGTCCCGCGCCCGACCACCTCGCGCGGGTCGGGAACGACCGCGGCGAGGACCTCACCGATCACCGGTCGCAGCAGGTCCCAGCGACGGCTGACCGTGGACTGGCTGACCCCGAACACCGCACCGGCGAAGTCCTGCGTCACGTTCTTCCTCAGCAAGCACACCACCATGGCCACCGACCGGAACAGCCCCAGCGCGATGGGCCGGCCACGGGACACGAACTTGTCGCCACACGCCACGTGCATCCGCGCCACCAGATCGGTGAGTTGCCCATCGTCTAGCCCCGTCATAGCCTCATACCGCAACAGCTCTTGCCCGATTCACTTCGATGTCTGCCCGACAACGAAACAAGACGGTAAGAGCTGTTGCACTTCAAGCGCGACACGCGCTCATGGGCAGATCGATACCCAACCTGCAGGGCGGTGCCGTCGAGCAGGCGCTCGATCGACTCGTCGATTACGCCAACCGGCGCAGCCGCTGCCCGGTCACCGCCCTACGCGGCTGGCTCGCGGCCGCCGCGATCACCACCGGCCCGGTGTTCCGGAAGGTCAGCAAGGGCAACCGGGCCCTGGACCGGCCGCTCAACCCGGCCTCGGTCAACGACCTCGTCCAGGCCGCGGCCGCCCGCGCCGAGCTCGCCGGCGGGCCCTACTCCGCGCACTCCCTGCGCGCCGGCTTCGTCACCTACGCCCACCTGCGCGGCGCCACCGACCGGGCCATCGCCCACCAGACCCGGCACCGCTCGCTCGCCACCCTCGGCGCCTACGTGCGCGTCGAGACCGCCTGGGAGGACAACGCGGCCACCCAGCTCGGGCTCTGACGCTCGAAGTCGACAGCGGCCGCTCGGAAATCGGGATGGTCCTGCACGTCGACGCGGTGCCTGCAGTGGGCGATGACCCACGAGGACCACGGCGTCGCCTTGCGGCGCCGGAGGACACCCCAGAGCTGGTCATCACCCAGGCTGGAGCAGCCGTGGAAGTAGCGGATGACGTGCGGGCGGGTGTAGGTCGCGGGCAGCCGGGTCGGCTTCGACTCAAGCGCCCAGGCGGAGCCGTGGCAGGGACGGATCGACAACGGCCGGAACTGGTCGAACGCGAAGCACCGGTTCGGGAATCGGCTGGTCACCTCCTCGATCCGGTCGAGCTTGGCGTCCTTGTCCGGATCCGTGGACTCCTTCCAGGTCCGCGTCCGCTGGAACGACACCCGATGCTCACGCAGCAGCTGGCGCAGCCGCTCACGACGGACGCGCACCGGCCGGTCCGGGTTCTGGCCAGATACGCGGCGAGCTTGCGCACACTCCAGTGCGTGAACGGGCGCCCGAGCGCGCCCGGGCGGGTCGTGGCCGTCGCGACGATGAACTCGATGTCCCCATCGCTGATCAGGCGGGACACCCCTCCCGCCCGCTGAGGGTCCAGTGCGGCCAACACCCGGTACCCCGGTGCCGGCGATCGCCCGCCTGCCTCTCCGCGACCCAGGGCGATTCATTTATCCACTTTTGGCCCATGGCGGTACCTGATCCGGAGTAGGCGGCTAGTTGGTGGCGCCGCTTCGTGACGAGCGTGGGGTCGATGCCCGAGGTCCCCTGGCGGGTGGATGTTGTGCCGGCAGGGGTTCCGCTGGGTAGGGGTTGCCCGTGAGGCTGGGCCGATCGGGGCCCCGAGGGCCGGGCTGGCTGGCCAATTCGGGTGGATTAGAACAGTGTGTTTGGTGAAGCAATGAAAATGTGGACAGTAACCGTAAATGTCCCCCCGGCGGGCTATTGCAGGGGATCGTCCGGCGTTGCAGAATTCTTGCAGGATTTCTCGTGGCCGCCCGCCTTTCCTGTCCGACCCGGTCGCGGCCTGCAATCGAGTAACACCGGACAAAGCCGAGGTGGGTTGCCGGGTGATATCTGTTTGCTGTCGGGATGCAGTACCCGCGGCCCGTTTGGTGCGTGTCGGTTTGGACGGAATAGAGAGGATTGGTGCTCGACCGCGAGACCGCTGCCGGTGCGGCCCTCGTCGCCGCGCTGACGTGCCCGGGCCAGCGCGGGTCTGGAGGTGAGGATCCGGACGAGCTCGGGTACGTCCTCAGCGCGTTCGCCCGCCACCGGGCCGACGTCGACCATCACACCCACCAGCCCAGAGCCGCCGGCTGAGCCCCGTCAGCCCTGGGGGCCGGCGCCCCTCCGCTTCAGTAGGGACGATCAGTCAGCAGTCGGGAGCAGGTGCTGTTGGCGCCAATGTAGGTGGCCAGCTCGTCCGAGAGCAGGCTCGCTACGGTGAGGACGTCTGCGCACCGTGCTGCGAGGTTGGTGGCGAGCAAAGGCTCGTGGTGGGCGACTCGATTGCGTAGGTCGTGGAGCCGACCGACGGGGCCGTCCACGTCGTGGCGGCTAGTCCCGGCCCGGAAGGCCGTGTGCAGGTAGGGCACCCACAACGGCTCGGCCTGCCGGCGAGACGACAGATAGCGCCAGAAGCCGAAACTGAGTTCCGCGATGACCTTCCCTGGGGCCGGCAGCCGGGCACCGGCTCGCGCCGGCCCGCGCGACCGCGGCGTGGCCTTTGGATTCTTTCCGCCCTGCACGGAGTGGTTATTCCTTGAGCGGGTTGCGTGCCAGGTCAGGGATAACGTATCCAGGAATGCAAGACCCGTACCTTGTGTGGGCGGTCGAGGTGTTAGAGCATGTCTCATGTGGTGAGTTTTCGGAGTTTCTTCCAGCAGGTCACTGCGGCTCCGAGTTGGAGGAATGCGAGAAAGTGTCCGGCTTTGCGTTCGTAGCGCAGGGTCAGGCGCCGGTATCCGGTGAACCAGGCCATGGTCCGCTCGATCACCCAGCGGTGCTTGCCGAGTTTCTCGGCGGATTCGATGCCCTTGCGGGCGATCCGCACGCCGATGCCGTGCGCCGCTACCCAGCGTCGCAGTGCGGGTTGGTCGTAAGCCTTGTCCGCGTGCAGCTTGCCAGGTCGGCCCCGCCGGGGGCCGCGGCGGGATTTCACCGCAGGGATGGCCATGACCAGCGGTTTGAGCGCGTGCGAGTCGTGGGTGTTCGCGGCGGAGATCGCGACCGTGAGCGGCAGCCCACCCCGATCGGACAGGACGTGGATCTTCGAGCCCGGCTTGCCCCGGTCGACAGGGCTGGGACCCGTTAGCGATCCCCCTTTTTCGCGCGAACACAGGCACCGTCCACGATCGCGCGACTCCAGTCGAGCAAACCCCTGCTACCAAGTTCGTCAAGGAGAACATGGTGGAGCTCGCGCCACAGCCCCTGCTCGGTCCACTGTGTGAAGCGACGGTGCGCGGTCTGGAACGGCACCCCGAACGAGGGCGGCAGATCCCGCCACGCGCACCCGCTGGTCAGCACATACACGATCGCGGTGAACACCTGCCGCGGCTCCAATGGCGCGGTCCCGCCACCTTGGGGGCGCGCTACGAACGCGGGAATCAACGGCTCCACCAGGTCCCACAACTCGTCCGGCACAAGCCGCAACGACAAACGATCAACCACGACCAAGACCATCACACATCAGCCGCCGAACACCACGTAAGACACGCTCTTAGTTAGCTGATACGGAGGAGAAATGTTGGCCAACGCTGCGGTCGAAACCACCGGCGATGAACCGATCGCCATCGTCGGGATCAGCTTCCGATTCGCCCCGGACCTCGACACTCCCGAACGCTTCTGGAACTTTCTGAACCAAGAGCAGAGCGCGGTCCGCCAGGTACCCCCGCAGCGGTGGGAACCGTACGGCTCCCAAAGCCCCGAGGTGGGCGCGATCCTCCGTCGCACCACCCAGCTCGGCTGCTACCTCGACGACATCACCGGCTTCGACGCCAACTTCTTCGGCGTCACACCCCGCGAAGCCGAGTTCATCGACCCGCAACAGCGTCTGATGCTGGAACTGTCGTGGATGGCGCTCGAACACGCCGGGATCGCGCCGACCGGGCTGCGCGGCACCGACGCCGGTGTGTTCTTCGGCGTCAGCGCCTACGACTACGGAAAGCGCCTGCTAGACGACATCCCCGGGCTCCAGGCGTGGGCACTCAACGGCGCTGGCCTGTTCGGCATCGCCAACCGAGTCTCCTACACGCTCGACCTCCAAGGCCCCAGCCTCTCCATCGACACCGCCTGCGCCGGATCGCTCACCGCGATCCACACCGCGTGCCAAAACCTGTGGCGCAGGGAAACCCAACTCGCCCTGGCCGGTGGCGTGAACCTGATGGCTGGGCCCTCGTTCGCGGTGGCCCTCGACGCCGCCGGAGCCACCTCCCCACGCGGACAGAGCCGCGCGTTCGACGCGGACGCCGATGGCTACGGACGCGGCGAAGGCGCCGGGATCGTTGTCCTCAAACGCCTCAGCGACGCACAACACGACGGTGACCGCGTCCTCGCGCTGATCCGTGGTGGCGGCCTGTTCCAGGACGGCCGCACCAACGGGATGATGATGCCCAACGGCGACGCGCAAGAGAGCCTGCTGCGCCAGGTCTGCGAACGAACCGGAATCGACCCCCTTACCGTCGACTACGTCGAAGCCCACGGCACCGGAACCCCCACTGGCGACCCGCTCGAAGCCAACGCGATCGCCAACGTCTACGGCAAGAACCGTCCCGCCGGGCGACCGTGCCGAATCGGGTCAGTCAAGCCGAATATCGGCCACCTTGAAGCCGGTGCCGGTGTCGCCGGGCTGATCAAGACCGTGCTTGCGTTGCAGAACGAGCAGATCCCGCCGAGCCCGCACGACAAGCCCACTCCCGCTGTGGACTGGGCGAACTCCGGACTGGAGCTCGTTGCCGAACCCACCCCGTGGAAGCGCGGGAAACGCGTCCGCCGCGCTGGGGTGTCCTCGTACGGGATCGGCGGAACCATATCGCACGTCATCCTCGAAGAAGCCCCCACCGCCCCCAAGACCAAGACGAAGAGGAAGCACGACGAGGCGACCTTCGAGGTTCGTCAGCGCGTGTTCTCGTTCTCCGCAAGGTCCGAAGCCGGAGCGCGGGCGCTCGCGGGCAAGCTCGCCAACTGGCTCGAAACCCACCCCGAGACCCCCATCGACGCCGTCGGTGCGACGCTGGCGCGGCGACGCGCGCACCTGACCTGGCGCGGCGCAGCGGTCGCCAGTAGCCGGGACAAGCTGATCAGCGAGCTGCGCGCGGTCGCCGGCAGCGAACCCACCAGCAACACCGTCCTCTCCCGCGCCGACGCCGACACCAACCCGGTCTGGGTGTTCTCCGGCGCCGGTGCCCAATGGGCCGGGATGGGGCGTCAACTCCTGAAGACCGAGCCGGTCTTTGCGTACGTGATCGACATGCTGGAACCGATCATGCAGAGCGAAGCCGGGTTCTCCATCCGTCAGGCGATCGCCGACGGCGACTGGAGCAACATCGCGATCACCCACCCCACGACGTTTGCAATCCAAGTCGGGCTGGCCATGCTGTGGCGCACGCGCGGTGTCCAACCGGCCGCCGTGATCGGCCACTCGGTCGGCGAGTACGCCGCCTCCGTAGCCGCCGGAGCAGTCGACATCCGGGACTCAGCCAAGGCCGTGTGCCGCCGGTCCGTGCTGGTGCGCCGCACCGAGGGAACCGGCGCGATGGCCATGGTCCCACTCCCGTTCGACGAGGCCGAACGCCGCCTCCACGGTCGCGACGATGTCGTGGCGGCGATCTCCGCCAGCCCCACATCAACGGTGATCTCCGGTGGCCGCGACGCCGTCACCGCCGTTGCTGAGGAGTGGACCAACGAAGGTCTGATGGTGCGGCGCGTCGACACCGAGGTGCCGTTCCACAGCGACCATATGGACCAGCTACTCCCCGAGCTAACCGACCAGTTGCGCGACATCGCCTCCCGCGAACCGGTCGTGCCGTTCTACAGCACCTCACAGGACGACCCCCGAGGGAACGTGCCGTTGGATGGCACCTACTGGGTCGGCAACCTGCGCAACCCCGTGCACTTCCTCGAAGCCGTCCAGGCCGCGATCAACGACGGGCATACGAAATTCCTGGAGATCTCCACCCACCCGATCGTCGCGCACTCCATCCGGGAGACCTTGGAGGCCGCGAACGTCGACGCCACGGTGCACACGAGCCTGCGCCGCGACCGGGAGCAGCACCAGTTGTTGGTGAACCTAGCGGAGCTGCACTGCTCCGGCGGCAACCTCGACTGGACCCGCCTGTACCCGAACGACGCATTCGTTGAGCTGCCCACGATGGCCTGGCAGCGTCAGCAGTACTGGGTGGAGACCATCCGGACAGGCGGTGCGCGGGGCGGCGGACACGCCCCGGACAGTCACACCCTGATCGGTGGGCGGACCTGGGTCAGCGGCGCATCCCTGATCAGCATGTGGGAGACGCACCTCGACTACGACTCCCGCCCGTACCCGAACGAGCACCCGGTCCACGGCGTGGAAATCGTGCCCGCCGCTGTCCTGCTCAGCACGTTCATGACAGCAGGCGACAACGCCGCCCTCACCGACGTCGAACTCCGCATCCCGGTCGTCGTCGAAGTCCCCCGAACCCTCCAAGTCGTGCTCCAAGAAGGCACCCTCAGGTTGGCCTCCCGCACCGACGGCAGCGACGACGAAGCATGGCTCACCCACACCACCGCCGCCCTCGACCACACCGCCCAAGTCTCGACCCAGTACCTCGACGAGCCCGCGATCAAGCGGGTCGGCAGCGGCGAAGAGTGGACCTGGGAACGCTTCGACGAGTGGTTCCGCGCCCGGGGAGTCGACGGCTACGGATTCCCGTGGAAAGTCGAAAGCCTGCACCGCAACGACCGGGAACTCCTTGCCTCCATGCAGTGCGACGGCGGCAGCTGGGCCGAAGTGCTCGACGGGGCATTGACGATCACCCCGCTGCTGCTGCCCGACGACGAACTCACCCGGATGCCCTCCAACATCCGCCGTTTCGTCGTCGCCGGAAACCCGCTAAGCCGCCTGCTGGTGCACGCCTGGACCTCCGAGGAAGCCCCCGACACCGTCGACGTGCTCATCGCCAACGAGGACGGCCGGGTCGTCGCCGAAATCACTGGACTCCGTTTCGGCGTGCTCGACGGCGCACCCGGCACGATGGCCGGACCCCGCGACCTCGTCCACGAGATCACCTGGGAACCCTTCGCTATCGAGCAGGGCACCGACCTTCCGGAATGGGCCGTGGTTGTCGGCACCGACGAAGTAGCATCCGCGCTTGCGAAGCGCCTGGACGACCAAGGCATCCTGTGCCGCCAGGTCCCCAAAGCCGACGACATCCCCGAACCCGGCCCCGGCGAATACGGGCTGGTCGTGATCGCACCCGGCCCCGACACCGGCGCCGACCCCGTTGACCAAGCCGAACGCGCAACATGGTCGCTGATCCGCGCCACCCAGCGGATTCCGCGCACCGCAGGAGCGAACGTGCCGCGGCTGTGGTGCCTCACCCGAGGCGTCCGAGCAGGCCGCGACCGCACCGCGCTCGCGCACCGGTCACTGTGGGGTGCCGCGCGGATCATCTCCGGCGAACGCCCCGACCTGTGGGGTGGGCTGGTCGACGTCGACCCGGACGTGACCAACCCCGAGGAACGCGCACTCGCCCTCCTGCTGTCCACCCCCGCCCCGGGGGAGGACATCTACTCCGCGACCAGCGACAGCTACCACGTGGAACGCATGATCCCCGTGGAACGCGAACCTGAACGACCGGAGCTAGAGTGCCGACCGGACGGCACCTACCTGGTCACCGGTGGGCTCGGCGCCATCGGTCTCCAAGTCGCGAGGTGGCTCGTCGGACTCGGCGCGCGCCGCATCGTCCTCGCCGGACGAAACGGCCTACCGCCCCGCAACGAGTGGGACACGGTCACCGACCCCACCACCCGGGAACGGATCGACGCCGTCCGCGCGCTGGAACACCTCGGCGCGACCGTTCGCGTCGTCGCCCTCGACGTCGCCGACCCCAACCAGGTGGCCGAGGCGCTGACGCCGGAAGCGCTGGGGTTGCCGCCGATCCGAGGCGTGGTGCACGCAGCAGGCGTGGTCAACGACGCGCTCGCCGAACACATGGACACTGCCGGTCTGGCCCGCACCATGCGCCCGAAGGCACGTGGCGCGATGGTGCTCCACGAACAGTTCCCGCCCGGAACTCTGGACTTCTTCGTGCTGTTCTCCTCATCCGGTCAGTTCGCCCGCACCAGCGGCGTGGTCACCTACGCGGCAGCGAACTCGTTCCTCGACGCAGTCGCCGACTACCGGCGCGCCAACGGGGGCCGCGACGTGGTCAGCGTGGCGTGGATGGCGTGGCTGGGCACCGGCATGGCCAGCGACATCGCCAGCAGCATGGCCGAAGCCAACGCGAACGGCATCGACGGGTTCACCCCCGACGAGGCGTTCCAGGCATGGCAGTTCCTGTCTAGGATCGATCTGCCGTACTTCGTTGTGCTCCGCCCCGTGCCGGTCCCGGACAACGTTCCGCGTCCGGCGGTGCTGACCGAACTCACCACCGCCACCGGTGACGGACCGACTGAAAGCACGTCAATCCTGGAGGAATGGGCGGGGCTGTCCGAGGACGAACTCCTCGCCCACGTCCGTGACGACCTCGTCAACCAGGTCGCCGAAGAGCTCAAACAGCCAGCTGCCGATGTCGATGTCCGGCGACCGCTACCGGAAAGCGGCGTTGACTCGGTGATGGCGGTGTCGATGCGAGCGCGGTTGCAGCGACGGTACGGGCTTTCCCTGCCGCCGACGATCCTGTGGGACCATCCCACCATCCCAGCCCTGGCCGAGCACGTGACCGAGCTGCTGAAGACGTCCGCAGCAGCGTAGCCACGAGGTGGGGTGGTGCACCGATATGGGATCTGGCGCATCTTGCGTGATCGGAGGTCGGCGTGGCTCCCAGCTTCTGACCCTTCCGCGGAGCATGATCACCCGAATGTGATCTTGCGCGGCTTGCTGCCGCATCTCGGCTCGGTGGTGGTCGAGGAGCTGGCCGACCGCGGGGCCGGCGTTGTTCTGCAGGTTCGGCTGCGCGGCGAGGAAGCGACGTGTCCGGGGTGCGGGGACGTATCCCGGCGGGTGCACAGCCGGTACTGGCGGCGGCTATCGGACGCCCCGATCGGCGGCCGGCCGGTCGAGCTGCGGCTGCGGGTGCGGCGGTTCTTCTGCGACGGCCGGGCCTGCCCGGCGCCGACCTTCGCCGAGCGGCCGGACGGGCTCACGGTGCCGCGGGCGCGGCGGACGTCGTTGCTGCGGCGGATGCTGACGGTGCCGACCAGCCGGGACAACTGCTGCGGCTGCTGCGCGGCCTGGACGGCCCCGCTGGTGAGCGCGCTGCCGGTGCTCGGGGTCGACGACCGTGAACGGCCCCGCCTGAACGCGGATGTCGCCGCCGAGGCCGCGCTATTCAGGGATGGTCTGGCCGCGCAGCTGTGCGGCGTACGGGGCGGGTGCCCACGACGACAGCGATCCGCACAAGCCGGTCCCCGGCTGTCACCAGAACAGGTGCGTGCGTTCACCAGCGCAGAACCGGCGCGCGGCGACGAACAGGCGCAGGTAGAGCTGATCGAGTGTGAGGTAGTTGGGGATCAGGTCGGCAGTGGTCAGGGTGGCCTCGCTGTAGGCAAGGCCGGTGTCGGTTCGGGTGGCGTAGCGGGCGGGCACGGTGTCGGTGCCGCCCTCGGCGAGCGTGATCGCATCGTCCAGCGCGATGTCCACCAGGCCGGACACCTCGGCGTCAGCGAGCGGGATGTCTTCCAACGCCACGTCCAGCGGGATCAGGTGCCAGTGCTGGAACTCGCGTTCGATGTAGTCGGGGGCGAGGGTGACGGCGGTCTGCCGCAGGCCGATCGGGTGCAGGTCGCCGTAGGCGACGGGCAGCCCCAATTCCTCGTAGACCTCGCGCACGCCGTCGGGGATGGTCTCGCCGGCCTGGTAGTGGCCGCCGACGGTGATGTCGGCGTAGTCGGGCCGGTCGAAGCTGTACCGGCCCGGAGCCTTCTTCTGGAGGACCACGCGCTGGGTGGTGGGGTTGACGGCGAGCGCGGAGAAGGTGCGGTGCCACAAGCCCTTGGCGTGGGCGGTCTTCTTGTCCTCGGTGCCGACGGGTTCGTAGCGGTCGTTGAAGATGTCGATCAGCTTCACGGTTGTCCTCAGTGGTGAGCGGCGGGTTCGGTCTGGAGTTGCCAGTAAGTCTGGAGGGCTTCAAGGTATCGGCGTGGCTCACCGACGGTGACCCAGCGTCCCGTGATCCGATGGACGCGCACGTCAGCGATGCGGGCGAGTTCCCCGACGGCCACGCCGAGGTCGACTTCTCCGCGAGCGCGCTCGGTCGGGACGAGCAGGTCGAAGATCGACGGCCGCAGGATCAACCGGGAGACAACCGCGAGGGGCTCGGTGACGGTGGCCGGGTCGGGCCGTTGCCGGATGCCGATCACGCGGTCGGGGTCGCCGGGGTGGATGTCGACGACCCCGAACGAGGCGATGTCGGCATGGTCGACCCGTTGCGCGGCGATCACCGCGTCAGCCCCGTTGCTGGCCAGACCGCGCATCGCGGCGAGGTCGTGTCCGCCCAGCAGCACATCGTCACCGAATGCCACCCCGAACGACTCCTCGGCGGCGAGCCTGGCCCGGAGGGTGAGCAGCGGCGTGCCGTTGCCGTAGCCGTGCCCGAGGTCCTCGGCGACCGCCTCCACCGGCACGCCATCCTCGCGCAGCATGGCCAGGTAGGCAGGCACGACAAGGTCATCGGGTCGGGTCGCGACAACAACGGTGGCGGCTCCGGCTCCCACACACTCGGCGATCACGTGGTGGACGGCGGGCCGGTGCCCGACTGGCAGCATCTCTTTCGGGACGATCGCGCTGAACGGCCGGAACCGCGTCGCGTGCCCCGCTGCGGTGACAACCGCCGTCCAGCCCGCGCGCCTCATCGAACACCTCCCGCCGTCTCCTCCAGGGCGCGGGCAAGAGCACTCACGGGGTTGCGTACGCCGAAGCTCACCTCGACGCACGGCACGGACGCCGCGAGGTACTCGACAGCGGCACTGGCCTGGTTATCAAGCTGCTCCTCTGTTTTGCGGCGGGGAACCAGCCAGGGCCGAATCCAGAACTCATCGCACGGGGTGAAGCAGTTCGCCGCGATGATCCGGCGGGCCTCAGCCACCGGCAGGCGACGCGCGTGGGCTGGCTCGTCCGTGTCCGTCAGCCGGGGTACCACGACCAGCCGCAACGCCGACCGTGCGATCAGGCGGGCACCGAACGCCTCGGCGAACTGGCGGGCGGTGAAGGCGTGCTTGACCGCCGAACCGAAGTCCGCGGGCATCTTGTCCAGCCCGCCGCCGGCCCGGTGGGGAACGAGGCGCTCCAGTTCGGGAAACGCCTGGATCGTGCCTCGCCCGGTCGGGACCGGCAGCGGCACAGCGACGACGTGATCTTCCTGGTAGACGACGAGTCGATCGTTGGACAGCAGGCCAGCGCCGGGTAACCGCAGCAGCGCCGCCGTCACGGTGGTCTTGCCCGCACCACGGGGTCCGCAGACCATCACGGCCGCGCCGCCGACATCGACACCAGCCGCGTGAAAGATGACACCGCCCGCGTCCTCGTAGGTACGCAGCATTGCCTCCCGGACCAGCCGGATCGGGTAGCGATGCGGACGCGCGGTGCCGGTATGGACGAACAAGTCGATGTCATGGCCGTGCACGGTCACGGCGTACGCGCCCGGTTGGTGTTCCACGTCGTCCCTGGCGATGATGTAGCAGCGGCGGCCGGTCGACTGACGGGCCTCCTGCATCAGCAATCCGGGAACCGGCTCGATGGTGCCGGTGGTCGGGGAGCGCGCGATGGTATCGACGATCCGCCGGAAGGCCGTATCGTCGGTGTGAACGCGGATGGTGAACGCGGCCAGGCCGAGTTCTCCCGGTGGCACGGTGAGGAAGTCCGACAGGTACGCGCGCTGAGCAGGCAGCCATGCGGATGGCGCGGTGATCGCGAACTCCACATCCCCGGCGTGGCAGTTCCACGTGGACAGTCCTATCGCGGGATCGGCCGACGGGTTCATGTCAGGGCAAGCTCCTTCACAGTCTGGTCGACCTGCCGGACGCGGTCCGCCCGTTGTACCTCGGAGAGATCCCGAAACGCCCGCACGGAGGTCAGGGCGAAGAAGTCATGGACACCTGCGGGCTCGGCTTCCCCAGCAAGTGCACGCAAGGCCAGCCCGACTCGCGCCCGGAACCACGAGGCGGGAAACGACGCCTCGACGGGCTCGGCGAACTCCTGCGGTACCGGACGTGCGAGGTCGTCACGTTGGCCTACAGCCAGGCTGACATCGGAACGCAGCAGGGCACGAGCGGCGTAGCCGATCAGCGCGTCCAGGATCACCGTGGTGTCGAAACACAAGGCGGCGAACAACACGTCGAACAGGTTCGACGGCTCCGGGCGCAGGCTTGGGATGAGTGGCGGCAGCACGTCGACCAGCACGACTCCATCGTCAGCGAGGCAGAAGTTGGCCAGGTTGGTGTCCACGCGGGCATCCGTCGGGTCCAGGGCGCGCACCCAGCCGGCGATCTCGATCACCGCGTCGACAAAGCGCGACGGGTCGACGCTGGCATGGTCCAGCAACACCGGGCCGGTGACCCAGCGATGCCGCACCGCCAGCGGCCGGGCCGATTCCACCGACAGGCCGGGCGGCAGGTGCACCCCGGCCGCCCGCAGCGTGGACAGGTAGGCGTTCATCCCGGTCACGCCGACGTGTTGCGCCGCCGCCACGAAGTGGGCTCCCGCCGGGTGCCGCCCGTCCAGGACCTTGATCACGTCGTCGCCGTCGCGGCGATGCGCGGCGAAGTCGCCCTGGCCGGTCACCAGGTGGTGTCCCTGCTGCGGAGGAATGCTTCGGCGTCGACCGTCATCGCCCGGAACTCGGCAAGCAAATCCACCCCGAGATCGTCGGCCAGCGCGTCGGCGGCCGTGACCGCGCTGGCGCTGGCCGACGGAATCGACGGCGGCGTGCCCGTGGGCCGATGGCGGAAGCCGTCGTGCATCATGGCGGCTTCGGCGAGCTGGCCCACCGTGATCAGCAGGCGCAGGAATCGTTCGACCTCGCCGTCACGGCCCAACTGTCGGGGCGCAGGCAGCCCAGCGGGCTCCGCTTCGGCCAGCGTCGGCACGCTGAGAGCGGCCAAGAGCACATCGGCCAACTCATCCCCGGTGTCGGTGATCGGCCGCTGCGGATCGTCGAGGTCGGTCGTGTCGGCTCCCCACCGGCGAAGCAGGCACAGGGCGAGGTGTCCGAGTTGGACGGCCATCTCAGCGGCGGCCGTGGTCGCGGTCCACGGCTGCGGCGCGGTGCCCGCGAAACCAGCGCGAAGCCGGCGCACGTCGGCCAGCACACTGGCCAGATTCTCCGGTGTCATCCGGCATCACCGATGACCAGCGGCAAAGCACCTGCCGTTCCGCTGCTCCAATAGGGGTCGCTGTGCTGGCGGGCGACGCGGACCCGGATGCCAAGATCATGTGTCAGCGCGGCGGCGGTGTTGGTGGGCAGGACCGCATGGATCACGACTTCTCCACGGGGATGGTCGAGGGTGAACGGCGTGTCGGCGTGCCCACGTCGATCCAGCGCGGTGCGGACAGTCGCCTCGGTCGGGGCCGGTCGGCGGAGGATGTCGGCTTCGCAGCGGCGACGCTGGGCGGTCGGGCAGTGGTTGCGTGCCGTGCACACGGTGCCGCCGAACACCCCGAACCGGTCCGGCTGGCCGAGTACGTAGGCCAAGGCACAGGAGTTGGTGTGGAACAACGGATGGTCGGGGCGGCGCTGGTGGGTGGCATGGATGAAGTCCCAGAACGCTTGCGGGTAGACACCTTCGGCCGTGGTGACGCCCGGCGTGGTGGCCAGTTCCGGCCACAGCCCGGCTAATCGGGGCAACGCGGCGGGCTCCACCTTCAACCCGGCGGCCACGGTGCACCGCGCGTACGTCGCCGCCCAGTCGAAGACCGCTTCCATCGCGCTGACGGTCGCCGGCTCTGGGAACGCGGGACGCCAGTAGTGCACCACCGGGATGCCAGCATGGGCCAGCCGGGGAAAGTTGGCCTTCAGCTCCTCGTGCCGGATACCGCGTTCCACGTCGCGCCCCAGCCCGGAGTAGCTCAGGTACACGATCGTCCGCAGCCCGGCACGGCGAGCGGCGGTTACCGTGTCGAGCGTGTCATCGGGGATCGGGCACTTGGTGATCAGCACGATCGGGTTGGGAATCTTGCGTTCCACCAGCACGGCCAGCAGGTCGGCGAGGTGCGCACGGGAGCCGGGCAGTGCCATCACGTCGGTCCACGTGTACAGTGCAACCGGGCGATCCGGCGCGTAGTACGGCGACGCCGTGAGCAGGTCGACCGTTTCCGCTGGGCTGGCCAAGTGCTCGGGTCGGACGGCAGTCTGGCCCCGCTCGTTCAGGAAGCAGTACGAGCAGACCTTCGGGCATCCCTGGACGGGGTTCACCGCGATCCAGGTAGCGTGCTGGTCGACGATCGCGGTCCGCGTACGGCGCGAGTGATTGACCCGGCGTTCGCCTACGCCGAGGCGGGTATTCATGGTCTCCACGCTCCTTGACAGCCTGTCGTTCCATGTTTACCCAGGCGAGTGAATCTTGTACACAGAGTTTACGAGCTGAGACCGACAGTTCCGCTTTCGGCAGGCGCGGTCGGCAGCTCCGGGCCGGGATGCCGCAACAGCCCGTCCAGCTCTTCCAGAGTGACTCCGAGCTTGAGGGCGAGGTCGGGGCGTTGCCAGGGTTGGGGTTGCTGTTCGCCGCGTTCCCAGCGGCCGATCGTGGTGCGATCGACGCCCAGCGCCTCGGCCAGTGCCTCTTGGGTGAAGCCGACGACGACGCGCCGGTTGGCCAGCGGGCGCGGTGATCGGGCCACGATTCGTTCACTCCTTCCGGTGGCCGTGACGGGTCAGGTTCGTGGTCGGCATGGGGCCGACGATGCGTTCGCAGTCGGGGCACGGCCGGTAGGGCAGGGCGCTGCCCGCCCAGGGCGTCGCTGGCGCTCCGCAGACGGCCCACAGCACGATCACGTTGTCGAAGTCCGTGCGGCGTTGGGTGTCGGGTATGGCGTGGTAGAGCGGCCGGAACACGCCCGGCAGCCACAGCACACCCTCGGCCGACACGGCAGTGCCTGGTCAGGCAGCCTCATCGTCATCGTCGGGCGGTGTGGCCGCATCAGGGTTGAACCACACGAGCCGGGCGCGGATGTGGCTGCCGAAGTTGAAGAAGCGCAGCGCGTCCTCCGGCGCGCGGAGCCTGCCCTGCACGCCGCGCGCTGCGATCTCGGCGTGGCCATCGTCGAAGGCGATGCCCCACGCGGCGATCCGCGCGTCGACGCGCTGGCCGTACTCCTGCACGATGGCGAACAGACGGGGTGCCTCGTCAGCGACCATGCTTTCCAAGATCGCGGCAAATCCTGGTTCGTCGCACAGCGGCATCATCGCCGACGGGTCGGGGACGAACTGATCCAACAGGTGACGATGAATCCGCAGGTCACGCTCTGGTTCAGTGGCCTGTTGCTCGTCCGGGCGGGTCGGTGTGGCGGTGGTCATGCTGTGCCTCCAATGGGTGCCGGTCGTGGGCAGATTCAGGGCGGCCATCAGGCACCGCCCGGCTCGTCGGGCTCGCCGGCGGCGTAGGGGCGCGGCCGGTCGCCCGAGCGCGGGTCGGCGCTGGTAAGCAGCCAGTTCAGGGCGTTGATGGCGTGTCCGGAGTGGTGCTCAATCACCGGGCCGTGCTCGGTGGGGCGTTGGTAGTCGAAGATGGCTTCGGCGCGCACAGCGTGGGCGAGTCCGCTGGGGCGCAGCGCGAGGTATTCCACGTATCCGGCGCGGACTCGCCACAGGCGGGTGCCGATCAGCTCGCCGTCGTCGGCCACGTCGGGCAGGGGACGGAATCCGGCGGCGTGCAGGCGTCGGCCCAGCTCGCGGGCGGCGCGTGCGGATAGTGGGCTCACGGCTGCCGCTCCTGGCGAGCGTGGCGGGCGGCGATCCGGCCGTCAACCCGCGCGTGATACAGCGCGGCCACCAACCGGACGACGAACACCGTGACCGCGATGACCAGCACGACGACCTGCGCGGCGGAACTCATGCGGTGGCCCGCACGGTCGGGACGGAGTGCTCGTGCTCCCCGCGCATGGCGGCCTCGTCCAACGCGAACAGGGCGTCTCGCAGCGCGGCGCGCAGGCGACCGGCCTGCAACGGTTCCAGCACGGCAACCTCGCCGGGCGGGAAGACCAGCGCCACCCGGTCATCGTCGGTGGGCAGGACCAGGATCTCCCGGCGTCGGCCGGCGATATCCCGGCACGCTGCCACCCACTGGCTGGGCTTGCGTCGCGTTCGCCACATGACCGCTCTCCGCTCGCCGCACCGACCCACGGTGAGGGTCGGCTGGTGGTACCGGCGAAGCCGGACCAGGTCGGGGGTCCGGCCCGGCCCCGCCGGGGCTGGGGGCGTCGGACAGCCGTAGCGCGCTTACCTGCGCGTTGGCGTGCCGTTCGCCTCGTGTACCGTCCTTATGTCGGCACCACTGTAACATAGCTTGTATATATACATAGATCCATACATCCATCGGGTGGATCTGCTGTTATGTGACTCGATAGATGCGACACTGTGTGTGATCTGGCAGGCATACGGGAGGACATCAGTGGCCGACCACCGCGCAGACCCGTCCGCATTGCGCTTCCTGATCGGGCACGACCTGAAGGTCGCCCGCGAGCGCGCCAACCTGAAGCAGACCGAAGCGGCCAAGGTGCTCGGGTGCAGCCAGGCAAAGATCAACTACCTGGAGACTGGAAAGACACAGCAGAAACCCGACGAGGTCACCGCGCTACTCCGGGCGTACGGCGCGGACGTGGAGCACGTCGACCGCATGGCGTCGCTGGCCGCGCGCGCCGATCAGGGCACCTGGTGGGCACCATTCAGCGACGTGCTGCCCAACTGGTTCAAGATCTTCGTCGGGCTCGAAGGGCTCGCCGCCGCCGAGTTCTCCTACGAATCGCTGTTGCTGCCCGGCCAACTCCAGACACCCGACTACGCCGCCGGACTGCTGGTGGGCAACCTCCGCGTCCCGCCGATGGACGCCCCGCAAGTCGTGCGCGCCCGCATGGCGCGACAGCGGCTCACCGACGACACCAACCCGCTGCGGTTCCGCGCCGTCATCGAGCAGTACGTCCTTGACCGCGTCGTCGGCGGCCCGCAGGTCATGCGGGAACAACTGGAACACCTGCTCACCCTGATGCAGCGCGACAACGTCGAACTGCACGTCATGCCGGTCAGCGTCGCCGTCCACGACGGGCTCGACGGAGACTTCCTGCTGCTGGACTTCGACGAAGCCCAAAGCATCGGTTACATCGAGTACCCCACCGGAGCCATCTACGTCCAGGACCAAGATCAAGTCGGGGCGTATACTTTGTCTGCGGACCGGTTGTGCGCCGCCGCGCTCTCCCTGGCCGAATCCGCCGACGCCATCGCCGCGCGCATCGAGACCTTGACAACCAACCCGGAGGACTGAGATGACCCCCGCCGACCGCCTCGCGTGGCGGACCTCCACCCGCAGCAGCAACGGCGAAAACTGCGTCGAGGTCGCCCCAACCACAGACGGCGTGGTCATCCGGCACAGCAAGCACCCCGCCGCAGGCACGATCATCTTCCCCTACAACGCCTGGGCGACCTTCATCCGCGACGCCTCTGAAGGCACCCCCACCAGCGCAAACGGGATCGCCACCATTACCAAGATCGGCACCGACACCCTTGTCCGGTCGCTCACCACCGCTGTCGAGCTTCGCTTCGACGACGGTGAGTGGTCGGCCTTCCTCGGCGGAGCCGCCGACGGCGAGTTTGACTTCGCTCCGCAACTCGCCATCGCCTGATCACAATCCGGGGGGGTGTCCCTATGTGGTTGTCAAGCCGCAGCTGCCGTGGGAACTGGCCCCGGGTGACGGTAGTGGGCGCCGTTTCGGAGCATCGCGTAGAGCACGTCGCAGCGGCGGCGGGCCAGGCAGATCAGCGCGGCGTTGTGTTTCTTGCCCTCGGCCCGTTTGCGGTCGTAGTAGGCCCTGCTGACCGGGTCCGACAGGGCAGCGAACGCGGCGAGGAAGAACGCCCGTTTGAGCTGACGGTTCCCGGTCCGGGCCGGATGCTCGCCCTTGATGCTGGTGCCGGAACTGCGGGTGACCGGGGCGATGCCGGCGTAGGCCGCCAGATGCCCGGAGCTGGCGAAGTTGGAGGCGTCGCCGACCTCGAGCAGGATGCGGGCTGCGGTCCTGACGCCGATGCCGGGCATCGATGTCAGGACCCCGGCAAGAGGGTGCGCATCAAGTATCCCCTCGACCTGCTCGGCGACCTGCTTGCGTTGCTGGAGAACGGTTTTCAAGTTGTCCGCCAGTCTGGGCAGCACGGTGTCGGCGGCGGCGGTGCCCGGGACGGTGACGGTCTGCTCGCCCAGGGCGGTCATGATCGCCTCGACCAGCCGCTCGCCCATGCGCGGCGCGTGGACCTTCGCGATCGCGGTCAGTTTGCGGCGACCGGCCTGGGCGATCCCGGCCGGGCCGCCGCAGCGCGACAGGATCTCCCGCACCGCCGGGTGGCTGACCTTGGGGCCGATGGCGCGTTCGAGAGCCGGGTGGATGCCGGCGAGCAGGCCGCGGATGCGGTTGCTGAGGCGGGTGCCTTCGCCGGCCAGGTCGTCGTCGAACCCGACCAGCACCTCCAGCTCGGCCAAGGCCTCGTCCCCGACGTCGACCGGGCGCAGGGTGTGGGGCAGCGAGCGGGCAGCGTCGGCGATGATGAACGCGTCCCGGGCATCGGTCTTCGCCCGGCCGGGGTAGAGGTCGGCGATGCGGCGCATCGCCAGGCCAGGCAGATAGGCGACCTGATGCCCGGCTGCGCGGGCGACCGCGACCGGCAGCGCCCCGATCGTGGCGGGCTGGTCGACCACCACCAGCAGTGGCCCGTGGGCGGCGAGCTTGTCGAACAGCGCCTTCAGCTTGGCTTCGGTGTTGGGCAGCGGCCCGTCATGCAGCCGCTTGCCGTCCGGGTCGAGTCCGACTGCGTGGTGGGCTTCCTTGCCGACATCCAGGCCGAGAAACACCCCGAAGCTGCTGCTCATCCATCAAGCCTTCTCGTCCGCCGTAGGTGGTCACCGGTCGGGCATCGAGCGCCGGCACCCACGTTACGACGAGACCTACCAGTTGGTGGCCGTGTCCCTATCAGCGGTCCCTCGATGCCACCAGGCCCGGTGACACCACCCCCCGGATCATGGGTTCGACTGGGGGCGTTAGTCATGCCAGGCCTGGTGACCACAGCTCCTTGATCAGGAACTACGAAAAAGGTAACTGTGATTCTGGGGCAGCAGCTCGGCCTGGTCTGGTTGCTGTCAGGCTCGGCGCCGGCTGCTCCGGCATGACTCGAAAGGTAACTGGCGATCTTGATGATCTGCCGTGCCCCCGAGATGTCTGCTGGAGCGCCGGCGTCGGCCTGGCCCACCTGGTTGGCTTGATAGCAGCTCGTCCGCCGCACGCGGCGTGACTCGTCACAGTTCTGCCGCACGGGTGACCTCTACCCAGGCCGACGCCGAACACACGGCTTGTCCGCTTGGAGAAGAGGAACCACAACCGCATGACCATGCTCGCAGAACAGGTCGACGGCGTCATCGGGGTGGACACCCACCGCGACACCCTCGCCGCAGCCGTCGTCACCCCGATCGGCGCCGTGCTCGCCCACACCGACGTCACCGCCGATGCCCGCGGCTACCGGAAACTACTCGAGTTCGCCCGCCAGCACATTCCCGGCGCTAGGTGCTGGGCGTTGGAAGGCGCCGGCAGCTACGGCGCCGGCCTGGCCGCGTTCCTGGATACCGAAGGCGAACGTGTTGTCGAGGTCTGCCGGCCGAAACGACCGGCTCAGCGCGGCGGCTGCAAGACCGACGGTCTCGATGCCGTGCGCGCTGCACGCGAAGCACTGGCCAGCGAACAGCTGATCCATCCTCGCCGCCGCGGAGAACGCGAAGCCCTGCGCGTCCTGCTGACCACTCGTCACAGCGCCGTCCTGGCCGCCACCGCCGCGATCAACCACCTCAAGGCCCTGATCGTTTCCGCGCCCGAAGACCTGCGTGCCGAGTTGCGAGGCCAGTCCAGCTCGGCTCAGATCACCTACTGCGCCGAGCTGAACGATCAGCCCGGCAGCTCGCTCGAGCACCGCATGACGATCCGGGCGATGCGCTCAGCCGCCCGGCGCATCCTGGCACTGCGGGCGGAGGCGAAGGACTTGGAGATCGAACTGGCCACCCTGGCCCAGCAGATCGCTCCCGACCTGATCGACATGGCCGGCGTCGGCCCGATCAGCGCCGCCCAGATCCTCATCAGCTGGTCCCACCCCGGCCGATTCCGTTCCGAAGCCGCGTTCGCCGCCTTCGCAGGCGCCGCGCCGATCCCGGCCTCGTCCGGGATGACTCACCGGCATCGCCTCAACCGCGGTGGCGACCGCCAGCTCAACCGAGCCCTCCACACGATCACCCTGATCCGTATGCGCGTCGACCCCTCAACCAGGTCCTACATCGCCAAACGGGGCGCTGAGGGCAAGACATCACGCGACGCGCAGCGGTGCATCAAACGCGCCCTCGCCCGCACGATCTTCAAGCTGCTCGAGCGCACCACACCTGGCAACCCTGCCTACGACGCTCAAATCAACCTCGGCGCGGCTTGACATGACATAGCAGCCTCGGGGCGACGCGCGGTGGTTGTACGGCAGCGGCCGATCAGTGAGCTGCTGGACTTCGTGTTCAGCAACGCCCGCGTTCCGGGCGGCGGGCCACGGTGGATCGCCCTTCCGCCGTGGCCCTGGTTCTGTCACTACTGCGATAGCGGCGGGGGCGGAGACTTCGCCGCCGCCAAGCTCGACCGCACCCGCCTCGGACGCCGCCGGATCGTGTGCCAGCCCTACGAATGGCGGCACGACTACCAGGACATCGGTCTCGCTCAGGACGAGCAAGACCGGGTGCAGGCCGCCGTCCGCCATCACGTCAACGGCCCCGGCGCGGCGGCAACGTGGGACATCCGACGGCAGAAACTCCAGATCGTGCGGGCACCTCAGATCGACTGGCGCAAAGCCTGACCAACCGGCGACACGACCGGCCGCGCATCGCCGACCTTCGCCGGGCTGCTGTCGGCGATCCGCCCGGCGGTCCTCCATCGCCGCAGCACCCGACGGCCGTAGTTGTTGGTCCCGGCGATCTGGTCCAGCTCCGCGCCGGTCGGCGTGCGCCCCTTGGACCGTTCGGTGACGTAGTAGGCCCACATCCGCTGTTCGGCGGTCGGCTCGGCTGGCGGGCGGGACTGCTCCGGGACCACCGCGAGACGCACCACCCTCCCCGGCTCGTTGCCGGTCCCGGTGGTCTCGATGGTATCGGCGGTGGTCTCGCTCGCGGTCTCGGCACGATGGCGTTTGAGCGCTCGGTTGAGCAGCTCGACGGCCAGCAGCAGCGCCAGCGGCGGGCACGCCGCCACCGCCACGGCGAACACGCTCAGCTCCGGGGCCGCCGCCACGTTCGCGCACAGCGAAAGGCAGATCCCGAACACAAAGGACAACCAGGCGGCCCACCGGCCACCGGCGCGGCGGCCGTGGCCGGTGGTCTTCCACAGCTCGACCGTGGCCGTGGTCAGGATGCCGTCCACGATCAACGGCCAGATCGCCGCCGTCGTCTCGTCTGCGCCGAACCGCACGGCGAACTCGCGGCCGTGCCGGTAGGAGGCGTACGCCGCACCGAGCGCCACCAGCGCAGTACAGGCGCACTGCACCCACAGCAAGCGGTCCCGCCGAGCCGGAGATGTCGCGGCGCTCACCGCAACACACCTCCCGCTGCACGCCGCGCGTCAACCAGGCAGCAGCCGACGCGGGCGAACACCTGGGAGCCGGTCACCGACCGCCCCACTGGCACATGCGGGACCCGGACGCGGAGGTAGTCAGCTCCGCACGTCACGCAGGCCAACCCGTCGGCCTGGATCGGGGTCAACCCGGTGATGATCGTGTCGCCGCTCATCGGGAACCACCGGCCACCAGGCGACGGGTGCCCACCGGGCGGATCATGATCTCAGGGCCTTCGACCAACACTTCGCGGTTCGTATGCTGAAGCGTTAGGCCCACCCAGACCTTAGTGCCGTGATCAGTAGACACGCCGCCCTGAAGATCCGCTTCCGGAACGGCGCACAGCTCGGCTCCGATCGAGCTGGCGGGCCGATTCCCGACCCGGCCCGCTCCGTGGCCGAGTTCCGCGCGACAGCATGAGCCTGTCAGCTCAGCAGCTCTCCGCGTCGGTGTTCAGGAACGCGGCCACTACCGGGTCGGGTTCCTCGGCCCGGTGCAGCAAGTGAAACTCGACGGCGAGGTCTGGTTCGGCGAGCGGCCGGTATGCCACGTCCGGTACCGCGGCCCGGGCCACCCCGGCGGGGACGACCGCGATCCCTGCTCCGGCAGCGACCAGCGCGAGCACGCTCAACGTGCTGTCCGCCCGGTAACGAGCAGACATGGGCCACAGGTTCAGGCCCGTGTTCCGCATGAGATTCAGCGCCGGATCGTCGCGGCTTTCGCCGAGGGAGTATTCGATCAGTTCCTCCCCGGCGATCTGCTCGGCAGTGAGCGTTTCGCACTCGGCCAACGCGTGTCCGGCGGGCAGCGCGACCAGGAACGACGCGGAGCTGGCCGAGATCGAGGTCAGGCGGGGCTCGTCGGGCGGGGCTGGCAGCGCGCTGTAGCCGACGTCCAGCTCGCCGGCGAGAATCGCGGCCCGCTGCCGTTGCGGACCTGCCTCCCGCAGTTCGATGCGGGCCAGTGGCCGAGCCGCGCAGAACGCGCGGATCCGGCCGGTGAGCAGGCCGCCGAACACCGCGGCACCGGCCACCCCGATCCGCACGCTCCCGGTCTCCCCGCGCAGCGCCAACCGGGTCGCGGTCCGCGCCCGCTCGGCCTGGGCCAGCACCTGCCTTGCCTCGATCAGCAACGCCTGGCCGGCCGGAGTCAGGCTGGTCCGGCGGGCGCCGCGGTCGAAGAGCGGTCCGCCGAGTTCGGTTTCGAGGTCGCGGATCTGCATGCTGAGCGTGGGCTGGACGACATGCAGCCGACGCGCGGCCCGGCTGAAGGCGCCCTCTTCGGCGACCGCGATGAAGTACCTCAGGTGCCGTAGCTCCATCCCGGGCTCCCATCAGGAAAACTGATCAGAACATCAGAAACAAGTGTTTGAGCTTATTGCTTGCTGGAACCAGGATGGAGGCGCAGGTCAAAGATCGGCGACGGACAGGAAGTAGCGATGCGGATCGTCACGCTCGAAGAACATTGGACCGACCCGGCAGTCTCCGCCGCTGGCGCGCCGGGCATGGCCGAGCTCGTCCCCGGCCACGCGGCCGCGTTCGACGCCAGCGCCGGGATGCCCTACACCGAGCGGCTGCACCTCCTGCCGGACATCGGCGCCGCCCGGATCGCGGACATGGACCGCAATGGCATCACCACCCAGGTGCTGTCCTGCCAGAACATGTTCCTGCCCGGCCGGGTGGCGGCCGAGCTGACCAAGGCGGCCAACGACGCCGCGGCCGAGGCGGTCAAGGCCTACCCGGGCCGGTTCGCCGCATTCGCCGCCCTGCCCACCGCCGTGCCCGACGCGGCCGCCGACGAGCTGCGCCGATGCGTCCGCGAGCTGGGCTTCGTCGGCACGATGATCATGGGCCGCACCGACGGCGAGTTCCTGGACCAGCCCCGGTTCGACCCGATCCTGCGTGCGGCGAGCGAGCTGAACGTGCCGATCTACCTGCACCCGGCCCCGCCGCCGCGGGCGGTCAGCGACGCGAGCTACGCCGGTCAGCTCAGCCCCGTGGTGTCCGCGTCCTTCCGGCTTGCCGCCTGGGGCTGGCATCAGGAGACCGCGGTGCACTTCCTGCACCTGACCCTCGCCGGCGTGCTCGACCGCTACCCGGATCTGCGGTTCGTCCTCGGCCATTGGGGCGAGTTCATCCCGTTCTACCTCGACCGGCTGGACGAGGCCATGCCCCGGCGGTTGACCAAGCTCGACCGCACTTTCCGGGAGTACTTCCAGCGCAACGTGTTCATCACGCCCAGCGGCATGTTCAGCCAGGCTCAGCTGCGGTACTGCGTCGACACGGTAGGCGTGGACCGGATCCTGCACGCCGTGGACTTCCCCATGATCGGCAACGAAGGCGCCGCGGCGTTCCTCGCCGAGTCGGACTTGTCCGACGAAGACAAGGACAAGATCGCGCACGGCAACGCCGACAAGCTGCTCGGCCTCGGCTGAATCGGCTCACGACCCGACGGTGATCGATCGACAGCCGGTCTCGGTCAGATCGGCTGGGGCACTTCTTTCAGCCCGGAAAACACGGCGGCGATCAGGCGTCGCCCCTGAGCAATTCCCTCGTCATTGTTCGCGACTCGCCACAGGAAGCTCATCAACATGATGATGTCGGCAGGGTCGTGCCCAGCGGCAATGGTGCCCTCGGCGACGCAGGCGTCCACGAGTTTCGCCACTGCGGCCGTGGTCGGCGCCCAAGACGCGCTGATCACCTCTTGGGCGGCGGCGCTGTGCAACGCGTCACCGAGGCCGTGCTTGATGCGGATGTAGCCCGACAGCGTCTCGAACCACTCGACGAAGGCCGCCTTGGCGGATGCGTGGCGGGCCAGCACCTCGTCCGCGGTGGTGGTGAGGCGCTCGATGTCGTGCTGGTAGGCCGCCAGGATCAGGTCTTCGCGGGTGGGAAAATGCCGGTACAGCGTCCCGGCGCCGACGCCGGCGCGTTTCGCGACCTCGCTCAGCGGTACGAGCGGGTTGTCCGCGAACAGCTCGTGCGCGGCCTCGATGATCGCGACCCGGTTGCGCGCGGCGGCCTGGCGCTGCGTGCCGTAGGTGCTCGGGGTCCGGTCGGTCATGTCTCGATGATGCCCCATCTTTGACATGCGGACAATCCTCCGCTAGTTTCGAAGTCACTTGCGGAGAATCCTCCGCATCTTCCGCGGCAGGAGACCTCCCATGCGTTACGTGAAGCTCGGCACCACCGGCCTGGATGTCTCGCCCATCGCGATCGGGGCGATGACCTACGGCGCACCCGATCGCGGCCACCCCGTCTGGTCGCTCGGCGAGGAGGACGCGCGCCCGCTGATCAAGCACGCCCTCGACGCCGGCATCAACTTCTTCGACACCGCGAACATGTACTCCAACGGGTCCAGCGAAGAGATCCTCGGCCGCGCCCTGAAAGACTTCGCCGACCGCGACGACGTGGTGATCGCCACCAAGCTGCGCCACCCGATGCGCCCCGGCCCCAACGGAAAAGGGCTGTCCCGCAAGGCGATCATGACCGAGGTCGAGCACAGCCTGCGCCGGCTGGGCACCGACTACATCGACCTCTACCAGGTCCACCGCAACGACCACGCCACCCCGCTGGAGGAGACCCTCGAAGCACTCAGCGACCTCGTCAAGGCCGGCAAGGTGCGCTACCTGGGTGCCTCCTCGATGTTCACCTGGGAGTTCGCCAAGGCCCTGCACCTGCAGAAGCAGCACGGCTGGGCCCGGTTCGTGTCGATGCAGGACCACTACAACCTGCTCGCCCGCGAAGAAGAACGCGAAATGATCCCGCTTTGCCTGGACGAGGGCGTCGGCACGATCATCTGGAGCCCGCTGGCCCGCGGCCGCCTCGCCCGCGCCTGGGACGACGCGAAGTCCACCGCCCGCGCCGAAACCGACGGCGCCTATGCCGACGCGCTCTACTCGCCCGAGCAGGAAGCCTCGAACCACGCCATCATCGACGCGGTCGGGAAGGTCGCGGCTGCCCATGGCGTGAGCCGCGCGGCGGTCGCCCTGGCCTGGCTGCACCGTCAACCGGTGGTCACCGCACCGCTGGTCGGTGCCGGTTCGACCCGGCAGATCGACGACGCGCTCGCCTCGTTGGACGTCGAACTCAGCGACGACGACGTCCGTGCCCTCACCGCCCCCTACACGCCGCGGTACGACTGGCAGGGCGTCTCGGACGAGGCGACCATGGATGCCATCCGCGCCCGTGTTCCGGGAATGGCGCTGAAGTGAGGCCGATCGCCCGTTCCGGCGCGGCGGCCCGCATTGCGCGCCCTTCCCAGGAGAAACAGCACGGGCAGACCTAAACACGGCTGCGCCCGAAAAATCCGTTTCGATCCTTAATGGCACGATTTTGTCGACACAGATCCCTCGCGCGGACCATGCCGCCGCGGCGCATCCGGTGCTAAAACAGGACACCCCCGGTTTCACCGGAGCTTTACCCGGTGCCAAGACCCCCGGCGCCGAGAAAGGGTTGCGATGCCTGCGAAGCGGATCTTCACCTCCACGATGGCCACTGGGCTGGCCGCCGTCTGCGTGCTGGCGTCGGCACCCGCTGCTTCGGCCAGACCGGCCCCGCCCCGGGCTCCGGTCGCGGAGGGTTCCGGTGGCGCGGTCGTTTCGGACACCGTCGAGTCCACGCAGGCTGGCATCGACGTGCTGCGCCGGGGAGGGACCGCTGCCGATGCGGCAGTCGCGGTGGCCGCGACGCTCGGCGTGACCGACCCGTACGTCGCCGGTCTCGGCGGCGGCGGGTACTTCGTCTACTACGACGCGCGCACCAAGACCGTCTCGACCATCGACGGGCGCGAGGCGACGCCAGCCGGCGACTCGACGACGATGTTCATCGACCCGGCCACCGGCAAGCCGTACCCGTTCGAGACCGCGGTCGAGAGCGGGCGGTCCGTCGGCGTGCCGGGAAACCTCGCCACGTGGCAACGAGCGCTGCAACGGTGGGGCAAGTTCAGCCTCGCGGACAACCTCAAGCCCGCGGAGAAGGTCGCCCAGCACGGGTTCGTCGTGACACCCGAATTCGAGAGCCAGACGCAGGGCTTGGCCACCAAGCTGGGCCACTTCTCGCCCAGCGCCCAGCTGTTCCTGCCCGGCGGCGCCGCGCCCAAGGCCGGCTCCGTCCTGCGCAACCCGGACCTCGCCGCGACTTACCGGCAGATCGAGCGCGAAGGCATCGGTGCGTTCTACGGCGGTTCGATCGGCCGCGACCTCGTACAGACCGCGCAGAAGCCGCCGGTCGCGCCCGGGGCCGGCATCGCCGCGATGAGCGGTCCGATGGAGGTGTCCGACCTGCGCGCGTACCGGGCGCTCGACGGCAGCCCAACGCACATCGACTACCGCGGCTACGACGTCTACGGCATGGCCCCGTCCTCCAGCGGCGGCATCACGGTCGGCGAGTCGCTCAACATCCTCGGCAACTTCAACCTGTCCAAGATGGACCGGGTCCAGGCGCTGCACCACTATCTGGAAGCGACCCGGCTCGCCTTCGCCGACCGCAACCGGTACATCGGCGACGCGCGCTACGTGAATGTGCCACAGCAGCAACTGCTTTCGAAGAGTTTCGCGGCGACGCGCGCCTGCCAGATCAACCCCGCGAAAGCCGGGACGAGCCCGGTCGCGCCAGGTGACCCGTACGCCACCGGCGGCGGCTGCGCCACCGGGACCGCCGCTTCGTCGGACAGCAACGAGCAGCACACCAACCACTTCGTCGTCACCGACAAGTGGGGCAACGTCGTGTCCTACACCAACACGATCGAACAGCTCGGCGGCAGCGGGATCACCGTGCCGGGCCACGGTTTCCTGCTCAACAACGAGCTGACCGATTTCAACTTCGCGCCCACCCAGGGCACCGCGCCCGACCCGAACCTGCCCGCCCCGGGCAAGCGGCCGCGCTCGAGCATGTCGCCGACGATCGTGCTGCACGAAGGCAAACCGTTCCTCGCGATCGGTTCGCCGGGCGGTGCCACGATCATCACGACCGTCCTGCAGATCCTGGTCAACCGGCTCGATCTCGGCATGAGCCTGCCGGACGCGATCACCGCGCCGCGTGCCTCGCAGCGGAACGCGGCGATGACGGACGCGGAACCCGCTTTCCTCGCGCTGCCGACCACGAAGGGACTGGAAACCTTGGGGCAGAGCTTCAAGAACGCCGGGTCCATCGGCGTGGCCGCCGGCATCGAATTCCTGCCGCACGGCCAGCTCCTGGCCGCCGGGGAGCCGTCCCGGCGCGGCGGCACGTCCGCGGCGGTGATCGACCCGCGGCACTGACGTAACCGGGTAAACCGACGGCCTGCCGCTGCTCCTGGCGGCAGGCCGTCGTGCTGCCCGGCCGGGCCGGCGGACGCGAATCCGGCCAACGGCTCCTTCCGGGCAATCCGCGGTATCCCGGGCGGCGCAACGGAATCCGGTTGGTCTCATCGGGTCTTCCGGGTGGCCGGCCCGGCCCCGACGGGCGATCATGCACCGGAACCGGCCCGCTCCGAAGGGATCCCCATGGCCTCCACCGGCCCGATCGAGCACGTCGTCGTCCTGGTACAGGAAAACCACACCACCGACAACTACTTCCGGTCGATGGCCGCGTTCGGCGCGAATGTCGCGACCGGCTGGCCCACCACGCCCAATCCGCCGAAATCCGATCAGCCGCACGACCGCAAGGCGTACTACAGCTGGCTGACGAAGAAAAGCACCGGCGCGCACGTCCAGTTCGACACCGTCGCCGATCTGCCGTTCTACGCCTGGCTCGCCGCGAGCGGCGCCTTCATCGAGAACCACTGCGCGGGCTACGGCACCAACTCTACGCCGAACCACCTGCTCATCGTCGGCGGGCAGACGCCGACCCTGCGCAATCCGCCCCGCGGCCAGACCGACCCGGTGTGGGACCTGCCGTCCCTTCCCGGGCTCGCCGCCGACCACAACGTGAGCTGGAAGGCCTACACCGGCACCAGCGGCTACCCGGTCGAGTTCTACCAGCAGCTCAAGGGTTCGCCGAACATCGTGCGCTCGGCCCAGATCATCGCCGACGCCCAGGCCGGCACGCTGCCGGCGCTGTCGATGGTCTGGCACGACTCGCCCTATGACGAGCACCCGCCCGCGGACGTGAGCAAGGGCGAAGACGCGGTCTGGCAGGTGGTCGACGCGATCGTGAAAGCCGGCCGGTGGAACTCGACGGTCTTCCTGCTGACCTGGGACGACTGGGGCGGCTACGACGACCACGTCGCCACCCCGAACGTCGAAATCACCCCGGACGGCGTCCAGCTCGCCTACGGTCCGCGCGTGCCGCTGCTGATGTTCGGCGGACGGGTCCGGCCTGGCATCGACCACCGCTGGTCGTGGCATCCGAGCATTCCCAAGACCGTCATCGACCTGCTGGGCCTGCCCAAGCTCGGTGTGCCGCGCGTCGACGGCGACCACGGGCTGGCCGACCTCGTCGACGTCACCGCCGGCGCGAAACTGAACCCGCCGCCGCCCGCGCACGGCACCACGGTCACCCAGCCCGCGCCGCCGAAACCCACGCCGACGCCGACCCCGGTGCCCCCGCCGCCGGTAGCCAAACCCGCGCCGGTCGGCCCGGTTCTGCTGCGCGGTGGGGGCACCCTGCCGCCGCCGAACGACGTACCGCTGACCGTGCACTGAGGAAGGGACGCGGCTTCGAGAGCAGTCGCAGCGCGCGTTCTTCGAGTCGACGACTCGGCCTCAGGTGCGGCGAGCGGCCCAGACGGAACGCTGGGTGCGGACCGCGAGGTCGTCGCGGCGCAGGAGGCTGTGCGGGCTGTCGGTGTCGAGCAGCAGGTCGAGCGCGGCGAGGTCTTCCGCATCTAGCTCGGCCGCGACCGCGCCGCGAACGCGTTGCAGCGCACCGAGTGCGTACTGGCCGACCGCCGCATTGCCGGTCCCGTCGACGTCCACGTCGACGACGAGCTCGCCCTCGACGACGAACCCGGCGGCGGTGAGCATCGGTCCCCAGTCGGCACCGCGGTGGGGGAGGCTCTGGGAGTGCCGGCGGTCGCTCACGGCGTGGACACGGTCCTCCAGACCCGGCCGGCCGGCGGGCGCAGTCCTGGGCAGGAAGCGCGGCAAGCCCGCCATTTCGACGACGACGAAGAGGCCGTCGGGCGCGAGCAGGTCGTGGACGCTGCGCAGGGCGTGGTCGGGATCAGCCAGGTGGTGCATGGAGCCCGAGGCCCACACCAGGTCCGGAGTGCCGAGGTCGGGCCAGGGGGCGTCGTCGAGGTTCGCGAGCACCGTGCGGACGTGCGCGTCCACGCCGCGGGCGCAGGCGTTCTCGCTGAGCCGCCGCAGATGGCCGGGCGAGGTGTCCACAGCCGTGACGTGCGCATCGGGGAACTGGTTGAGCAGGGCGAAGGTGCCCGCGCCGGTACCGGCGGCGAGGTCCACGATCTGGCGCGGGCTACCGTTGAGGGGCAGCCACTTGACGATGTCGTTCGTGTGCTCTGCGAGGACCTCAGCGTCCAGCTCGAGGATCTCCGCCTGCGCGCTGTCCGCGTCGTGGTGCTGGTGGCTGTGACTGTGGTGGCCCCCGTGGGCGTGCGCGTGCGTCATGCTGCCACATTAGAAGCGTTATGCCTTTTCCGCGTATAACCTTGCGGTTTACGCAAGGAAATCGGCACGCGCGATGCCGCGAACGCAAAGCGACGCCGTTATGAGCGCGCGGTTTCGGAGTCGTCGTCGTTCTCGCGGTGTCCGCGCCGGGCGTCCCGGTCGTAGATGAACATGACTTCGCACGGACGGCCTGCCGCGCCGATCGCGTGCGGCATCATGGTCGGGAACTCGGCGGCACGGTTCGTGTCGACGCGGAAGCTGCTGTCCCCTAGCAACAAGGTGGCGGTGCCGGACAGCACGACGAGCCACTCGCGGCCAGGATGGGCGCGCATCCTGGCCGGGGTGCCCGGTGGCGGCTCCGTCAGGCGCCTGCGCATGACGGTCATCCCGGGGTCGCCCTTCATCGGCCAGCTCAGTCCGTTGACGCCGTGGTTCATCGGACTGATGACAACGTCGTCGACGGCGTTCTCGACCAGTTGGTCGAGGGTGGTGTCCAGGGCGCGGGCCAGCGCGACCAGCTGGTCCAGCGCCAGTCGGCGTTGACCGTTCTCGATGCGGCTCAGCGAGGACTGACCCAGGTGGACTCGCTTGGCCAACTCTTCAAGCGATAAACCCTGTGCGACCCGCAGCGCCCGGATCCTTTTGCGCACGAGGCCGTCGAGTGCGCCTTCTTCTTGCATCATAAGCAAGAGTGTATGCCACTACCGCAACTCTCGCTTAACCTGGCGTCAGCCGGGCCGGAACGGCCCGAGCCCGTCGTCGTGGCCGCCGTGGCCGGCAGCGACGCGGCACCCAACCGCGTCCCGGCCGGCTGACCTCTGCGGCACACCGCCGTCCGCTTCCGGCGTCCGGGCATCACCCGGACCCGTGATCCCCCCTGCTCTTTTGAGAGGAACCCATGACCTCCATCGAGTCCGCACCCGACGCCGCCCCCGGCGACGCTCCAGACGCACGCCAGCTGCGCGCCATTCTCATCTCCGTGTCCATCTCGCTGATGGCCGTCGTCGCCTCGGTGTCGGGCCTCAACGTCGCCCAGACCCACCTGGCTGTCGATTTCGGTGCCTCGCTGAGCACTGTTCTCTGGATCATCAACATCTACCCGCTGGCCCTGGCCGCGCTGCTGCTGCCGCTCGGCGCGATCGGCGACCGGCTGGGCCGCAAGCTCATGCTCACCGCGGGGCTCGTCCTGTTCGGCGTCGCGAACGTGGTGGCGGCACTGGCCCCGACCGCGAGCGTCATGATCGCCGCACGCTTGATCAGCGGCGTCGGCGCCGCGATGATCATGCCGATCACCCTCGCCGTGATCACCTCCACCTTCCCGGAGGACCAGCGCGGCAGGGCTATCGGTGTGTGGACCGGCGTCGCCGGCGGCGGCGGCATCCTGGGCATGTTCCTCTCCGCGCTCCTGGTCGATGTCGCGAGCTGGCGCTGGCTGTTCGCACTCCCGACCGTGCTGATCGTCGTGGCGCTGGCGACCACTGTGAAGTCGGTGCCCAACTCCCGTGAGCGGTCAGCTCACCCCTTCGACACCATCGGCGCGTTGCTCTCCAGCGTCGCGGTCGTCGGCCTCATCTTCGTGCTGCAGGAGGCGCCCGAGCGCGGCTGGGCCTCCCCCGCGACGTTGATCAGCCTTGGGGCCGGCATCGTCGCCGGCATCGGCTTCGTGGTCTGGGAGCTGCGCCGCCGAGACTCCTCCCTGCTGGACGTGCGCCTGTTTCGGGAACGCGGCTTGGCCGGCGGCTCGGTCACGCTGCTCGTGGTCTTCGGCGTCCAGGCGGGTATCGGCGTGGTGCTGTTCCCGTTCTTCCAGGCCGTGCTCGGGTGGTCGGGGCTGGTGTCGACGGCGGCCATGATGCCGATGGCCATCTCGATGATGCTGGCGTCGGGCCTCGCGGCGAAGCTTGCCGAGGCCATCGGCCCCCGCGCGACCATGGCCGCCGGCGTCGCCTTGGCCGGCGTGGGACTGGTGTGGATGGGACTGTTCGTATCGGTGGCGGGCGGTTATCTGTCGATCCTGCCGGGGCTGGTCGCCATGGGGCTGGGCATGGGCCTGTCGATGACGCCGTCCACCGAGGCCATCACCGGTTCTTTGCCGCGGGACAAGCAGGGTGTCGCCTCGGCGCTCAACGACATCACCCGCGAGCTCGGCACCGCCCTGGGCGTCGCCTCGCTGGGCGCGCTCGTGTCCGCCGGCTACCGCAACTCGATCGACGGCCAGCTGTCCGGTGTCCCGCAGGAGGCCGCGAACGTCGCCCGTGAGGGCATCGCCAACGCCGCCGCGGTCGCCGGCAGCGCGGGCTCGCACGCTGAGCAGATCGTCCTGGCCGCCCGACAGGCCTTTGTGGACGGATGGCAGCAAGCCATGTGGACCGGCGTCGCCGTCATGGTGGGGTTGCTCGGCTACGTCGCAGTGCGAGGCCCCAAGAACCAGGCCCGGTCGGCGGCCGGCGGCAGCCCCTCCGGCCCGGTCGAGGACGCGGAATCCAGCCGGTCGAAGATCCGTTCGTGAGCCGCGTGCAGCTGATGCGGCAGCACCTTCGGCAGCTCAGCAAGCATCTGTGAGGCGTTGGGCGGCAGGGGTTTTCCTGCCGCCCAACGAGCCTCAGTCGCGCCAGCGGTTGTTCAGGAAAGCGTCGTCGTCATCGTCGTCGTCCACCGGACGCGGGCGCCGCGAAGGACGCCGCGGTGCCTCGTCCCGCGGCGAACGCGGCCCAGGCGTCGCCGCGAACGGCGAAGCCGAGCCGGGTTCGTTGCCGAACTCGTCGGAGTCGAACGCGGAAGGCGGCTCCGCGCTCGGCCGGTCGGTGCTCCAGCCGGCCTTGGTCTTGCGCTTGCCCAACTCCCGCCGATGCTGGACGTACCGTTCGGCCGCCTGCACCTGCTTCGCCATGTACTCCTGCGACTGCGCCTTGATCTCCTCGCCGCGCTTTTCGTGCAGGACCCGGCGATCGGACTGCTCCCGGACCAGCGCGTCCAGTTCGGCCTTAATCGCGGCGGTCTCGCTCATGCGTCCTCCTACCAGGTCCGGATAGCGGGCGATTCGTCGTCGTCATCGTCCAGCGAGCCGGTGATCCGCCTGCCCGGCGGTTCGCCGATCGTGTCGAAGACAGCCCCTTCCACACGGTAGGCGGCCCGGCGTTCGGTGTCGCCTCCGCCGCCGCCACCGTGCCCGCCGCCGCCCATCGCGCCCATGCCGCCCGGCATCCCGGCGGAACCCTGCTGGCCAGTGGCACCAGACGGAGCGACGCCGTGGTCCGGCTGCGACGCGGGCTGCGCCGGCTGCGCGATCCCGGCTCCGCTGTGAGCGCCGCCTTCGACCGGGCTGCTGGGCGTCACCGGCATACCGGGGCTGCCGCTCGGCATGGCCGGGCCAGGCCCGCCCAGTGCGTGCGCACCGCCGGGCACGCCCGCGCCGCCGTGTCCGGCGGGCATGGCCGGGCCGTGGTCGACCGGCTGGACCGGACCGTGTCCGCCGGGCACGACCGGACCGTGGTTGCCGGGTATGGCCGGGCCGTGCTCACCGGGCAGCTGCGGACCCGGACCGCCCTCGATCGGGTGCGACGGCAAGCCGCCGCCATGCCGGGCTTCGGCCGGTCCGCCGTGCTGACCGCTGGGACCGTCGTGGCCGGTGCTGTCGCCCGCGTGGCGACCGTGCTCGCCGCTCGGACCCGTGCCCTCGCCCGGGTGCTGACCAGCGGGACCGCCGTGGTGACCGCCGCCCGGGCCGCCGCCCTGCGGACCGTCGCCGCCGTGCGCGAGGTGGTCGCCGGACTTCTGGTCTTCCTCGCCGAGCGTGTAGGTGGTCGGGTTGCCCTTGCCGTCGTCGACGGTGACGACCGTCGGGCCGCCCGGGCCGTCCGGGCGCTCTGCGGTGATCTTGACGTCGCCGTCGGTGAGGTGGATCTTGCCGTCCGGGCCTGGGTGGTGCACCGCGTCCGGACCGTCGTGCTGGCCGGGCTGGCCGGACTTGTCGTCGGACCAGTCGATCTTGAAGTCCTTGACGTGCCCAGGCCCCTCGCCGACCTTGATGTCCATCTTGCCGTCGTGGTCCGGCTCGGTCATCTCGAAGGTCTTGTCGCCCTGCTTGACCTTCAGGACATCCCGGTCCTCGTCCTTGCCGTCGTGGTCCGGCTTGCCGTCGTGGTTCTTGTCCTCGCCCGGTTTGCCGTCGTCCGGCTTCCCGTCGTGGTTCTTGTCGTTGCCGGGGCCGCCGTCATCGGGTTTGCCGTCGTGGTTCTTGTCCTCGCCGGGCCCGCCGTCGCCGCCGAGGCCGGAACCGCCGCCGCCCGGGTCGGTCTTGATCGGCGGACCGTCGACCGGACCGCCCTTGCCGGAACCGCCGTCGCCGGAACCGCCCGGGCCACCGCCCGCGTTGCCCGGTTCGCTGCCGCCCGGACCGCCGAGGCTGCTGCCGCCGGAACCGCCCAGGCCGTCCTTCTTGAGCGCGTCCATCGCAGCCTGAGCCTTCTGCTTGGCCTCTTCCTGGGCCTTCTGCCGAGCCTCGGCTTCCGCCTTCTGCCGCTGTTCTTCCTGCGCCGCGGCCGAATCCTGGCCGCCGGACCCGCCGCCGGAACCCGAACCACCGCCCGAGCCGGAGCCGCCGCCCGAGCCGGAGCCGCCGCCGGAGTCAGCGCCGCCGCCCCCGCCGAGCGAACCGCCGCCACCGGTACCTTCCGGCATGGTCAGGTCGGGCACCTTGCCGCCGCCGGAACCCGAACCGCCGCCGGAACCCGAACCGCCGCCAGAGCCCGGGCCACCGCCGGGAATCCCGCCCCCGGCGCCACCGGGGTGATCGCTGGACGGCTTGTCCGAGTCCGAGCCGCCGCCACCCGGGACCCCGGCGCCGGAACCGCCGCCCGGCCCACCGCCGGAGCCGCCCGGCCCCTGGTAGCCGCCCTGGCCGCCGCCGGAGCCGCCCGGGCCCTGGTAGCCGCCTTGACCACCGCCCTGGCCGCCGCCGGGTCCGCCCCCGACACCGCCGCCACCGCCACCGGCACCGGCCCCGCCCGCTCCGTCGGCGCCTTCGAACTCGTTCTTGACCTTGCCCATCTGCTTGTCGAGGGCGTCGTATGCCTTGTCGATGAGTTCCTTGGTGCTGGTGCAGTTCTTGTCGAAGCCGACCCAGTGGTTGTCCCACATGTCCGGATTGAACTGGTTCTGAATCCACTGCTTGGCGAGGTCCTTGCCGTGCGACTGGATCTCGTCGTCGTCGCAGCAGCCCTGGTCGTTGAGGCTGCTGACCAGGTTGGTGTTGAAGTTGAGGTCCATCCAGCCGGCGATCGCCGACAGGTCGTCGATGCTGCCGTGCTCGCCGTTGGCGACCGCGATGACCTTCTGCGCCATCGTGTAGTCGGCCTTGCCGACCAGCTCGGAGTACCCCTTGACGACCGCGTCGGCCTTGCCCTTGCAGAGGTCGTACACCGTCGTCGCGGTGTGCAGCGTCACCTCGCTGGTGGTGCTCAGCGTGTCGGCGAGCTTCGCGGCCTTCTTCTGGATCTTGTCGTTGTAGTTCTGCTGCGCCGCGTCGGCGGCCGCGCCGGTCCAGGTCTGAAACAGCGTGCCCAGTTCGGTGCCGGTGCTGTCCAATGTGCTCTTGATGGTGTCCGAGCCGCGCTTGAAGTGCGCGGAGTCCTCGATGAAGTCGTGGAAGTTGATGCCCCGCTGCTCGTCGAACCGGGAACGGACGTCCTTGTCGAGGTCGAGCGCGCGGGTGTTGCCGCGGCAGTCGTCCGGGATCTTGGCCAGCAGCGAGCCGAAGGTCTCGAACAGCTTCAGCGCGGGCGCGGCGGCGTCGAAGAGCTCGTCGGAGGTCGCCGTGCCGGTCGGGGTGGCGTCCGGGCCCTCGCCGGCGGCTGGCGGCTTGTGATCGTCGAGGGAACCCTTGCCCTCGTCGACGTTCTTCTTTTCCTGGTCCTCGTTGTACTTGTTCTGCGCGCTGGCCTTCTGCGTGCTGTCGAACACGTCGTCGACCGAATCGCCGCTGTAGAACGGGTCGGCGTAGCCGTTCGCGAACGCGTCCAGGTACTTTCCGGACTCCTCCGGGTCGCCCGGGTGCTCGTTCTCCCAGGCGGTGATCAGCTTCTTCTTGTCGTCGACCGGGGTGCCCGGGTCGTCGAGCAGCTTTTTGACGTCAGCCCACTGCTTTGCCATCAGAGCGTCCCGGCGTTGTCGATGTTGCCGACCTGGTTGTCTTCGTTGGCGCCGTACTTCGAGCCGGCGGAGCTGATGTTCGTGCCGAACGCCTCGAGCGTCTTGCTGTAGCCGGAGAGCGCTTCCCCGAGCGCTTTCGCGCCGGCGAGGTACTTGTCCGCGTGCGCCTCGTGCACCCGGCCGAATTTCTCCTTGGTCACCTGCGAGTTCTGCAGGTCCGGATTGTCGTCCAGCAGTTTCTCCGCCAGGTCACCGATGTTCTTCGACGCCTTCGACAAGGCATCGGTCGTCGCGGTGTACCCGCCCCCGCCGCTCATTTCAGCGCTTCTCCTCAGCTCGGCCAGTTGCCAGGGCCTCCGCGAGCACTTCCGCCACGGATTCCACGTCCGTGAACCGGTCGAGCTCGTCCAGCTCGATCGTCACGTCGTAGTAGATCTCCAGCGCCGCGAGCAGCTTGATCCGGCCCTTCGAGTCGATGCCGAGCTCCTCCAGCGAAGCCTCGGGCACGACGAGAGCCGGGTCGAGCCGGAAGGTGTCGCTGACGACCTTCGTGACCTCGGCGCAGTGATCACCCACGGAGGTCACCGTAACGTGCTTTGGCCGCCGAACGGGCGACCTTGCCGCTTGAAGTGCGCGGAAGTCCGCCAGAAGGGACCAGCCGTACTGCACGCAGGGTGAGGTCGTATTCGCGCGACACCGCGCGCAGCACGGCGCGAGTGACCTCCCGCACGTCGGCCTCGGCGTCGCGGACGCATTCCGCGACCACCACCGCGCCCTCGCCGTCCTCGTCCGCGACGCCGAACGCAGCGACCCGATCGCGCCGGACCGCGGGATGCGCCTCGCCCGCCGCCGCCTCGATGTCCTGCGGGTGGAAGTTGCGGCCGTCGATGACGATCAAGTCCTTGAGCCGCCCGGTGAGGTAGAGGTCGCCGCGATGGAATACGCCGAGGTCGCCGGTGCGCAGCCAGCCTTCGAGCCCGTCGAGGACCCCGCTGAACGTCGCCGCGTCGCCCCGGCCCCAGTAGCCGGACGCGACGTTCGGCCCGTGCACCCACACCTCGCCGACTTCGCCCTCGGGCTGCTCGTGTCCATCGTGGACGATCCGGACCAGCTGCCCGACCGGCCGGCCGACCGACATCGCCGGTTGCCCGTCCGGCGTCTCGACCGCCTGGCCCTGGGCAAGGATTTCCCGGTCGAACACCGCGCCGCGCGGCCCGTCCGGCCCGGCGCTCGCGACGTACACGGTGGCCTCGGCGAGCCCGTAGGACGGCCGGTGCGCCTCGCGCCGGAACCCGCGCGGGCCGAACACTTCGCAGAACCGCTCGACGGTCCGCGGCCGCACCGGCTCGGCGCCGTTGAGGGCGACGCGGACGTCGGAAAGGTCGAGATCGTCGTCGGCTCCCGCGTCGGCGGCGAGGTCGTAGGCGAAATTCGGCGCGGCGGTGAAGACCGCCGGATAGTCGGAGAGCTGCCGCAGCCACCGCCCCGGCCGGTGCACGAACTCGGCGGGCGACATGAAGACCGAACGGCCGCCCGCGTAGACCGGCAGGCACAGCAGCTGGATCAGGCCCATGTCGTGGAAGAACGGGATCCAGCCGGCACAGGTCGTGCCCTCGTCGCTGGCGTACGCCTGGCTGGCCTGCCAGCAGGACGCGACGATCGCCCGATGCGAGATCACCGCACCGGCCGGCTCGCGTGTCGAACCGGACGTGTACTGCAGGTAGGCCGGGCTTTCCGGGTCCACTGCGACCGGCTCGGCGCCCGGCCCGGAAAGCTCGTCCACCACCACGAGCGCGTCCGGCTCGCCGAACCCGCGCACCCGGCTCGCGGCCGCTGCCGAGGTCGCCCAGACCCGCGCGCCCGCGTCGGCGAGGACTCCGCTGAGCCGGTCGACCCGCTTTCCGGGCGGCATCAACGGAACCGCGACCAGCCCGGCGGTGAGCGCGCCGAAGAACGCGAGCGGATAAGCAAGTTCCTGCCCGGCGAGAATCGCGACCCGGTCGCCCGGTTCCGCGACCTCGCGCAGCGCCCCGGCGGCGACCCGGACCCGGCCGACGAAGTCGGCCCAGGTCAGCGTGTGCTCGACGGCACGGGAGTGATCTTGGTGAGTGAACAGCGGCCGGTCGTCGTCGGCGCGGGCGAAAAGCCGCTCCACGATCGAGACGCGCATGACCTCGTCGGGCACGCTCTGGTGGGACACCCGGCGCAACCTACTAGCTGCCGGGGCCCCGCGCCGAACCCCGGTCCCTCGATCAGGACGGGAACCGTCCGGGCTGGGCCCGCCGCACGCGAGCGCGGCGGGCCCCGGCTCACGCGAGCTGACCGTCCGAGAACACGACCTGTCGCACTTCCACCCCGAGCCCCTCGATGGCCGCGTCCGGGATCCGCGCGGCAAGCTCGATCGCCCGCTCCCGCGATGCGCATTCCAGCAGGTAGTAGCCGCCGAGGAACTCCTTGGCCTCGGTGAACGGCCCGTCCGTGGTGACCGTCCGCCCACCGCGCACGGCGACGACGACAGCCTCCGCCGGGGCGGCCAGCGCCTGCGCAGCGATCAGCTCACCGGACTTCTTGACCGACTCCATGAACGCCGTGACGCCGTCCCCAAGCGCCGCTGTCTCCTCCGCGGTCAACGCGTCCAAGACGGCCTGGTTGATGTGCAAGCTGACCAAGAACTTCATGACTGTGCTCCTTGCTTGTTCCGGTGCTTCTCGCCCAGTGGCCGGAGCCGGCTCGACGGACCGGACATCCCCCGGAAGAACTTTTTCCGCCGGTCGGACTTGTGCCCGCCGTCCGATCCCGCGGACCTCGGCCGATCGGCCGAGCCGGCCGTCGATTTATCGGCCATTCGGCCCCCGGCCTGGTACTTCCGGGCGAGCCAGCGAGGTGTCCGGCTTCCTACGCTTTGCCGCATGACGATCTTGCTGGCCGATCCTCGGGTACAGGCGATTCCGGTGTGCGACAACGGCGATCCGCTGGTCCCGCTGTCGTTCGCGCGCGAGGTCCGGGTCCGGACCGGGCTCGCCGTCCGGCTGCACGAAGCCCGCGACGCGCTTCCGGGCGGGGTCGACTTCCGGATTGTCGAAGGGCATCGCAGCGCGCACGATCAGCAGGCGATCATCGACCGCTACACCGACGAGCTTCGCGGCCATTACCCGGACGCCGACGAAACCGCACTGCACAAGCTGTCCAGCCGGTTCGTCGCCCCGTTGGCGGTCGCGCCGCATGTCGCGGGGGCGGCGGTCGATCTCACTCTCGTCGACGAGGACGGCGTCGACCTTTGGATGGGCACGCCGATCGACGCCACGCCCGAGCAAAGCAACGGCGGCTGCTGGTTCGACGCCGAGGTCGACCGCGTCGCGCGGCGCAACCGCACGACGCTCGCGAGTGCGTTGTTGTCCGCCGGGCTCGTGAACTACCCCACCGAGTGGTGGCACTGGTCCTATGGAGACCGGTATTGGGCGCTGAGCACCGCGGCCAAACACGCGCTCTACGGTCCGGCCGAGGCGGGAGTGCTCGCATGACCACCATCCTCACCAGGCACACCACCGAGCCGACGCTGGAAATCGACCTCTCCTCGATCGCGGCCAACACTCAGCGGCTCGCCCGCGCGGCGACCGGCTCCGTCATGGCCGTAGTCAAGGCGGACGGCTTCGGGCACGGCCTTGCCGACGTCGCGCGCACTGCACTCGCGAACGGCGCGACCTGGCTCGGTGCCACTTCGCTCGCGGAGGCCATCGCGATCCGCGAAGCTGAGCTGTCCGCGCCCGTCCTCAGCTGGCTGAACCCGGTCGACGCGGACGCGTGGACCGCTGCCCGCCATCGGATCGACCTGGCGGTGCCGAGTGTCCGGCACCTCGACGCGTTCGTCGAAGCCGCCGCCGGGCACCCGCTGCGCGTGCATCTCCACCTGGACACCGGAATGGCCCGCGACGGCGCGGCCCCGTGCGAATGGCTCGATCTCGTCACCGCCGCGCGTCGCGCCGAGCTTGCCGGGACCGCACAGGTCGTCGGCTTGATGGGGCACCTCGCCTGGTCGAACGAGCCGGGACATCCGGCGAACGCCGCCGGGCGCCAAGCGCTGCTGCACGGTGCCGAACTCGCCGCGCGCGCCGGGCTGCGGCCCAGCGTCCGGCACCTCGCTGCCACCGCCGCCACGCTCACCGATCCCAGCACCCACTTCGACCTGGTCCGAGTCGGCGCCGGCCTGGTCGGAATCGACCCGTCCGGCAGAACCCGGCTGCGGTCCGCGCTTCGGTTGACCGCGCCCGTGGTGCAGGTGCGCTCGGTGCCGGCCGGGGTCGGCGTCGGGTACGGGCACCGGCACGTCACCGACCGCGCGACGACGCTGGCGTTGCTGCCGGTCGGCTACGCGGACGGCCTGCCTCGCGCGGCGTCCAGCCGAGCGGAAGTCGTCGTGGCCGGACGACGACGGCGGGTCACCGGGATGACCTCGATGGACCAGGTCGTCGTCGACCTCGGCGACGATCTGGTCGAACCGGGCACCGAGGCGATCCTTTTCGGACCGGGCGACGACGGCGAGCCGACCGTCGCCGACTGGGCCAGGTGGGCGGGCACGATCCCGCACGAGATCGTCACCGGAATCGGCGCGCGGGTGCGGCGGAGCATCCGATAGCCAGCGGATCGCGACGCGGGGAACAGCCCACGCGAACCCGCTGCGGCTGCCCACCGCCATCAGCCGAAGCACCCCGGCCTCCCGCCATTTCGTTACGCCCCACCAAGGAGTCACCATGAGCACCCGAGTTGCCGTCATCGGCGGCGGCCAGAACTGCGAACACGACGTCTCCCTCGCCTCCGCGGCCGCGGTACGCGGTGCGCTCGATCCGGCCAAGTACGAACCCGTCCCCCTCACCATCCGCCACGACGGCATCTGGCTCGGCCCGGAGAGCCAGCCCCTCGCCGACACCAAAAGCGCGAGTCTCGCCGCCGCGCTGGAGATCCTCGGCACTTGTGCGCTCGCCATCCCGCTGGTCCACGGGCCGCGCGGCGAGGACGGCACGCTCGCTGCCCTGTGCGATCTCGCCGGTATCCCCTGTGTCGGGTCGCCGCTGCGGGCCGGGGCGCTCGCGATGGACAAGTGGGCCACCAAACTCGTCGCGGAAGCGGTCGGCGTCCTGACCGCGCCGGGTCAGCTCGTCACCGCGCCGGGGACGGTCGTTTTCGACGGACCGGTGGTAGTCAAGCCGGTCGCTGCCGGGTCGAGCTTCGGAGTACAGCTGGTCGATCGGGTCGTCGATCTCGAACCCGCGGTGCGGGCCGCTCTCGAACTGGACGATCGAGTGCTCGTCGAGCAGGTCGTGCGCGGCCGGGAGATCGACGTCGCCGTCCTCGACGGCCCGGACGGTCGCCAAGTCGCGCCACCGCTGGAAATACTGGTCAGCGAAGGGCTTTTCGACACCGAGACCAAGTACGACGGCAGCGCCTCGTTCGTCCTCCCGGCAGAGTTGACGCCCAGCGAAAGCAAGGAACTGACCGAAGCGGCGCTGCTCGTCTACGACGCGCTCGGCTGCCGCGGCGTGGCGCGCGTCGATTTCTTCCTCACCGCCGAAGGCCCGGTGCTCAACGAGGTCAACACGATGCCGGGGATGACCGCTGCTTCCCAGGTGCCCAAGATGTTCGCCGCCGCTGGACTGTCCTATTCGGACTTCCTGGACCGGCTGATCCACTCCGCAGTGCGATGAGTGGACGGGAGCCGGACTGGACGTGATGCGCGGCTTCACGGTGGAACTGCCGTGAAGGGCCCCTTCCCGGACTTAGATTCCCTCAAGGGGCCCCTCACGGACCGGGATCGCTGGGGTCCGGCCCCGAGCAGTCAGCAGGAGGCCCAGAACTCGGTCAGGATTCGTGCGCCCTGCACCGGGTCCTGCGTCATCCACCAATGCCCCAACCCCTCGAGCACCGTGACCCGCGCCCCGGCCCGGGCGGCCGTGCGCCGGCGTTGCTCGTCGGTGCCGACGTAGTGGTCCTCGGTCGCCAGCACGACCAGACCCGGCCGTTGTGCCGCGCGCTCCAGGTGCTGCCCGAACTCCGCGATCGCCGGCTGAGCCGCCGACCGGTACAGCGGCAGCACCGCTCGCGCCATCTCGTCGTTCACTCCCTCGGCGACCTTGGCCGCCACCGATTCGTGCATCCCGCCGCGCACCAGGCGTTCCGCCCGCGTCTCGATCGGGGCGCCGAACATCGCGGCGACCATTTCCTCGCCGACGCCCGGTGTCTGCCAACCCTGGGCCAGGTCGTGCCACACGTACTCCGGGTCGAACGCGCCCGCCGTGTCGCTGACCCAGCTGCGCACGAGCTCCGGCCGCGCCATCACCGCGTTGAGGACGTGCGCGCCGCCCCAGTCGTGTCCGACCAGGTCGACCGGCTCGGGGAACTTCTCCAGCTCGCCGATCAGCCAGTCGCGGTACTCGACGGCGGTCGCGCCGAACCCGGCGGGCAGCGGCGCGCCGAATCCAGGCGGCGACAGGCACACCGTGCTGGTGTCGCCCAGCTCGGCGATGAGCCGCTCCCACACCGCCGCGGTCTCCGGGTTGCCGTGCACGAAAACTGCAGTCATCGGACTCCTCCCTCGGGTTCACCGCCAGAGTACTGATCGCCGACCGCGTTGACCCGGATCTTCCGCGGTGCCAGTCCGTTTCGCGACGGTGGCCGCCAGCGGGGCCGGGTCAGACCGTGCTCGCCGGTCGCCGGCGGCGACGCCCATCTGTCGGCGGTCAGAACGATGTCCGGGAAAGGACCCCTCGAAACCCCTTCCCGGACATCGAACCGCTCGGCACGCCGGTGGCGAACCCCCATCCGTCACCAGCGTGTTGCGCAGCGCTCCCCTAGAGTGCCCTCTCCCCCGGCAGACTCTCCCCTGTGGACACTTCTCTTCCCCGAAACTCCTTCGCACGCAGCACTTCCCCCGAGTACTGCTCCCCCATCCAGTGCGTCCCGGTCAGGCGGCGAACGCCGGGGCCGGCGCCTGAGCCGTCTTGCGGGCCCGGACCGCGCGGTTCGCGCCCGGCAGCCACTGCACCACCAACGCGACCAGCAGGCAGATCGCCGCGACCGCGTCGAATGCTCGCAGCAGCGCCGGGTCCAGGTCGATCAAGTCGCGCAGGGCGAGGCCGATGCCGAACACCGCGAACACGGTCAGCACGATCCGCGCCCAGTTGCGCGCGGCCAGCACGAACGCCGCCGACGCCACCGCGACCACGCCGATGACCAGCCAGATCGCCGCGCGGCTGGTGAACGAGTCGAGCGCGATCTTGGTCAAGTCCTCCACGCTGAGCAGCCCGGCCACCTCGCGGCCTTCGCCTTTCAGGTAGTCCTCCGCCATCGGCCGGATCAGGTCTTCTCGCTGGATCAGCACCAGCGCGCCCCACAACACCCCGCTGAGCGCACCGGCCAGCCCGAGCGCCCCGGCGGCAGTCAAGGTGCGGGAACGGCCCGCACCGGTGGAACCGTACGAACTCACTTCTGTCGAACTCCTCGGATCAGCAATCGAATCAAGCGCCACGGAGTTTCTCGTCGACCACGTCCGCCGTCTACCCATTGGCCAATATTATCTGCAGATTTTTTGAACTGGTCGCGAGATCAGTTCGACCGGTACCGCTTGTCCGGCCGGTTTCCCCGGACGCTATTGTCCGAGAAGTGAACGCAGAAGGCGAGCCCAGCCCGACATCCGCGCCCAGTCCGCTCCGGCCGCCGTCGTTCAACGTCCTGGACCGGCTCGCGCGCAGCTCGCCCGCGCTGCTGTACACCACGTTCGACCAGCTGCGCACCCTGATCGCGGTCGCCGAAACCGGCACCGCGCTCGGTGCCGCCCGGACACTCGGCCGCGACCAGTCCAGCGTTCAGAAGCAACTCGACACCTTGAACCGCAATTTCAGCGAATTATGCGGAGAACCGTTGCTGCACCGGCAGGGACGCGGCCGGAATGTTTTGTTCACCGCCACCGGTCAAGCTTTGGCGGAACAAGCGCGGAATACTCTCAGCGAATGGCTCGACGCGATGCATGAATGCCGCCGCGAACTCGGCGGAACGCTCACCGTCGGCGCCACCCGGTACACCCTCGGCTATCTGGCCCAGGCCGGTGACCTGGTCGCCGGCGAGTTCCGCGATCGGGGCATCGAACTGAACGTGGTGCACGTGCGCACGAAGGACCTGCTCTCCCGGCTGCTGGCCAAGGACGTGGACCTGGTGTGCGGCAGCGTCGTCACTTCGCACGCGTTGGACGCCTGCGACATCCTCGAATGGCGACGCAGCGGGCTCAGCATTCTGACCAATGTGGACATGGAGGGACCGGGCAATCCGGTCAAGGCGAGCGAACTGCCGACCCTGCCGCTGGTCGTCCCGAGCGGCGGCGTGATCAACGACTTCGTGCACGGCTGGTTCGGCTCGGACTACCGCAACCGGCTCGACATCGTCGCCGAGATCGACTCCGCCCAGTACGGCTTCGAGCTCCTGCGCTCCGGACTGATTCACGGGTACATGCTGGTGACCGAAGGGATCGGGGAAGCCGCCGACGACAACCTGCTGCACGCGGCGTCCGGCTTGCGGACGCTCGCGCTGGTGGACGACCTGGAGCCGAAGCTGGAGCTGCTGGTGGGGGTTTTCGCACGGCGCGGGGAGCGCTCGTCGTATCCGGGCGGGCATCCGTTGAACCTGCTGTGGGAAGCGCTACAGCCGGAGGGCAAGGACTTCTGGCTGGATATGCGCCGCGCGGGCGGGGACGCGGGCTGAGCGGGGCTGCCGTTGGACAGCCAGGCTCGACCAGCGTCTTGACGCCGGTGCAGGCGCAGCGAACCAGGTCCGTGAAGGGCCCCTTACCGGACTTGGATTCCCTCAAAGAACCCTTCACGACCGTCCCGCCGTAAAGCGCACAGAATCACGCGACACCAGCCGGTTGCGCCGCGCGCGCCCTCGACCAGGACGCGCTGGCGAACCGGCCCCGCTCGGCCAACCGCTCACTCCGCGATCTCCTCCACCTCCACCCGGTCCGGGTAGAACGCCACGTGCCCGGCAATGGCCGCCACCGCTTCGTATGGCTTCTCATATCCCCACACCGCGTTCTCGCCGTTCGGCGCCGCCGTCAGCGTGTAGTACGAAGCCTCTCCCTTGTACGGGCAGTAAGTCTGGTGCTCCGTCCGCGAAAGCACCGCCGCGTCGACATCTTCCAGCGGGATGTACTGCACCGGCGGGTAGCTCGCCTCCCGGAGCACCTGCGCGCGCGTGGTCGAGGCGATCACCTGCCCGCCGGCCTTGACCACCACCCGCGCCGGGTTCTGCTCGACCGTGATCGGGTGATCCGGCCCGGGAATCAGCTGCTGGGGCATGGGTTGTCCTCCCAACCGAGGCGCACCCCGTCGATGCGCACCCTTCAACCCTAGGCCGGACCACCGACAAAATCAGGCTCCGGCAACCCGTGGGATCCAGCTGCGGTACCGGGTGCCGCCGGGGTATCCGGCGCTGGCCTGCCTAAGCGACGCCGGCCTGACGGCTAGCCGCGCGTGCGGCGCAGCCAGTACAGGCCGATCATCGGCAGCACCAGCGGGATGAAGAGATAACCCTGTCCGTACACCGACCACACGGTCGCGTCCGGGAACGCCTGCCGGTCGAAAACGCTCAGCGTGCCGACGGTCAATACCCCGGCCAGTTCGACCGTGCACGACGCCAGCGCGATCCGCCACCAGGTCCGGCCGCCGCGGGCGAGGGCGACCGTCGCCAGCAGGTAGACCAACGCGGCGAACGCCGAGAGCAGGTACGCGAGCGGCGCTTCGTGGAACTTCGTGCCGATCTGGACACCGGCTCGCGACGTCGCCGCCAGCGCGAAGATGGCGTACACCGCGACCAAGACCCGCCCGGGCCCAGTGGCCGTCTTACGCGCTTGCTCCACTCCACACCTCGTTCAGTCGCAGCACCATCACCGGAATGGCCAGGCAGGCGATGCCGAGCACCGCCGTACTCGACCGGCTTTGCTCGGCCAGCGCCCAGGCCGCGCCGACCGGCAGCACGACAAGGCAGCCGATCAGGTAGGCCAGGTAGGTCGCGACGCTGCCTGGATGGTGCCCGCTGGCCAGCAGCACGATCCCGATCACCAGCTGGACGACCAGCAGCACCTCGATCACCGCGAGCGCGATCAGCAACGGGGTGTCCGGGAGCTTCTTGCGCGCCGCTTGGACGAAACTCCACAGCGCGACCAGCACCGCGCACCCGGCGACCGCGACCGCGAACCCGAAGATCACCCGTTCCTCCTTCTGCCCGCCAGGCTCAAACTACCCGCAGCGCCGGCCGGCCCGGACGGGCGAGGGTCGGACGGCGTGGCCCGGGCCACGTCCACCCCGGCCAGCCGGTGGCATTCCGCCAATTACCGGGCCCCCGCCGAATTCCGCTCGACCGAGTGACAGTGAATCACCCTGCGTTCGATTCCGCCCGATTCCGGTGCACCCCGGGCCGGGCAGCCGAACCGCTGAATTGGCGGATTGGCGACCCGCCGGATCCGTGCGGGAATGGGAGCCGTCGCCGGAGAACCGGAGGCCGCGCCGCTGAAAGGTCCATTTTCATGAACGTCCGGCAGGAGGCTTTTTGCCTCGCCGATCCGTGGTTCTTCGATCGCCGAACGGAAAGCCCGGAGAACGACCTGGTCACCGCCCCGCCAGGGCCACTGTGGACAGTCGAGGACCGGGGGCCGTGGCGTTGTTTCCGGCCGCACTGCGCCGACCTGCCGGACCAGGGCTGGGCGCTCGAGGTTTCCGCCGCCGTGGGCAATGCCGGCCGGGTGCTGGACCAGGTCCGGCAGTACTGTCGGGAACACCGGCACGTGCATCGGCACTTGCGTTCCCGGTCGATTCTGCTGGACCACAATGCCGAATATCCGACCAGTTCCGGAACTGGCGCTCTCGCGACTATTTATCCGCCCGACAACAACACTCTGGAACACCTCCTCGATGATCTTTCCGAACTGCTCGAAGGCGAGGTCGGACCGGATATCGACGGCGCGCTCCGCTGCGGAGAATGCCCGATTCACGTCCGTTACGGCGGGTTCGCCGAACAGTGGACCGAGGACGCCAGCCTCCGGGTGCCCGCGATCCGGCGGCCGAGCGGCGCGCTCGAACCCGAAGCCCTCGGCCCGGACTTCTCCGTACCAGCCTGGGCCGAGATCCCCGGCTGCGTCGCCGAACACCTCGAAGCGACGGCGCCGGACCCGCCGCACCCGGTCGCCGAGATGCTGCACCGCGCCCACGGCACCGCCGTCTACCTGGCCGAGCGCGCCGGCGAGCGGGTGCTCATCGAGGAAGCCTGGCCCTACACCGGCCTGGACGGCGACGGCCTCGACGCCACCGCCCGGCTCGCCCGCAAGTACGACCTGCTCCGGCGGCTCGCCGGAATTCCCGGCGTGCCGACCGCCCACAGCTACACCTTCGATCGCCGCCACTACCTGGTCCGCGAGTGCCTTCCTGGCGTCCCGCTGGATGTCTGGCTCGCGCGGCACTACCCGCTCGCCGGCCTCGACTGTCCCAGCCGCGACCTGGCCGGCTACCGCGCCCGAGCGCTGTCCGTACTGAGCCAAGCGGACCGGATCGTCGCCGCGGCACGCGAACGCGGCGTCGCGCTCGACAACCCGCGGGACCTCCTGATAGCCCGGGACGGCACGGTCTCGCTGACTGGCTTCACCAGCGATGAGACCCCGTTGCGACTGCGGCTGTTCCTCCCGCTCGCTCCGGTTCACCGCCTCGTGCCGGAGAGAGTCCGGCGGGCCGCCGAATTCGCCGAACGCCGGTTTTCGCTGCCGGACGGCTACGCGGACAGCGTCGCGCCCCCCGCTGAACCGCCGCGCACCCAGTTCGACGAGACCCGCCCGGATTGGCCTCTGGTGCGCAAGCAGATCGCCGAGGCCGTCCTCAACTGCGCGACGCCGCACCGCACCGACCGGCTGTTCCCGGGCGACATCGACCAGTTCCGTATCGGCGGCACCGGCTTCGGCGTCGGCGCGGCCGGCGTCCTGCACTCGCTGCACGTCACCGGCGCCGGCCGCTATCCCGACCATGAGCAGTGGCTCCTCGACGCGGTCCGCCGGGACCCGCCCCGGCGCGCCGGTTTCTTCGACGGCAGCAGCGGGGTCGCTTACGTGCTGGAGGAATTCGGCTACCGCGACGAGGCGAGCGAACTCCTCGCCGCGTCGCGCGGGCTGGCCGACCAGACCGTCGGCCACGATCTGGCGAGCGGCCTGGCCGGCATCGGCTTGACCCGGCTGCACCTCGCCGGCGTCCGCCGCGACAACGAGTTCGGCCGGCAAGCCCTGGACACCGGCGTCCGCCTCGCCGAGTCACTGGACACCGCCGAGCCGCCGGACGGCACCGCGCGGGCCGGGCTGCTGCACGGGTGGGCCGGGCCCGCGCTGCTGTTTCTGCGCCTCTACGAGCGCACTGGCGAACCGGCCTGGCTGTCGTTCGCGGATCAGGCCCTCGAACGGGATCTGGAGGAGTGCGTCCCGGCGCCGGACGGCTCGCTGCCGGTCCGGGACGACGACCGAGGACTCCGGCGGGAGGCGGGCGTCGGCAGTGCCGGGATCCTGATCGTCGCCGAGCAGCTCGCGCGGCTGCGCCCCGACGCGAGGTCCGCGCGCTGCCTGACCGCATTGCGCGTCGCGTGCCGCAGCGAGTTCGTGCTCCATCCGGGCCTGCTCAACGGCCGTTGCGGACTCGCCGCCGCGCTGGCGTTCAGCAGCAGCCAGGACCGGTGCACCCGCGACGCGATCGACCGCCATCTCGCGCGGCTCTCCTGGCACGCCGTCCCGTTCCACGGCGGGCTCGCCTTCCCGGGCACCGGGCTGCTGCGGTTGTCCGCCGATGTCGCCACCGGGAGCGCGGGCGTTCTGTGCACGCTCGCCGCGCTTCAGGACGGGACCGAACTGCTTCCGTTCCTCGGCCCTACGCCGCGTCCGCGGGTACCGCGAGCGGTCCACGAACCATCCACAATGGACTGACCGACTACTTGTCGACAAGTCAATTCGACGACTGCCCACTGGCCGGGACGGCGAAGAGTGCCCGGACACTTTTTAAATCACTCGTTCAGCCCAGCCCGTTCGGCGGAATTCCGCGTCCGGGGCCCGTGCCTCGGCAAACGCCGTAGTAAGTCGCCGCTACCCTCGGTCACCCTCGTCAAGACGCCGTTCAGCTGCCCGCTCGGCCCCACCGCTGGCCGCTCTTTCGTGGTAAAAACCGAGGCTGTTCCGTTCCGTGGGCCTACGAAGGGTGTGTCCGAGATTTCCGTGACCAGGACCACCCGAACCCACTGGCGTGTCCGCTTCCCCGGCCGTGTCCCGCACTCTCGCCGAGGGTGACCCAGGAGTTCGTGAATCATCGTGGAGAACAAGGACGACCCCGGCAAGGCATACGACAAGTCGATCCGGAAGAGACTGACCCGGACCGTCCTGATCCCGAGCATCACCCTGCTCGTGTTGTGGGCGGTGCTGGCGACAGCCTTCTTCATCAACGGCTTGTACGTGCGGCTTGTCGCGGGCTCGGTGCGCGACGTGTCGATCCCCGCGCTCACCGCGCTGTCGTCGCTGCAGCAAGAACGCCAGCTGGCTCTGCAGTTCCTGGACAGCCCTAGCGCCGGACCGCAGCAGCTGCAGCAACAGCAGCAGGACACCGACGGCAAGCTCAAGGGCCTGCAGGACGCCTTCGCCGCCACCATTTCCAGTGCGCCCGACGAGATCGCCTCGAAGGTCACCGCGCTGAAGGGACAGCTCGACCAGCTACCGGTGGTGCGTTCGCAGGTCACCTTCCGCAGCGTCAACCGCGCGCAGGTCAACGGGTACTACAACGGTGTACTCGATTCCGCGGCGACGCTGTTCGACACCCAGGCGCGCATCGTCCCGGACGCGACCGCGGTACAGGGCGCGATCTCGGCGACCTCGCTGTTCCGGGCGGGCGACCTGATGTCGCGCGAAACCTCGCTGGTGTCCGCCGCGTTCGCCGGTGGCACCTTCGAGCCGGACGACTTCGTGCAGTTCTCCCAGTTCGTCGGCTACTACCGGACGCAGCTGGCGCAGCTCGCGCCGTTCCTCGAACCCGCGGTGCGCCAGCACTACCAGACGCTCGCCGCGAGCGACGCGTGGAAGCGGCTCTCCGCGGCCGAGGCCGCGATCGTCAAGCACGGCCCGTGGAGCAGCAGCGACCAGGAAAACGTGCCGATCACCGCGGCCGACTGGCACGCGCTGACCGCGCAGGTTTCCCAAGGTCTGAACCAGCTCACCATCGAACAGGCCGACCAGGTCTCCGCCGCCGCCATCACCGCGGGCAACGCGCAGCTGCGCAACGCGATCATCGGCAGCATCGTGGCGCTGCTCGCCTCGCTGGCCGCGATCATCGTCGCGGTGCGGGTGTCCCGCTCGCTGGTCGACCGGACCCTGATGACCCGGCTGGAGCGGCTGCGCAACGACTCGCTCGACCTGGCGCGCAACCGGCTGCCGAAGATCGTCGGCAGGCTCAAGAGCGGCGAGCCGGTGGACGTCGAGGCCGAACTGCCGAAGCTGGACCACGGCCGGGACGAGATCGGCCAGGTGGCCGAAGCGTTCAACACCGCGCAGCTGACCGCCGTCAACGCCGCGGCCAGCGAGGCGAAGGCGCGCAGCGGTGTGCACAACGTGTTCCTCGGCATCGCGCACCGCAACCAGGTGCTGGTACACCGTCAGCTGCAGATTCTGGACGAAATGGAAAGCCGCGAAGAGAACTCGACCCAGCTCGCCTCGCTGTTCCAGCTGGACCACCTCGCCGCCCGCGCTCGGCGGACCACGGAAAACCTGATCATCCTCGGCGGCAAGCAGCCCGGACGGCGCTGGCGCAAGCCGGTGTCGCTGATGGAGGTACTGCGCGCGGCCGTGTCCGAGACCGAGCAGTACTCGCGAGTGCAGGTCGAGCAGGTGCCAGACGTCGCGATCGTCGGCACCGCGGTCGCCGACACCATCCACCTGGTCGCCGAACTGGTGGACAACGCGACGTCGTTCTCCCCGCCCGGTTCGCAGGTCGAGGTGACCAGCCGGATGGTCGCCCGCGGCGTCGTGGTCGACGTGTCCGACCAGGGGCTGGGCATGAAGGAGGGCGTGCGCGACTGGGCCAACTCGATGATGGCCGACGCGCCCGAATTCGACGCGATGGCGCTGCGCGCGGACTCCAGCCTCGGCCTGTTCGTGGTCGCGCGGCTGGCGTCGCGGCTCGGCATCACGGTCACCTTCGACCCGTCCCGCTACGGCGGCACCCGGGCGACCGTGCTGATCCCGTCGAACCACTTGGCCGACCCGAACGCGTCCGACCCGGCCATGGAGGCCCCGGAGCTGGCCCAGGTGGGCGCCTCCGCATCGGAGAGCGCGCCGGTCGCGCGGCCGGTTCCGGAGGCGGCCGAGCCGGCGCCGCGGCCGTTCCCGGCCCGTCCGCTGCCCTCGCCGGTCCCGCGCGAACCGCAGCACCGCGCGGAACCGGACGCGCACTCGCCGGTTTCGGGCACGTTGGACGTCTCGGGTACTCCGCAGGCTCCGGCCACCGCGCAGGTCCCGCCGCACGTCCCGGCCGCGCCGCGCGCCGCCGAACCGGATCTGAGCGAGCTGCGCGGCGACGACCGGCCGCGGCTCCCGCGCCGGCAGCCGCAGCAGAACCTGGTCGCGCAGCTGCAGGACGACCCGGGCGCGGAGGAAGTGGACGTCACCAACGCGGGCGAAACCACGGCGCGGACGCTCATGGCGTTCGCCAAGGGGACCCGCCGGGCCCGCGGCGGGCAAAATGACGCATAACGACCGAACACCTCACCACACCGAAAGTCAGGGTCTGTCCGCATGAACGAGTACGGGAACTCCACCCCTGATCTCAACTGGCTGCTCGACGACGTCGTCAACCGCGTCGTCGGCGCACAGAACGCCATCGTGCTGTCGGCCGACGGGCTGCTGCTCGGCAAGTCTTCCGGGATGAGCAAGGACGACTCCGACCAGCTCTCGGCCATCGCGTCCAGCCTGCAGAGCCTCGCCAAGGGAGTGAGCAGGCAGTTCAACCGCGGCCCGGTGCTGCAGAACATGATCGAGATGGAACGCGGCTACCTCTTCGTGTCGGCCGCCGGGCAGGGCGCCTGCCTCGCCGTGCTCGCCGGCGCGGACATCGACGTCGAAATGATCGCGTACGAGATGAACCGGCTGGTCAAGCGAGTCGGCGACTATCTGGCGTCGGCCCCGCGCGAGGCCGCGAACCTGCTACGGGAGGCGACGTGAGCGACGACAGCTGGTACGACGAAGCCGCCGGGCCGCTGATCCGGCCCTACACGATTACCAGCGGGCGGACGCCGTCCGACCACCCGCTCGACCTCTCCACCCAGGTGATGACCCTGCAGCAGGGCTCGGACCCGATCGGGCTCGGCCCGGAGCACGTGGCGATCACGCAGCTGTGCCGTCGGCCGTTGTCGGTCGCCGAGATCGCGGTGTACGTGAAGCTGCCGCTCGGCGTCGTGCGCGTGCTGTGCGGGGACCTGATCGACCGCGGCCTGGTCATCACCCGCGCTCCGTCCCGTCAGCCGGCCCAGATGCCGGACCACGAAACTCTCCAGGCGGTTCTCGATGGCCTCATCAAGCTCTGAAGACGCCGCGGCCGACTCGGTCCCGACGCCGGTCAAGATCATCATCGCCGGCGGGTTCGGCGCCGGAAAGACCACCATGGTCGGCTCGGTCAGCGAAATCCCGCCGCTGTCCACCGAGGAGGTGCTGACCGAAGCGAGCACCGGCATCGACGACCTGTCCGGCGTGGAGCACAAGAAGACCACCACGGTCGCGCTCGACTTCGGCCGGATCACCATCTCGCCGCGGCACGTGCTGTACCTGTTCGGCACGCCCGGTCAGGAACGGTTCTGGTTCATGTGGGACGACCTGGCCCGCGGCGCGATCGGCACCGTGGTGCTGGTCGACACCCGCCGGCTGGAGACCAGCTTCGCGGCGGTCGATTTCTTCGAGCGGCGGAAGATCCCGTTCATCGTGGCGGTGAACTGCTTCGACAACGCGCCGCGCTACACCGCCGAAGAGATCCGCGAGGCGCTCGTGGTGCCTGATGGCGTGCCGATCGTGATGTGCGATGCGCGGCACCGGGATTCGAGCAAGATCGCGTTGATCAGGCTGGTGAAGCACGCGATGACCGTGGTGCCGCAACCGGCTTGAGATCACCCCAATGCCACATTGGGTGCGTCAGATGCACCCAATGTGGCATTCGGTGCGTCACATGCACCCAATGCCACATTGGGGCGTGGGCAGGCCGGGGTACTAGCGGACCGGTTCCATCCGAAGGTTGAAGTGCCGCAGGATCTTCGGCGCGTCGACGATCCGGTAGCCCGGCACCTGCTCCGGGTTCTTCGCGATGTCGCCGAGGATTTCGGCCACGTAGTCGTAGTGGCCCTGGGTGTACACCCGTCGCGGCAGCGCGATCCGGACCAGCTCGAACGGAGCCGGGGCGACCAGCCGGTTCTGCTCGTCCAGTGTGCCGAGGTAGAGCGAACCCAGCTCCACACAACGGATTCCGCCCTGCAGGTACATCTCGCAGGCCAGCGAGTGGCCGGGGAACTCGGCGGCGGACAGGTGCGGCAGCAGGCGTCCGGCGTTCAGGTAGAGCGCGTGGATGCCGGCCGGCTGGACGATGTCCACCCCGGCTTCGTTGGCCTGCTGCGCGAGCCGCGCCGCCTCGGCCGCGCGCGCCGCGAGGTAGTCCGGGTTCACGACTTCCCGCAGTCCTTGCGCGACCCGGTCGAGGTCGTGCGCGCCGAGCCCGCCGTAGGTGCGGAAGCCTTCGGTGGCGATCAGGTTGATCTCGCAGCGCTGGGCGAGTTCCGGGTCGGTGAGCCCGATGAACGCGCCCATCGGCGAGATGCCGTCCTTCTTCAGGCTCGCCACACAGCCGTCGACCAGGCCGAACGCCTCACGGGCGACCTCGCGCGGCGACTTGCCGCGATAGCCCTCTTCGCGCTGGATGACCAGCCACGCGTTCTCCGCGAACCGCGCCGCGTCAAGGAAAACCGGCACCCCGTGCGCTCGCGCGAGCTTCGCCGCCGCGGCCAGGTTGGCCATCGACACCGGCTGGCCGCCGCCGCCGTTGTTGGTGATGGTGAGCAGCACCTGGCCGACCCGGGATCCGTCCGGGCCGGTCAGCAGGGTTTCGAGAGCGGCGAGGTCGATGTTGCCTTTGAACGGCTCGTGGCTGTCCAGATCGCCGAATTCGGCGCAGGGCAGGTCGATCGCCTCGGCGCCGAGCAGCTCGACATTGGCACGCGTGGTGTCGAAGTGCGTGTTGCTCACCGAGATCTTGCCGCTCTCCAGGACGCTGGAGAACAGCACACGCTCGGCCGCGCGGCCCTGGTGCACCGGCAGCAGGTGCGGGTAGCCGGTCAGGTCGCTGAGTGCTTCGCGGAACCGGTAGAACGACTCGGACCCGGCGTAGGACCGGTCGGCGGCGGCCGCGGCGGCCTCTTGCCGGGTGGACACCGCGCCGGTGCCCGAGTCGGTGAGCAGGTCGATGCTGACCTTGTTCGCGGGCAAGTTGAAGGCGTTGTAGCCCGCCGCGGCGAGCGCCTCCTCGCGCTCGGCTCGGGTGGTGACCGGTATTTCGGCGACGACTTGGGCGCGGTACGGCGGGAAGGTCCGCATCTGGATGTTTTCCTCTGCTTTCTCACTACTGCCGGAGAACTGCCGCGTCAGGTCGACGGGCCGAGCACCGGACGCTTTCTGGGCGACTCGACGGCATACGCCTCGGATGACAGGTAGACGGTTATTCCCGAACCGAACTTACCCATTTTCAAGGACACGTGTGCGATCAATCCGACACCGTCGCGCAGTGGCCGTCCCGAAACCGCTGCCAGCGCTTTGTCCAGTTGTGTCGGGTCGAAGTCGTACTGCGCGAGAATGGCGTGCACGCGCGCCCGCGCGATTTCGTCATCCGGGACGTAGCTGCGAATGGGGAGGTACAGACTGTAGTTTCCCGGGGTGCCGCCCATGCCTTCGACGAAGGAATAACTCGAGACCAGCGGACGCCCTTCGAACGGTCCTTTTCCGCCGCCCAGGACAGCCAGGAATTCCCGGATCAGCATCGGGTCGGCTCCCGGCACCAGTTCCGCCGCGCGGACCGCGTCCTCGGCCTCCGCGGCGTCGTGCGAGATGTACACCTTGACCCGGGACAGCGGGTCGTCGTCGAGGTCGAGCGCGAAGAAGGTGAAGTTGTCCCGGTCGCCGCGGCGCAGCGCGTGCGCGAGCACCGGCTCGAACGCCTCGCCAAGGTTCAGCCGCCGGAACCCTTCGCTGACCAGCGAATCTGCCATGGTCGGCCCGCTGATCTGCGGGTTCAGGTAGACCTTGATCTTGGGTGCCCGGCCGTTGCGGAAAATCAGCGAGTACCAGAGGGTGAACGGGCCTTGCCGCTCCTCGTGCGGCAGGAAGAGGTCGGCGACCGCGTCGAGCCGGTCGGTGACCAGGCCGTATTCGCCGGCCACCCGGGAGAGGAACTCGCGCGGGTCGGGCGCACCGACCGTCTCGCCGAGGACCCTTACCACACATTCTCCATTGGCGTCGAACGCCACCGAGAATTCAATAGGCGTAGTGTCGTCCGCCACATTGCTCGCGAACCGCGGCGGCTCACCAATGCTCAATTCCCCGGACTCGCCCAGCAGCAAGCGGAGAAGGTCCAGGTGGCGGCGTTCTTCCGGATCGAATCCCACTGCCCGGCATAACCGGTCGAGCTGACCGCCGGCATGGGTGTACATCGACAAGTCGACCATCGGCACACTCGTTCCGACCATGACGCTGTGTTCACCATTTCATTAGTGCGTTCGGTCCAGTCCCGGTGCCGCCGGGCGGCGCAGAGGCCGTTAGCGGACCGCCGGAAAGATTAATCCCCGGAATGCCGCTCACGATACCTCTGTCGGAGCGACAGGTTGCCCGCGAATCCGTGTCTGAGTGTGCTGATCAACACCAGGATTCACCTGAATTCCGCATCGACAGGACCGGCCGGGCGAGCTAGCCGGGCCTGGCGGGTGGCCCACCCCACTCCACCGGGCGGACGTTGTCCCGTGCACCAGATGCCGAGCCGGACGGTCAGAAATTGACGGTGCCGGATGAGACGCTCGTCTCATGACGCGGACCCCGAAGCATCTGGCCAAGATCGCCGAGAGCGATCGCCCCGAGATCCCCCGGGTCGCCGACGAGCGCACCACGCTCGTCGCGTATCTGGAGTGGCACCGCGAGACACTGGCGCTGAAGTGCGCAAACCTGTCGCAGGCGGCAGTGTCCTCTCGCGCGGTGCCCCCGTCCACCATGTCCTTGCACGGCCTGGTGCGGCACCTGGCCGGCTGCGAGCGGTGGTGGTTCCGCATCCAGTTCGCCGGCGAGGAGGTGCCGCTGCTGCACTACTCGGACGACGACCCGGACCAGGACTTCGACCGGCTGGACGGCGATTTCGACGAGGCACTGCAGTCGTGGCGGGAGGAGTGCGCGCGCAGCCGGGAGATTCTGGCCGCGGCATCGTCGCTGGACGCGCGGGGAACGTCGAAGATGACCGGAGAGCCGTTCTCGCTGCGGTGGATGCTGGTGTCGATGATCGCGGAGTACGCGAGGCACAACGGCCACGCGGACCTCTTGCGGGAGGTGACGGACGGGGCCACCGGCCGGTGAGCCAGATCGCCGCTTGGTTCGCGGGCCCGGGCCGTAACTCCGCCCCCATGCGATGCTGGTCCGCATGCCCGCCGACCCAGACTCCGGCCTCCTGTCACCGGTCCGCGCCGGAACGCCGGCCGAAGCGGCGACCGGCGACCGGGCCTTCACCGCCGCCCTTCTCGCCGCCGAAGCCGCATTGGCCCGAGCCCAAGCCCGCCTCGGCACCATCCCGGCGGAAGCGGCCGCCCGCATCACCGCGGCCGCGCAGCAGCTCGCCGGGACCATCGACGTGGTCAGCCTCGCCCGAGACGCGCGCGCCACCGGTAACCCGGTGGTCAGCCTCGTTCGAACCCTCTCCGCCGAGGTACCCGACCTGGCCGACTACGTCCACCGCGGCTCTACCAGCCAGGACATCGTCGACACCGCGATGATGGTCATCGCCCGCGACACGGTCCAGCTCATCGTCGCCGATCTGACCACCACCGCGGCCGAACTCGCCACCCTGGCCAGGGCCCACCGCGACACCGTCATGCCCGGTCGCACCCTCACCGCGCACGCCGTGCCCACCACCTTCGGACTGAAAGCAGCCGTCTGGCGGCAAGGCGTCCTGGAGTCCGCCCGCCGCCTGCGCGCCCTCACGTTCCCGGTGTCCATGGGCGGTGCCGCCGGCACCCTCGCCGCCTACGTCCAGTACGGCGACGGCACCGATGACTACGTGGACCGCCTGGTCACTGCCTTCGCCGAGGAAACCGCACTGGCCGCCCCGCTCCTGCCCTGGCACGCCGACCGCACCCCGGTCGCCGAACTCGCCGCGGCGCTGGCCGCCGCGTCGACCGCGCTGGGCAAGATCGCGGTCGACGTCCAAGTCCTGGCCCGCACCGAAATCGCCGAGGCCACCGAAGCAACTGGTGGCGGCTCGTCCGCCATGCCGCACAAGCAAAACCCGGTGCGCTCGGCATTGATCCGCTCCGCCGCGCTGCAGGTGCCGGTGCTGGCCGCCGGAGTCACCCAGTGCGGATTGGCCGAAGACGAACGTTCCGCCGGGGTCTGGCAAGCAGAATGGCAACTGCTCCGCGAATGCCTCCGCCTGGCCGGCGGTGCCGCGTACACCGCGGCCGATCTGGCGCAGGGCCTCACCGTGCACGCGGAACACATGCGCGAGAACGTCGAGCTGACCAACGGGTTGATCGTGTCCGAACGCCTGTCCGCCGCGCTGGCCCCCATTCTCGGCAAGGCCCGCGCGAAAGACCTGCTCGGCGGCGCTTCCCGTCGCGCGATCGAAGAAAACCGTTCCCTGGCGGAGGTGCTGGCGGAGATCCCGGAGATCACCGACGCCGTCGACCCAGCCACCCTGGCCGACCTCCTCGAGCCGGCCCGCTACGTCGGCGCGGCGGGCCGGCTCGTGGACCGCGCGCTGGCGTCCCCGGAGGCGTAACCGCCGTCAGTGCGCCAGCCCGTGCCGACGACGGCGGCGGCGCGGCGTCTCCGTTTCCGGCTCCTCCGCATCCGCTTCCCCGACCGGCAAAACCCCGTGGCGCGCCGGAAGAACCGCGGTCAGCAGACCCACGACGGCGATGCCCAAGTGCAGCCAGTTGTCCGGGCCGGCGAGATTCAGCGGATTGCCAAGGCCGGACACCGGATTGACCGAGATCGTCCCGGCAAGCATCAGGCCCCACACGAACAACACTCCGTAGCCGAGGAACAGCAGCCAGCCGAACGTCCGCGCGCGCCCGGAGCCGAACGTCAGCGACAGCCCGACCACGCCGGTCACCACGTGGACGACGTTGTTCAGCGGATTGGCGGAAAACCGCCACAACGTGACGCCGTGCCCGGTGAAGTCTCCGAACCCGGACTTCACCAGCCCCACGATGCCGTAAGCGAGAAACAGGACTCCGAGCAAACCGGCCAGCAGCTGAGCGGGCTGCCATCCCTGGACCCGGACCTCATGTGCACGAACCATGACTCCGTCCTTCCCGTACCGAGACGCGGCAGGTAGACACCCGACCGGATACCCGCCGGAAACCCCGGTCGAAACACCACCACGCCCCGCGGCCCGCGCAGACCGAGAATCCTCGCTCAGTCGGTTGCTAGACGGCGAAGCCCAGCTCACCGAGGCGGTCGAACACCGGCCGGGAATCCGGTAGGGCTCACTGCTCCACCGCGGTCAGTCCGCCGCGCGCGCCCGCGCTCGGCAGCGGCCACGGCAGCACCCCGCCGGCGACGTCCACCGGGTGCCCGGCAGGCGACGGCCCGGGAATCCGCTGGCCGATCCAGGTCAGCACTTCCGGCAGCTGCGATTTGAACGTGTTCATGTTGTGCCCGGCGTCTGGAATGCGCCACGACGAGAACACGACCGGCGATTTGGCGGCCGCCCGCATCAGGTCGACCGCGGTGCTCTCGTTCTTTTCTTTTTCCCCGGAAATGGCCAAGATTTCCAGCGGAGCCGGGTGCCGGGCGAGGTTGAGCTGCACGTTGTTCGCGTCGTCGATGTCCTTGCGGCCCTTGAACAAGTTCTCCGTCTCGCCGTCGATCTGGGCGCGCTCGTAGCCGCTCACGCTCACCGCCTGCCCGTACCACTGCGGATGCCGGGTCACCAGATTCAGCGCGCAATAGCCGCCGGAGGACCAGCCGGCGATCGTCCACGCCCGGCGGTCCGGATTGAGGTGCAGCCGCTGGAGTCCCCATTCCCGCAGATCCGCGGAAAGATACGTGTCGTTCGGCGTTCCGTCGACCTCGTCGACGCATTCCGTGTCGTGCCCGATCTTCGGCGTTCCGGTCGGGTCCGGGATCAGCACGACCACCGGCGGCAGCAGGTGCTTGTCGATCGCCGCGTCCAGCTGCTCGGGAAGGTGGTAGCCGACCGGCGCGGTCGTCACCTCGGGGCCGGACGGGTAGTTCGGGATCCACTCGATGACCGGGAACCGCATCGTCCGGTAGCCGTGCTGGAAGTACTGGGGCGGCAGGTAAACCGTGACGTCCCGCTTGAGCCCGGTGCGCCGTCCGGTGACCGTCACGTGCGCGACGGTTCCCTTGCCGACCCGCGCGTGCGCCACCCCGAGATCGCTTGCCCGGCTGAGGTCCACGCCGTTGTCGCCGCCCTCGGCGTCGATGCCCTCGGCGGCGAACTCCCCGGTGCCGAGCAGCGCGCCGACCGTCGGGAAGAAACCGCCGATCATGTTGCCGGTCAGGCCGAGCGTGACGATCACGAGGCCGAGTGCGACGACCACATTGGCGGTTCGGCCAAGATTCTTACGTTTGCGCCATTTGTCCCAATACCACGGGACTGCAATGACCGCCAGCAGCGCGAGAACGCCGATCACCGCCAGCTCGATCGGGGAATCGAGCCGGAGAGCGCTCAAATGCACAGAAACCTCCAGGACAGGCTGCGTGCCCGGGAGGCGGGACCCGCTGTTCTCAATACGTTTGAGGGGCCCCTGTCGTTGTGATCAAGTGACACCAATCACACGAAAGAGGCCCCATTGACGCCGGTCCGGCAGCGAGTTTGCCCGTTAGTTCCCCATTAGTTGCCGAACGCCCGCCGAAGCACGCTGATCGCCTGGGTGATCGCCGCCTCCGCGGCGTGCGTTTCGCGAAGCGCGTTCACCATCACGAAGTCGTGGATGATTCCCTGGTACCGCACCGCCGTCACCGGCACGCCCGCCTGACGCAGCTTCGCCGCGTACGCCTCGCCTTCGTCGCGAAGGACGTCCGCCTCACCAGTGATCACGAGAGCCGGCGGCAACCCGGCAAGCTGGTCCACAGTGGCCCGAAGCGGCGAAGCGGTGATTTCGGCTCGCTGCGCCTCGTCGGTCGTGTACTGGTCCCAGAACCACTTCATTCCTTCGCGGCTGAGGAAGTAGCCGTCCGCGAACCGGGTGTAGGACTCGGTGTCGAAGGACGCGTCGGTGACCGGGTAGAACAGCACCTGCTGGAGGAACTTGACGTCACCGCGCTCCTTCGCCATCAGCGTCAGCGCCGCGGTCATGTTCCCGCCCACAGAGTCGCCCGCGATCGCGATGCGCGTCACGTCGAGGCCCTTCTCCGCACCGTTCTCGACGACCCACTTCGCGGCGGCGTAGTTCTCTTCGATGGCGACCGGGTAACGCGCCTCCGGCGAACGGCTGTACTCGGGGAAAACGACTGCCGCGCCCGCGCCGGCGGCGAGTTCGCGGACGAGCCGCTCGTGGGTGTGGAAATCGCCGAAGACCCAGCCGGCGCCGTGCACGTAGACGAGCACCGGCAGCGGTCCGTCGACTCCTGCCGGCTTCACGATCCGGATCTCCGGTCCACCCGGGACAGTCAGCGTCTCGATGTCCGCGGGAGCCATCTCGACCTCGCCGTCCTGCACCCCGTCCACTGCTTTGCGCCCTTCGGCCGGCGGCAGCTGGAAGAGGTATGGCGGCTCGGCAGTGGCCTCGGCGAACGCCTGCGCGGCCGGTTCGAGGGCGAGGTGCTGCGGATTGGCGGTCATGACTTCCTCCGGGGCTCGAAGATTCGGTACGCCGACGAAGTTAGCTCACCATCTAGTTGCGCGCAATCAAATTGTGTCCAATGAGATATAGAGCACTTGAGTTGCCCTTTCCGCTCAGTCGCGAGAAGATGGTCGGTCGAGCCGGAAAACCGAAGGAGGCCCCGATGACCAGCCAGCACCCGGAGGAGACTGGATCTCTGCTGCTCGACGACCAGCTGTGCTTCGGGCTGTACTCGGCCTCCCGCGCGGTCACCGCGCTCTACCGCGTCCTGCTCGAACCGCTCGACCTCACCTACCCGCAATACCTGGTCATGCTGTCTCTCTGGCAGCAGGACGAGCAGCAGGTCAAGGAACTCGGAGCGGCCCTGAACCTCGATTCCGGCACGCTGTCGCCGCTGCTCAAGCGGCTGGAGAAGGCCGGACTGATCACCCGCGAACGCCAGGCGGACGACGAGCGCTCGGTCCGGATCCGGCTCACCGGGGAAGGCACCGCGCTGCGCGCGCAGGCGGAGCGGATCCCGCCGCACGTCGGCGCCGCGATGGGCTTGAGCGAAGCCGAACTCGGCCGGATGCGCGCCGCGATGGATGAGCTCACCGCTTCCGTCAACAACTACCGGGAGTCTTACCGCCCAAGCTGATCCGCGCGCTGGCTAGCATGGGCCGCGAGGCGAGCGTGAGGACGGCGATGAGCACACGAGACGAAGCACTGCGCGCGGTGGAAGCCAGCCTGGACCGGCCCTCGGCGGCCCGCGTCTACGACTACTTCATCGGCGGCACCACGAACTACGCGATCGACCGCGTATTCGCCGAGAAGGTGCGCGAGCGGCTGCCGCTGCTCGGCGACTATTGCCGTACCAGCAGGCAATTCCTCGGCCGCGCGGTGCGCCAGAGCGTACGCGGGGGCATCCGCCAGTTCGTCGACATCGGCTCCGGCCTGCCCACCGCGGGCAACGTGCACGAGGTCGCCGACGCGGAACGACCGGAGCACGACACGCGCGTGCTGTACCTGGACAACGAGCCGGTCGCGCTGGCGCACTCGCAGGTGCTGCTCGCCGACACCGCGGACCGGGACCGGCACCAGGCGATCGCCGCGGATTTCCTGCAGCCGACCGAATTGTGGGACCGGGTCACCGATTCCGACGTGATCGACGTGCGCGAGCCGATGGCGCTGATCGTCAACGCGGTGCTGCACTTCATCAAGGACGAACAGGACCCGGACGGCGTCCTGGAGTTCTACCGCAAGCAGCTCGCGCCCGGCTCGCTGCTCATCCTTTCCCAGATGACCAACGAAAACCCGGTGGACGACAACGAACGCCAGGCGCTGGTCGACCTCATCAAGTACTACGAGTCGACCACGAACCCGGGCATCCTCCGCACCAAGGCGGAGTTCGAACCCTTCTTCGGCGGATGGCCGCTGCTGGAACCAGGTCTGGTGTACGCGCCGAGCTGGCACCCGGACGCGGAGACGGTGTTCGCGAAGGCACCGTCCGAGTCCCGGGTGATCGGCGGCGTAGCCCGCAAACCGTAAGCTCCGACCTGACCTCCACCCGCGGGTAGAGGCGCGGGCGGCCGGGGCAGACACCGTGGGACGCGTCAGCGTTCTGCGGAAGGGGAACCGTGCCGAGCACCATCGACAACATCGTGATCGGCCGCACCGCCGGACTGTGGTTGATCGCCTTCATCATCCACATTGGACTGGACTTCGCGATCGACGCCGCCAACCCGGCACCCGGCCTCGGCAGCACGTCCATCCTGCGGTACCTCGCCGTTTCCCTTGGCGCGCAACGGCTGATGACGCGCGCTCGCGGTCAGGAAGCCTTGCGCAGCACGTCCAGCGCCGCGTAGACCGCGTCCCGGCCCAACTCGACCGCCTGCCGCAACACCGCCGGATCCCTTTCCAGCACCGACACATCCGGCGCTCCGGCGGGCGGCCGCACGCACGTCAGCCGCGAGTCTTCCCGCAGCTGCCGCTCATCCGCCAGATCCCGGCTGTACTGGGTGCGCCACGCTTCGATCGCCCCCGGTGCCTGCCGTCTCAGAAACCGAGGCACCACCACGTCGTGCACGCGCGGCGGCGGAGCCGGCAGCTCGTCCGCCCGCCGGGTGCGCAGCACGAGCACGTCGGTCGCCCCGTGCGCCAGCGCGGTGCGAAACGGCAACGGCTCGGCAATCCCGGCGTCCACGAACCGCCGTCCGCCCATCGCGATCGGCGGACCGGCCAGCACCGGCATGCACGACGAAGCGGCGAGCGCGATCTTGATGCCGGCGACGTCCTCGATGAACGGAGCCAGATCGGTCGATTCGCCGGTGTCCGCGTCGGTGGCGAGCGGATGGAACCCCACCGGGCTGGCCAGGATCGCCGGAAAGTCCATCGGCTCCAGCAGCGAGTACACCTGGTGCACCAGGTACTCCAGATCGACTACCGCGCGTCCGCGCAACGCGTGCAGCGGATTGATGATCCGCCGCATCACCACCGGGTTCCACCAGGTCCGCACCCCGGTCCGGGACCGCCCGCAGAGCAGCCACGCACCGTTCAGCGCGCCCGCGGACGAGCCATAGACATCGTCGAACGCCAGCGCCGCGCCGAGTTCGTCCAGCGCGAGCGCCATCCCGCTCGAATAAGTGCCCCGGCTGCTGCCGCCCTCGACAGCGAGCGCGAGCCGGCGACCGTCGGTCCGCTGCCCCGGCACACTGCCTTCGGCGATCCGCGCGGCGAGCAATTCCAGAACCGGGTCCACCCCTCCATCTTGATCCGTTTCGCCGATCCGTCCACCCGTTTTGCCCCTCCTCCGGGTGACCTGCGTTGCACCCAGTTGCACTGCACCTAGTTGCATATGACACTGTGCGGCATGGCACTGGAGCACGCGATCCTCGTCTCGCTGTCGGAACGGTCCGGCACCGGCTACGAGCTGGCGCGGCGGTTCGAGAGGTCCATCGGGCTGTTCTGGAGCGCCTCCCACCAGCAGATTTACCGGGTTCTCAAGCGGATGGAGGAAGCCGGCCAGGTCGCGGTGGAGCAGGTCGCGCAGGACGGCAGGCCGGACAAGAAGATCTACACCGTCAGTGAGCCGGGCCGGGCCGAACTGCGGCGCTGGCTCGCCGAACCGGCTCCGCAGGCCGGTGCGCAAGAGCTGGCCGTGAAGCTGCGCGGCGCGTCGTTCGGCGATCCCGGCGCGGTCGCCGACGAGATCGCCCGGCACCGCGACGCGCACGCGGAGCAGCTGGACCTCTACCGCCAGATCGAAAAGCGCGATTTCCCCGCTCCGGACCGGCTCAGCGGCCGGGGGCTGCACCAATACCTGGTGCTGCGCGGCGGAATCCGCGTCGAAGAGGGCCAGGTCGAATGGCTCGAAGAAATCCTGACCGCGCTGCGGGCCGACGAGAAGGTGCAACGATGACCGAGTATCCGAACCTGCTGTCCCCGCTCGATCTCGGCTTCACGACGCTGCGCAACCGCGTCCTGATGGGCTCGATGCACACCGGGCTGGAGGACCGCACGTCCCGCTTCCCGCAGCTCGCCGAGTACTACGCCGAACGCGCCCGCGGCGGCGTCGGCCTGATCGTCACCGGCGGGTTCGCACCGAACCGCACCGGCTGGCTGCTGCCGCTCGCCTCGAAGCTGTCCACTCCGGCCGAGGCGCGCGACCATCAGGTCCTCACCAGCGCGGTGCACGCCGAAGGCGGCAAGATCGCGCTGCAGATCCTGCACGCCGGCCGCTACGCCTACCACCCGCTGAGCGTCTCCGCGTCCAGCCGCAAAGCGCCGATCAACCCGTTCCGCCCGCGTGCGCTCAGCGCGTACGGCGTGCACCGGACCATCCGCGCGTTCGCCGATTGCGCCGCGCTCGCCCGCGACGCCGGGTACGACGGCGTCGAGATCATGGGTTCCGAGGGTTATCTGATCAACCAGTTCCTCGCCGAGCGCACCAACCGCCGCACCGACGCCTGGGGCGGCACCGCGGAGAAGCGCCGCCGGTTCGCGGTCGAGATCGTCCGCCGTACCCGGGAAAAGGTCGGCCCGGACTTCATCATCATCTACCGGTTGTCCATGCTCGACCTGGTCGAAGGCGGACAGAGCTGGGAAGACGTCGTGACTCTGGCGCGGGAGGTCGAGGCGGCCGGCGCGACGATCATCAACACCGGCATCGGCTGGCACGAGGCCCGCGTCCCGACGATCGTGACCTCGGTGCCGCGCGCCGCGTTCACCTGGGTCACCCGGAAGCTCAAGCCGCACGTCTCGGTGCCGGTGGTGACCTCCAACCGGATCAACCTGCCGCACGTCGCCGAACAGGCGCTCGCCGACGGCGACGCGGACCTGGTCTCGATGGCCCGCCCGCTGCTGGCCGACCCGGAGTGGATCCGCAAGGCGGAAACCGGCCGAGCGGACGAGATCAACACCTGCATCGCCTGCAACCAAGCCTGCCTCGACCACGCGTTCAGCCGGAAACCGGTGTCCTGCATGGTGAATCCGCGGGCCGGGCACGAGACGACCCTGGTCCTGCTGCCCACCCGGCGGGCCAAGCGCGTCGCCGTCGTCGGTGCCGGACCGGCCGGGCTGGCCACCGCGACCGCGCTCGGCGAACGCGGCCACGACGTCGAACTGTTCGAGGCCGACGCCGAAATCGGCGGCCAGTTCGGGATCGCACAGCGGATTCCGGGCAAGGAGGAGTTCGCCGAGACCATCCGGTACTACACCCGCCGGCTCGAAGTCACCGGCGTGAAAGTGCGCCTCGGCACCCGGGTCACTGCTGCCGAGCTCACCGGGTTCGACGAGGTGGTGCTGGCCACCGGCGTCACCCCGCGGGTGCTCGACCTGCCCGGGATCGACCATCCGAAAGTACTGTCCTACGTGGACGTCGTGCGGCATGGCAAGCCGGTCGGCGACCGGGTCGCGGTGATCGGAGCCGGCGGGATCGGCGTGGATGTGAGCGAATTCCTCACGCACACCTCGTCGCCCGCGTTGGACCGCGCCGCCTGGATGACCGAATGGGGCGTCACTGACCCTGAGCTCGCGCCCGGCGGGCTGGCCGCGCCGAAGCCGGAACCTTCGCCGCGCCAGGTCTACCTGCTACAGCGCAAGAAGACCCCGATCGGTGCTGGGCTAGGCAAAACCTCCGGCTGGGTGCACCGCGCGGCGTTGCGCGCCAAGGGCGTGGAACGGATCAGCGGAGTCTCCTACGAACGCATCGACGACGCCGGGCTGCACGTGCGGATCGACGGCAAACCACGGCTGCTGGAGGTCGACACAGTGGTGGTCTGCGCCGGGCAGGAACCGGTGCGCGACCTCGCCGACGCGCTCGGCGACACCCCGGTCCACCTCGTCGGCGGGGCCGACGAGGCCCGCGAACTGGACGCCAAGCGAGCGATCGACCAGGGCACCCGACTGGCCGCGATGCTGTAGCGGGTTGCGCGCACTGGCAGGATGTCAGCGTGCGAGACGTATGCGTGATCGGGCTCGGGCTCATCGGCGGTTCCCTGCTGCGGGCAGTCACGGCGAGCGGCAGGACCGCGTGGGGCGCGACAGTGTCCGAAGTGGACGCCGATGCGGCCAGCCGCAGCGGCTACGACGTCACCACCGACGTCGAAGCGGCACTGCTGCGCGCGGCGTCGGCGGACGCGATCGTGGTGCTGGCGGTGCCGCTGCCCGCGGTGGAAAACCTGCTGCGGCTGATCGCCCAGCACGCGTCGCACTGCATCCTCACCGACGTGGTCAGCGTGAAGGGCCCGATGCTCGAAGCGGTGCGCCGTCGCGCGCCCTACACCCGGTACGTCGGCGGACATCCGATGGCGGGCACCGCCCATTCCGGCTGGCTGGCCGGTGACGCGAGGCTCTTCAACGGCGCGGCGTGGGTCCTCGGCGTCGAAGAGGACACCGATCTCACCGCGTGGGCCGAGGTCGCCCGGCTCGTGCTGGACATCGGCGCGCTCGCGGTGCCGCTGCCCGCGGACTCGCACGACGAGACCGTCGCGCGGATTTCGCACCTGCCGCACCTGCTCGCCGCGATTCTCGCGTCGGTCGGCGCACAAGGCGGCCCGCTAGCGATGTCGCTGGCCGCCGGCTCGTTCCGCGACGGCACCCGCGTGGCCAGCACGTCGCCGGACCTGGTGCGCGCCATGACCGAAGGCAACCGCGAAGCGCTGCTTCCGATCGTCGACGACGCGCTCGGCCGGCTCGGTGCCGCGCGCGGCTCGCTCGCGTCCACCGGCGGCCTCGCCGCGACGATCAACGCAGGTCACGACGGCGCACTCGCCCTCGAAGCGGCCCGGGACGCGGCCCGCTCCGGCGTCCGGATAGACCTCACCGCCGCCGACGCGCGCGACGGGCTGGTGGCGCTCGGCGAACGCGGCGGCCGGATCACCGGACTGGACGGTGACGTCGCTCTCGGCGAAGTGTCCTGACTTGCCGGGACCGCCGGGTGTGTGACGATTGAAGCCTCTCGTTTCCTAACCCCGGGGAGGCACCCAATGGGCATCAACTTCGACGAGCTCAAGAACAAGGCGACCGACGCGCTGCGCGACAACAGCGAGAAGATCGGCGAAGGACTGGAGAAGGCGGCCGACTTCGCGAAGTCCAAGGTCAGCGGCCACGACTCGGCGATCGACGGCGGCGTCGAGAAGGCCAAGGGCTTCCTGGGCAGCCTCGGCAAGTCCGAAGAAGAGGGCGGCGAACAGAAGTAACGCCTGCGTCGGATCCGGCCAGCCCGGCGGACAGCAGTAACCCTGCGCCTCCACGTCAGGCCCGGTTGCGCCCCAATGTGGCATTGGGTGCATCCTGCGCACCCAATGTGGCATTCGGTGCATCTCACGCACCCAAAGTGGCATTGGGGCGCTCCGGTCAGGCTCAGGTGCGCCGGTGATACGGCAGGAACCGGCGCACCAGCCGCAGCGGCGAGCGTTCCACCAGGTCCGGGCCGCGGACCGCGTCGAACGTCGAGCCGAGCTGGTCCACCACCCCGGCGAGCTGCGGGTTGTCCGGCATCGGCACCGAATCCGGGTCCCGCTGCTCCCGCACCGCCGCCGCCAATTCGGCCAGCGCGCCGGTGATCAGCTCGATGTCCGCGGGCGCCGGGGCGGGCGCGCCCGCCCCGATCGTCACACCGACCTCGGTCACCGCGTCCGTCACGCGCTCCAGCCCGGCGATCACCGGCCACCACGCCACCGCCTGCCGGCCCGCTGGCGACGGCTCGACAATCACCTGCTGAAACGCGGTACGCAGGTCCGCGAGCGCACGGTATGCCCCGCGGCGGGCCCGCGAGCGGGCGAGCCGCGCTTCGCCGGTCGAGGTGAGCAGCATCGCCGCCTTCACGTATTTGGCGACCGTGTCGAAACTGTCCGCGAGCCGGCCGCCGACCCTCGGCCGCCGCGATCCCGGCCAGAGCAGGTAGCCGACCACCAGCACGATCGCGCAGCCGATCACGGTGTCGATCAGCCGTGCCAGCACGACGTTCCAGCTGCCGGTGTTGGCGAGGTCCATCTGCAGGATGATCAGCGGCGTCACGAAGGTGCCGAGCATCCCGTAGTTGCGGACCTTTCCCACCGCGGCACCGCCGGCGAACACGGCGATCAGCATCACCAGCACCCAACCGTGCGCGCCGAACGCGAGCACCACCGCGCCGATCCCGACGCCGAGCACCGTGCCGACCCCGCGCAGTACGGCGCGGCCGAAGACCGACCCGAAGTCCGGCTTGAGCACCACGCCGACGGTGAGGGTGATCCAGTACGACCGTTCGAACGGCACCATCAGCGCGACCACTTCGGCCACCGCGACGCACACCGTGAGCCGTAGTGCGGCCAGCCAGGTCAGAGGGCCGGACGCGAGCGAACTCGCCCATTCGCGCACGCGGCGGTAAGGCGAGACCGGCTTGCGGCGTTCGCGGTCGTCGAGTTTCCCGATCCGCGCCAGACCGGCATAGAGCGCGGCAACCACCGCGTCGACGTCTTCGTCCTCGTCGAGTTTCGGTGCGGGCGGCAGCGGGTGCGCGGCCAGCACCGAGGCCGCGACCCGGGTCAGGTAGTCGATCACCTCGTCCGGGGCGCGCTGCCCGGCGTTGACCGTCGCGACCGACGCCTCGACCGCCGGGGTCGTCGCGGACAGCCGGTTCAGCAGCTTCCGGTACGCGGCGTCGCGTCCGGAGAGCCAGGAACGGGCGATCAGCAGCCGGTCGTATGCCGTGCTCATCGCGGTCGTGAGCTGGTGGCGGGCGACCCGCGACGTCGGTTCGTCCTCCGCCGACAGCATCGCGGCGAGTTCGATGTAGACCTGCGCGACCGCGGTCCGTTCCGGGCTGGTCGCGCGGACCGTCCAGGTGCCGAGCGCGACCAGCAGGCCCCAGCCCGCGCCCGCGCAGAAGTAGCCGAAAAGGAGTTCGGTGTGCACGCCGGTCGCGTGCTGCGCGGTCCCGAGCACGCAGAACACGAACATCTGCAGCCCAGCCACCGACGCGTTGCTGCCCGCCGCGCTGATCAGCGCGGAAACCGCGGCCACGACCACTACTGCCGGGATCGACCAGGCAGGCATCCCACCGGTCAGCAATCCGAGGAGATACCCGACCGCGGCGGCGAACGTCGCGCCGCCGAGCCGGCGCGCGCGATACCGGTACGCCCCGGCCGCCTCGGACAGCACGGTCGGCAGTGCTCCCGTGGAGATCAGCGCGCCGACCGCGATGTCGCCCGCGGCGTACGCGACGGCCAGTGGCGTAGCCAGCGCGATCACCGCGCGGGCGACCATGTTCCACGGAACGGGAACCGGTTTGGAACGCAGAAGTTGCACCAGCCAGTGCGGCGCGGCGAAGTCGGAGCGGCTCACCGCCCTATCTTGACTTACCGACGCCACCCGGGATCTATTGTCAACCTGTCAACAACGCGCACAAGGAGTCTCCGATGCCAGGTCGCAGGTACTCGTTCGAGGTCAACCGGGTGAGCACTGCCCCGCCGCCGGTGTTGTTCCGTCTGGAAAGCGACGGATCTCTCTGGGCGGACTGGGCAAAACCGCTCATCTGGCAGTCCCGGTGGGCACGCCGCGGCGACGACGGACGGGTCGGCGCTGTCCGGGAAGTCGGATTGTGGCCGGTTCTGCTCCGCGAACGGACCGTGGAATACGAATCGGACCGGCGGCACGTGTACACCTTCGACGGTTCCGGCCCGGTCCGCGACTATCGTGCGGAGGTGACCTTCACCCCGAACGCCGCCGGCGGAACCGACCTCCGCTGGACCGGATCGTTCGAGCCGCGCATTCCCGGAACGGGGGAGCTGGCGAAGTTCGCACTGCGGAGCGTGATCGGATTTTTAGCCAGTCGGCTGGCCAAAGCGGGCGGTACCGCGCACTGAGCGGGTGCGCTGGACCACAACGGCCAACTCAACCGGGAGTACAGACGTCATCCCCTCGGGTGACCCGAGGGAAAGGACAACGCGGCATGAGGAAGCAATGGCTCGCGGCGGCGATGGCCGGCTTGCTTGTGCTGTCGGCATGTTCGAGCACCGAGGCGAGTCAACCCCCGGAACAGGCGAACCAGGCACCGGGCGCTTCGAAGCCGACGACCCCGCCCGGCCCGTACCCGTTCGGCACCGTGCAGATGAAGGCCCCGCCGATCCAGGACGGCAAGGTCCCGGTCATCCGCAAGATCCAGACGGACAAGCCGTACGTCTTCATCACCATGGACGACGGCGCGGTGAAAGACCCGTCGGCGCTGAACCTGATCCAGCAGTCCGGCGGGCACCCGGTGCTGTTTCTGAACCAGCGATACGTCAAGGGCCACGAGGCGTACTTCAAGTCCATCCTGGACTCGACCGGCGCGGTGCTGGGCGATCACACGGTCAACCACCCGAACCTCAAGGGCAAGCCGCTGGACTTCCAGAAGAAGGAAATCTGCGACGACGCCGACGACTTCCAGAAGTCGCTGGGCGTTCGCCCGACGCTGTTCCGCCCGCCGTTCGGCAACTACGACCAGAACACCCTGAAGGCCGCCGCGATGTGCGGAATGCGCGCGTCGATCCTGTGGACGGCCTCGGTGAACGACGGGGTGGTCCAGTTCCAGGTCGGCGACAAGCTGCGGCCGGGGGACATCGTGCTGATGCACTTCCGGAAGACGTTCAAGGAGGACTACGAAGCCTTCGTGGCGCGGGCCAAGCAGGACGGCCTGACGCCGGTTCCGTTGGCGGACTTCGTGGCTTGAGGCTCGGATGAGCACCCCGGCGACGGAAGCCGGCTTCGACCTCACCTGCGCGCACCAAACCCACGCATAATCCGCCGCACGCGACGCAGCTATCCCGCAGCTCGGCTCGGCGGCTCGGCTCGACAACCCCGCGGCTCGACAACCCCGCGACTCGGCCCCTCGGCTCGGCCACCCCGCGACTCGGCTCGGCGACCCCTCGACTCGGCTACCCCTCGGGCTCAACGCCTGAGCGACTCACCCGCCGCCAAGGCAAACGAACGGCCGTCGCATCGGGTCGACCGCCACCGCTTCCGCCAGTGCCAACGCCGGCGAAGTGCCCACCGCCAGTCGCCGATGCAGGTCGGCCATCGTGTCCGCCGCCGCGCGGTCGCCTACTCGCGCGACCGCGCCGATCACCGTTCGCGAGCCGCTCGCCAGCAGCGTTCCGGCGAATCCCAGCGCTTCCTCGCCCGGCCGGATGTGGCTCATCGCCAGCTCGCACGCGGCCAGCACCACCCGTTCCGGCGGATTCGCGAGCCGGGTCGTCTCGTGGGCGAACAGCGGCCCGTCCACGAGTTCGATCCGGGAGAACAGCGCGTTCGCCGGCTCGTGCGCGCCGTGTGCGACCACGTGTGCCAGGCGGGTCCCGTCCAACGCCGTCAGGACCGTCGCGCTGGTAGCGGCGTCGCCGTCGATCAGCTTCGCGTCCGGGTACACCGAGCGCAGCTTGCTCACCTCGCCGACCGCCCCGGGCACGCCGGGGCCGCCGGCCAGCAGGACCGGGCCCTCCTCGGCGGGGCGTTTAGCGGTGATCCACGCGGTCGCCGACGGCGCGATCGTCACCGGATGCCCGCGCAGCGACGGCAACGCGCCCCATGGCATCGCGTACAACTGCCCGATCGGGACGATCACCAGTTCCCGGTCGTCGAGCGTCTTGACCAGAGACGCGGAAATCAGCGCGTCCAGCTTCTCCGCCCGTCGGCGCGCCGAACCGGACACCGTCTCGGCCATCAGCGGCGGCAGATGGTCCGGTGCGAGCGCGTCGAGGTCAGCGTGCAGCTGGGTCGCGGTCTCCACAATGTCGTCCAGCGGGCCCAGTTTCAGCAGCCGGAACGTGCCCCGATCGACCACCAGCGAGTACAGCTGGCTGTTGTGCGGCACCAAGCTGACCAGCACCCGGTCGTCGAGCGCGGCCACCACCTCGTCCGGCGTGGCGACCGGCCGCGGACGGCCCCATTTGCTGGTGTACCAGCCGAGCCGGCTCGCCTCCCCTTGCAGCACCGCGTAACGCTGTTCCAGCGCCTTCACCGAGTCGCCCTCCAGCCGGGCGCGCTGGATGCTGCGCTGGACGTTCCGCATCTCGTTGATGTGCTTGGCCAGCACCGGATCCTCGATCACCGGCAGCGGCTCGTACCGGTACGCCTGCGCCCGGGTGCGTTCCAGCCACGCGAACATGCGGCGGGCGCCCGTCGCGTTGCGCCGCGCGCGCCGCAGCACCAGGCGCATCGCCAGTTTGCCCAGCTCCTCGCCGTGCACCGCGGTGCCGCACAACAGATCCAGGCCGCCCATCCGGTCGCGGATCGTGCCGAGTTCGCGCAGCCCGGCGCGTGCCTGCGCGAGTGCCGAACGCGGCCGCTCCTCGGCCACCGCCAGTTCCGCGCGGCACAGCCGCAGCAGCATCCGGTGGTCGACCGGGGTCGTGGCGCTGGGGCTCGGCACCTTCTTGAGCGCGAGCGCCGCCTCGGCGATTTCCTTGCGGCGGATCAACAGCCGCACCGCCAACAGCCTGCCTACCGCGGCCTCGTCGCGCAGACCGAGCGCAGCCAGCCGTTCCGCGACCGCGACAAGTTCCGCAGGCAGCCGTGCCGTCGACCGTCCGGTGCGGTCCGACAGCACCTGCTGCGCTTCCGCTCGCAGCCTCGCCAGGCCGGCGATCTCGGCCCAGGTTCGGTTGCCCCGGCGAAGGAACCGGCGCCGCGCTGCCGACGCGCTCTTGCGCGCCAACGCGAAGTCGCCTTCCAGCAACGCCGCCGCGGCCCGGGCGACCTCCGCTTCGGCGACGTATTGGACGGCTCCGTTCGCGCGCAGTTCCGGCAGCGCTTCGTCCAGGTGCCGCGCCGCCTCGTCGGCCAGTCCGGCTGACAACAGCGCGCGGGCCTGATCGAGCCGGATCAGCGGGATCGAGCCCGGCGATTCGGTGACGAGGATCCGCGCGGCCTGCTCGTAGCTGGACAGCGCCAGCGGGACGTCGCCGATGAGCTGGGCGTTGTGCCCGAGGTTCTGCCGGATCTTGCCTTCGAGCCGGGTGTGGCCGTTCTCCTGCGCCAGCGCGAGCGCGCGTTCGAGGTCGGCCTGGGCGGCATCCGGCTTGTTCAGCGACATCCGGACGATCGCCTGGTTGCTCAGCATCAGGACGAGGGTCCGCCGGGCGTCGTCGAACTCGGCCTCGATCCCGGGCACCACGGCCTCGTACACGGCGAGCGATTCAGCGAACCGGCCGCCGCGCATCAGCACCACCGCGCGCTGGCCGGTGACGAGCAGCCCCAGCTCCCGGACCGCCTTGCTGTCCGGCAGCTGGTCGCGGAGCCGCTGCGCGGTCTCCAAGTGCGCGAGGCCGGCGTCGGTGCTGGTCACCTCGGCTTCGGCGGCGCCAAGGCTCACCAGGAGCCGAACCTGCAGTTCTCGATGCTCCGACGTCGGCTCTTCGGCGCGTTCCAGCCGGGCGAGCGCCGTGCGGAACATCCGCATCGCCTCGCCGGGCCGCTGGTCGGACGCGGCAGCCCGGCCCCGCGTATAGAGATCGGACGCCGACGCCAGCAAACGATCTTGGACGGGCGCGGACACGGAGTCTATGGGAGCACACCTCCGCCACTGTCCATAACGCCCGTCCGGGTTTCTCAGAGCACGACGGTCGGCGTGACGACGGTGCGGCGGTGCGCGCCCGCACCGAGGTGCACGAGGATCTGCGTGGTCCCGCACGGAACGCGCTCGAGCACGAAGCGGCCGCCCTCGTCGGTCTCGGTCGCGAACGTGCCCGCGTCGGCGACTCGGACCTCCACCTCGTACTCGCCAGCGGGCGCGAGCCAGCCGTCGATCCGGTGCACCTTCCCGATCTTGGTCAGGTTGATCATCACGGTGAGGTCGCTGACCGTGAACGTGATCGTCCCGGTCGCCGTGCTGCGCACGCCGGCCAGTTCGTCGAGCCGTTCCCAGCGCGCGACCTCGACGTCGAGGTTCTCGAGTTCGAGCGCGAACTGGACCCGCTGCACCAGATCGTCCGGCGGCGGGTCGAGCTCGTCGAGGAACCGGCCGATATCGGCCAAAATGGTTTCGTCGTCCGGAATCGCGTTGCCGTGTCCCGGCCGACCGACGTTGTCGCTCACCGGTCACCCCCTTCTCCTGCAAGCAGATCGCGCATCGAGTCGAGGCAGCGGCCCCGGGTGGGACCGACGCTGCCGCGCGGCATCTGCATGGCCTCGGCGACCGCTCGGTACTCCGCGCGTCCCGCGAGAACCGTCAGCCGCAACAGCTCCTGGCAGCGATCCGGCAACCGGAGGAAGGCGCGCCAGACCCGGCGGTCGCGATCGGCGCGAACGGCTTCCTCCTCAGGAGCCGGATGATCGCTCTCGAGCGTCGCAGCGACCTCGTCGCTGAGCGGCACCGGCTGCAAGCGCCGCCCGTAAGGACGCGTCGCCTCGCGGCGGGTGGTGGTGATCAGCCACGCGGCGAGCGCACGCGGGTCGCGCAGCTTCGCCAGTTGGCTGAACAGTGCGAGCCAGACCGTCTGGACCACGTCCTCGGCCAGTTGCCGGTCCAGACCGTTCGCGCGCGCGACATGCCACACGAGCGGGGTGAGCTCTTCCACGAGTTTCGCCATGGCGCGCCGATCACCGCCCCGAGCCGCCTCCATGCAGGCGGCGTGCAGATCGGCGCCGGTCAAGCCCTCCCAGGGCGGGTCTACCTCGGTGGTATGCACGTCGGTCACCGTAGCTGCCTCCCTCCGGAGCCGCGTTGACCTGGGCAGCAGAGCCCAGCGCCGTGTCGGCGCGGACCCGGTCGCGGCCGGCCCGTTCGCTGGCCGGTCCCCGGAACGATGGTGGATCGCTGTGGTCGTCACTGCTCTTCGGGTGGGGTCGTTGATGCGACTGATGCCCGCGGGCCCGAGGGGGCCCGTGGGTGGTGCCTGAGCTGGTGGATTCGGTCGGTTGCCTGACGGTCTCATGAGAGAGGAGCGGCCAAGCAGTACTCAGATACCTCGATCTCTGACTTTTTTGAAGAAATTTTTCGGCGCTCGGCGCGGGCCGCGTTTCCGCAGGCAGTGGCTAGCTGCCCCGGCCAGGACCCGGGGCACCCGGGGCGACTCTCGCCGAACGCGACCGGCCCCCAATACCCCTCGCATCCGACGGCCCGACCCTGCCCTGCCGCGGACCCGCGTCGCCACGGCCCGGTCCTGCCGGGGCTCGCCTCGCCTCGCCGCGGCCCGACCCTGCCTCGGTCCGCGCACCGTCCCGGCCGGACAGATCCCTCCCCAGGATCGGCCCGCCCGGGCCGGCCGCGCGCCCGGACTGGAGGGTTCGCGTGCCCGTCGGGCCGAGTGGATTCCCCTCCCTGAATCCACTCGGCTGACGGACCCGCGAACCGGTTCCCGGCCTTCCCGGAGCGGCGCCGCCGCACCGGTTCGTCACGCAACCGGCCGAGCCCGGTCAGCGCGGCGGTTCCCTCCCCGGAACCACCCCGCCGGCTTATTGCTTCGCCAGGTCGGGTTTCGCGGCGCGCCGGCTCGGCCGTGGACAGCGGCCGATCCGTTGCGCTGGCCGGAGAAGGCCGCGTACCGGCCGGCGCGAGCGGTGCGCCCGCACCGGCCGATACGTCCTCCCCCATCGGGACCCCGCTCCCCACCGGGGTCCCGCCGGACGGAATTCCTCCCCGAATCCGCCCGGCCGACGACGTCCGGCAGCCCCCTCGGCTCCCGGATGCCGTCCGTCTGGCTATTTCACGTTGCCGCGTTCGTCCAACGGCTCGTGGTTGCTGTTCGGGCTGATCGTCCCGCCTTCCGGACGCGGCACCGGGGGCTTGGCGACCGGCTGCGTCGTGGTGGTCGGCGTGCGTTCATCGTTCTGATCCGCAGGCATCTGAGCCCTCCCTGTGACCTCGGTTCGCCCCATAGGACGCACCCAGGATGCTTCCAGATACACGGAGCGCCGAAGTTTTCCGACTTTTTCGGATCGGACGATCAGGAAGGCCGCCGCAACTCCCCCGGATGCCATCCCGCTGTGACGGCGGGTAACTCTTTCGCGAGCGCGGCGGCCCACGCGCGGTAGCCGGTCGGACCGGGGTGGAATCGGTCGCTGGCGAACATGTCCGGCTTGAGCAGGCCGGACGCCAGCGGGACGTAGCGCACGCCAGGGAGCCGTACGAGCGAGCGCGCTGCCCGATCGAGTGCGGCCGACCAGGCGCCCAGCACATCCCGGAGCGGACGCGGCAACGACGGGAAGCTGCCGAGCGGCGGTACTCCGGCGAGCACGATCGGGACATCGCCGATCCGCCGGCGGACTTCGATGACGATCTTCAGCAGATCCCGCCGGTAGCGTGCGGCGGAGCGCAGCTCCAGGGTGTCGTTCACACCGAGGACGACGACCACCGCATCGGCTGGCTGGATGCGCGGGACCAGCTCGTCGAGCACCACTCGGGCCGAAGCTCCCGTGCTGCCCAGCGCTTGCCATCGCACCGCGCGTCCGGACGCGGCGATCGCGGACGCGAGTTGGCCGGTGAGCGCTTCGGCGTGGGTGGGCGCTCCGACACCGTCCACCGTCGACTCGCCGATGACGGCGAGCCGGAACGGAGGTCCGGTGCCGAGCGCGCCCGCGGTCGGCCCGGCGGCCCCGGGGAGCCGCGGAGTCGCCCGGCGCACTCGAACCGCCTGCACCGCGAGCACTGGCGTGAGCAGGAAGAGGAGGAACAGCCGAAGAACTGCCATGCCCGCGACAGTAGCGACAGGCACCGACAAACCGGGGCGGGCGACGGGAGTTGTCCACAGGGCGAGCAAGTTGTGGACAACTCTGGGGATACTTTGCCGCGAACTCGGGGAACGCGTGTTGAACTGCGCGGGAACGGGGATTCAGCGCGGTAGCGCGGTGGTTCGCAGAGCGATGACCAGGGAAGAGATCGGCGATTGCCGGCAGTTGTGCACAGCCACCCGCACCGCCCGTGTCTCACCCCTGCGCGATAGACACCGTCTTCCCCGCCAACTCGTCCTCGCCGATCGCGTCCAGCAAGAACCGGGCCACCTCCGCCCGTGAGATCTGGAAGCTGCCTCGCACATCTGCCCCTACCCGGCTGCGTACGCGGCCCCGGGCTGGGCCGTTCGTCAGCCTCGTCGGGCGGACGATCGTCCATCGCACGTCCGGTTCCGCGTGCAGCACCGCTTCCATCTCCCGCAGGTCGGCATACGCGTTGCGCAGCACCGCTCCCAGCAGCGGCTTCAGCACGAACCGCGCTGGCAGGCTGTCTCCGGGCGCGGGCAGACCAGAGGCGCTCACCACCACGAACCGCGTCGACGAACCGCGCAATGCCGACACCACGGCTCGCGCGCCGTCCGCGTTGACGGTCGTCGGATTGCGGTCGCCTGGGCCCAGCGCGAGCACCACGGCGTCTCGGCCGGTCACCGCATCGGTCAGGGCTGCCCCGGTCAGCGAAGGGCGCTCGGCGACGTCCAGCCGAGAGTGCGCGGGAACGGCCAGCCGCGAGGCGGCACGGACTACCGCGGTGACATGCCAGCCGCGGGCCAGAGCTTCCCGCACGGCGAGTCCGCCGGTTCGGCCGGTCGCACCCAGGACGGTGATCTTCATCGGGAAACCTCCACGGCCAACAGGGGTGAGTGTTTACTCACCAGGTAGGGTAAGTGAACACTCACCCCGCTGAGAAGTCCTCAGGGAGCAAGTACATGGGAAGTCGCGAGGAGATCGTCGCCGCCGCCGCGGCGGTGATGCGGGAGCAGGGGTACGCGCACGCCACGACCAAGGCGATCGCGCAGGCGTCCGGCTACTCGGAAGCCTTGCTGTACAAACACTTCAAAGACAAGACCGCACTGTTCCTCGCCGTGCTCAAGGAAGAGCTGCCAGACCTCGCCGCCACCGCGGCCAGGCTGGCCGAGGAACCCGGGAAGGCCGGCGTCCAGGACAATCTCGCTGAACTGGCGGCGACCGCACTGGCCTTCTACTGCGCGAGTTTTCCGATCTCCGTCTCGATCTTCTCCTCGCGCGACCTGCTGCGCACTCACCGGGAGAGCCTCGAAAACGGCCCCGGCACGGCGATCGGGCTCGTGGCCGGCTACTTCGCCGCCGAGGTCAGGCTGGGCAGGCTGCCGCGCGACACCGACGTGGACGCGACCGCCCGGCTGCTGCTCGGCGCGTGTTTCCAGGAAGCGTTCCTCGCGTCCTTCGAGGAGCGGCCGCCGGAACCAGACCTCGCTATCCGGCTCGCCGCGGCGATCGCCGGTTAGCTGCGCGCTTTACGCATCTCATGCCAGCGGTCGTACATCTTGTCGACCTCGACCAGCATGAACGCCAGGAAGTCCCGCATCTCCGCCAGCCGTTTCCCAGCCGGCGTGTCCTGGCCGAGCGCCTCGATGCCTTCCGAGGCCGCGTCGCGCCACATGATCAGGAAGCGGTCGCGCTTGAGGAAGGTCGCGTACCAGAGGTCGTCGTAGAGCCGGTAGTGGTCGCGGCGCTCACCAGGTTCGCGGACCTTCGTGACCAGGCCGACCTGGTCCAGATACCGCACCGCGCCGGAGATCGCGGCCGGGCTCACCGACAACTGCTCCGCCAGCTCGGCAGCGGTCAGCTGCCCGGAATCCGTCGTCATCAGTGCCGCGAAGACTCGGGCGGACATGCGCTGCATGCCGATCTGGGCCATCACGAGACCCAGGCTCTCGACGTATCGGCGGACGGCGTCCTCGTCACGTTCCGTCTCAGGCGTCGTCATCTGTCCATCCTCTCCCACCGCATCCGGGAGGATCACTCGGTCCAGACATTTTCTTAACTTCACAACTTCGTGAAATAAGTGTAGCTTTCAAGTCATGGGAAACGCCATCTCGATCTCCGGCCTGCACAAGGCATTCGGCCGGGTGCAGGCCCTCGACGGCCTCGATCTTCAGGTTCCCGCGGGGGAAGTACACGGATTCCTCGGCCCGAACGGCGCCGGGAAGTCCACCACCATCCGGGTGCTGCTCGGGCTGCTGCACGCCGACGCCGGCGAGGTCCGGCTGCTCGACGGCGACCCGTGGCGGGACGCGGCGAGCCTGCACCAGCGGCTCGCCTACGTCCCCGGCGACGTCAATCTCTGGCCCAATCTCTCCGGCGGCGAAGTCATCGACCTGCTCGGCCGGCTGCGCGGCGGCCTCGACCAGAAGCGCCGCAAGGAACTCGTCGAGCGGTTCGACCTCGACCCGCGCAAGAAAGGCCGCACCTACTCCAAGGGCAACCGGCAGAAGGTCGCCATCGTCGCCGCCCTCGCGTCCACTGTGGACCTGCTGCTGCTCGACGAGCCGACCTCCGGCCTCGACCCGCTGATGGAGGCCACCTTCCAGGAGGTCATCCAGGAGGAACGCGCGCAGGGCCGCACCGTGCTGCTGTCCAGCCACATCCTCGCCGAGGTGGAAGCCTTGTGCGACAAGGTGAGCATCATCCGAAGCGGCCGCACCGTCGAGACCGGCACGCTCGCGCAGCTGCGCCACCTCACCCGCACCTCCATCGCCGCCGAGCTGGCCGGACCGCCGAACGGGCTGGCCAAGCTCGCCGACGTGCACGACCTCAAGGTAGAGGGCAACCGCGTCCGTTTCGACGTGGAGACGCGCTCGCTCGACGACGCGCTGCGCCAGCTGACCCAGATCGGCGTGCGCAGCCTGGAGAGCCGTCCGCCCACGCTGGAAGAGCTGTTCCTGCGCCACTACGCGGACGAGCTGAAGCCCAGCGAGGCACAGAAATGACCGGCGCGCTGGTCGGCACCCGGCAGCTGATCCGGTTGGCGCTGCGCCGGGACCGGGTGATCCTGCCGATCTGGATCGTGCTGCTCAGCATCGTCCCGGCGGCCACGGTGAGCAGTTACGACCAGTTCTATCCGACCGCCGCGAGCCGCGCCGGGCTCGTCGCGTCCGCCGCCGCGAACCCGTCGTTCGCGCTGCTCTACGGCCCGGCGTTCAACCTCGGCACGGCCGGCGGGTTCATCGCCTGGCGCATGGGCGGCTTCCTGGCCCTGCTGACCGGGCTGATGGCGGTCTTCACGCTCACCCGGCACACGCGCGCCGAGGAGGACTCCGGGCGCGCGGAACTGCTGGCGTCCACGGTGGTCGGCCGGTACGCGCCGCTCACCGCAGCGATCGCTGTCACCGGCGGCGCGAGCGTCCTGATCGGCCTGCTGCAAGCGGTCACGCTTGGCTCGAAGGTTCCCGCCGGGGGCGCGGCGGCGCTCGGCGCGAGCATCGCGCTCGCTGGTCTGGTGTTCACCGGTGTCGCCGCCGTGGCCGTCCAGCTCGGCGAGTATTCGCGCACTGCCAACGGGATCGGCACCGCCGTGCTGGGGGTCGCGTTCTTGTTGCGCGGCGCGGGAGATTCGACCGCCGACGCGCACTGGCTGTCGTGGCTCTCCCCGCTCGGCTGGGCGCAGCAGATCCGGCCGTTCGCCGGGGAACGCTGGTGGGTGCTGGCATTGCCGGCCGCGACCACGCTCGTGCTGCTCGCCGTCGCCTTCACGCTGCTGCCGCGTCGGGACGTCGGGGTGGGCCTGATCCCGCCCCGACTCGGCCGGGCCGAAGCCGCACCGTCGTTGCAGTCGCCGATCTCGCTGGCCTGGCGCCTGCAACGGGGTCCGTTGTTCGGCTGGCTGGCCGGGCTGGCGATCGGCGGCGCGCTGTTCGGAACGATCGCGCAGGGCATCTCCGGCCTGGTCGGCGACACTCCGCAAGCCAAGGAGATCTTCGAACGGCTCGGCGGCGCGCACGGCATGGTCGACGCGTTCCTCGCGACGATGGTGAGCCTGTTCGCCATGCTGGCTTCGCTTTACGGCGTGCAGGCGACGCTCCGGATGCGCGCTGAGGAAACCGCGATCCGCCTCGAACCGCTGCTGGCCACGCGGGTCGGCCGGCTCCGCTGGGCCGGCAGCCACCTGGTGTTCGCCTTCCTCGGCAGCGCGCTGCTCGTGCTCGTCGGCGGCGTGCTTCTCGGCCTGACGAACGGGTTGCGCGGCGGCGATGTCGCGGACTCGGTGGGGAACACGTTCGAGGCGGTAGCAGTGCAGGTGCCCGCCGCCTGGGTGATCATCGCGGTGGCCACGTTGCTCTTCGGGGCACTGCCGAAGAGCGCGACCGCCGCGTGGGGTGTGGCCGCACTGGCGTTGCTGATCAGCATGTTCGGCCCGGTCGTCAACGCGCCGCAGCTGGTGCTGGACGTTTCGCCGTTCCAGCACCCGCCGAAGGTGCCCGGACAGGCGCTTACCGCGGTGCCGCTGGTGGCGTTGCTCGCGGTGTCCGCGGTGGTACTCGGGGCCGCGCTAGCCGGGTGGCGGCGGCGCGACGTCGGCTGACGTCAGCCGTCGGAGCCCGGGGAGGCGAAAACGCTCGTCGGGCTCAGCGAAGTCGGCGGAGGCGACGATGGGCTCGACGGAGTCGGCGTGACCGAGATCGTCGCCGTCGTGGTGCGCGGTGCCGGGGGCGGCGCGCGATGAGTGACGGTGACCGGCGGCAGAGGGAGGCCGGTCACCGTCACCGTCACTTGCTCCGCGGAAGGCGCGGGCGACGACGGCACGGAGGTCTGGCTGGTTGGCTGCGGAGTGCGACCGGCGACCAGGAGCGCGGCGACCAGCAGACCGCCAGCGACTCCGGCGAGCCCAGTCACGACGACGTAACCCCAGGTGGGAGCGGTGTCCGACATTCCGGCACCTCCTCGCCGCGCGTCAGTCGGCTACGAGGATCTCGTCGCGTTGATCATAGGCTCCGTTACACAGAGTGCAAGTTGAGTGGCACAGACTCAACTTAGGTAATACTGGTGATATGAAGGGGGTTCTCGGCGCGCCGGACTTCCGGCGGCTCTGGCTCGCCGACGCGCTCAGCCAGGTCGGCGACCGCATCGATTTCCTGGTGATTCCGCTGCTCGCGACCACCACGCTCGCCGCTTCCGTGATCGAGGTTTCGCTGCTGCGGACGCTGAGCACGCTGCCCTACCTGCTGATCGGGTTGCCGGCAGGCGCGTGGTGCGACCGGATGCGGAGCAGACCGGTGCTGGTCGCCGCCGACGTCGGCCGGGCGCTGCTGATCGGCTCGCTTCCGATCGCCGCCCTGTCCGGGTCGCTGACGCTGGGTCACCTGTACGCGGTCGTACTGCTGACCGGCGCGTTCAGCGTGTTTTTCAACGTCGCGCACCAGACCTGCCTGCCGCAGCTGGTCGAGCGCGACCAGCTGCCGGAAGCGAACGCGCGGCTGCAGACGAACCTGTCGGTCGCCGCGATCTCCGGCCCCGGACTCGGCGGCCTGATCGTGCAGTTCGCCGGGAGCGCCGGTGCGATCGCGGTCGACGCGCTGACCTACGTCTGGTCCGCGCTGTGGCTGCGTCGCATCCGCACCCCGGACGCGTTGCCCGAGCCGGCCGAACGCAACCTGCGCCGCGAGATCGGCGAAGGGCTGCGAATCCTGCTGCACAGCCCGATCCTGCGAGCGATCGCCGTCCACAGTGCGGTGTCGAGCCTGTTTCAGTCCATGTTCATGGCGGTGTCCATGGTGTTCGTCGTCCGCGACATGCACCTCGCGCCGTACGCGATCGGCCTGCTCGGCACCCTCTTCCTGACCGGCGCACTGCTGGCGAGCGCAGTCGCGCGCCCACTCGGCACCCGCTTCGGTGCCGCGCAGGCGCTTTATCTCGGTGCGGCCGTGTACAGCGTTTCGTTTCTGCTGGCTGCGTTTGCGACGCCGGGATGGGGCCTCGTCTGGTGGGTTCTCGGCAATGCCGGGTCCAGCTTCGGAATCATCGTGCTGAACGTGTACACGACGAGTTTCCGGCAGGCGATCACGCCGCGGCACCTGCTGGGACGCGTCTCTTCGGTCTCACAAACGCTTGTCTTCGGCGTCGCGCCGATCGGCAGCCTGGTCGGCGGGTTGATCGCCGAACTCACCACAACTCGGGTCACGCTGTACGTGTGCGGCATCGGAATCCTCGCCGCATCAGCGATTCTGCTCGCTTCGCCGCTTCGCGGGATGCGTGATCTGCCGAGCTAGACCTTGCGCAAACCGTCCAACAGCACGCGCACGAGGTGCCGACTGTCCGGCGTAAACCTCTCCACGGCGAGCGCGCCGACGATGAGCGCCCGCAGGTCCTCACCGTCGATGTCCTCACGTACCGCACCTGCAGCTTGCGCGCGCTCCAAAAGCGCCGTGAGGTTCACGCGGAACCTCTCAGCAGCCTCCGCCTTGTACGCCGAACCGCTGGCCTCGCCGAGCGCTTCGCAGATCGCGCGGTTGCGAGACGCCTGCTCGATGACGCGGGTGAAGAAGCCGAAGAACGCTTCCCCCGGGGCACCCGAGTCGATCAGTTCCTGCGCCTCGACGCCGAACTGTTCCAGCCGTTCCACGACGACCGCCTGGAACAACGCTTCCTTGCTGGGGAAATGGCGATAGACCGTGCCCGCACCGACGCCGGCCAGCCGCGCGATGTCGTCCAACGGCACGGCGAGCCCGTCCGCCGCGAACGCCGTCTCGGCAGCAGCCAGCACACGAGCGCGATTCCGGCGCGCGTCCGCGCGGAGCACCGGCTTGTCCACCGGCCGCCTCCTCTGATCCCAGTTCGGATGTGTCGACCGATTCTTCCCTGGAACGATCTGCGCCGCTTCGGACCGTGTCCCAGATCTCCAGTCCGTCATTGACAACCGGAGTAAGCACTCCGTATTGTCAAAACGGGTGCACCGTTCCGATTATCCGCCAGTCTTCCCGAAAGGGTTCCGATGACCCGCACTGTGTCCGAAGTGGCCAAGATCTTCGCCGAGGCGTTGAGTGCGCTCGACGCCTCGGCACTGGCCGGCGTCCTCGCCGAAGACGCCGTCTACTCCGTGCCGTTCACCGGCCACCGTTCAGTCGGCCGAGACGCCGTCCTGGCCACCCTCGACGCCGGCGGCAAGACGGCCGCCTCGATCGGTCTGACCAAGGTGGACGTGACGACCACCGAAACCGCCGACGGATTCACCCTCGAACTCGTCGCGGAAGGGCGGAATCCGCACACCGGCCACAGCTATCGCCTCCCTTCGTCCGCTGGGCTGCTGACCGTCCGGGACGGCGAGGTGACCGAATACCGCGACTACCCGAACACCGGTGCGGCGAGCGCGCTGATGGGAACCGCGGAGGTGTTCCAGCGGTTTCTCGACGCGTCGGTCGGCAACCGCTGGGACGACCTCGCGGACTGCTACGCCGAGGACGTGGTGATCGAGATCCCGTTCGCGCCGGCCGGGGTGCCGAAGGTGTCGGAAGGGCGGGAGCTCCTGCGCAAACGCTTTCACCAGGCCGGGGAGCGGCGGACGATCACCAAGGCGGACCGGGTCTCGGTGCACCGGACGAGCGATCCGGAAGTGCTGGTCGCAGAGTTCGACCTGCACGGCGTGCTCGACGGCAAGCAGTACGTGTCGTCCTACTGCCTGGTGATGACGGTGCGCGACGGCCAGATCGTGCGCTCCCGCGACTACTCCGGATCGCCGGTCTTCGACCCCAGCCCCGCCTGAAGTCCGTGAAGGGCCCCTTGCCGGAATCTGAGTCCCGCAAGGGGCCCTTCCCGGACCGGACCTGGGCAAAGGCAAAGCCGCGCGAGCCTCAGCGCGTCGCGGTTTGCGAAACCCCCGGCGTGAACAGGTGCTCCGCGGTCGCCATCGTCCAGTCCCACACGCCGGGCACCAGCAGCACGCCGACGAGGAAGAACAACGGGAACACCACCCGCGTCTCCACCTTCTTGCCGGTGTGCAGCCGCAACGGCTTGGGCGGGCGGATCTCGTACCAGGTCTCCCCCATGATCGGCAGCGGGAAGAGGTACGGACAGCCGGATTCGGTCAGCGAATCGCCGAGGCAATGCGTGAAACACCCGGCGGCGACGGCGACGCCGAGCCAGCCCGAGATGTCCGCCAGCTGCGCCGCCGGATCGGCCGGCGCGGTGAGCAGCCACCAGACCACGGCACCGCCGTAAACCAGCAGCAGCCAGTCGCCCAATGCGGAAATCGCGAGCAGCAAGCCGAACAGCAGGACGCCGAGCACGGCCCACTGGCCGCCGGCCGAGCAGCCGGCCGACGTGGCCGCGCCGAGGCCGACCGCGAACAGCAGCGTGTGCGAAAGGTGGCGGTGGGTGCCCTTCGACTTCTCGTCGCGCGGGCCCTTCGTCAGCGCGTACACCGCCGCGGACAGCCGCCGCAACAGCCAGGACAGTCCGCCGGTCAGCCAGCCGAACAGGCGGGTGGCGCTCGCGTGCGGATGGTCCAGGTCCGGCAGCAGTGCGAACCCGGCCGTGGTGGCGGCGAAAACCACCGCCTGGTGCACCGTGCCGACGCCGACCACTGGTGCCAAGGCGAGCCCCGCGCACCAGCCGGTCAGGGCGTGCGTGCGCCCCATCATGATGGTTGTCCCCCAGGTCGCGGGCCCATTTTCGCGGTCCGCGCGACCGTATCGGGAGATCAGGCCGGCGGTTCCTCCGACACGCTCAGGTGCTCGGCCACACCGGTGAGCTCGATCACCCGGCTGACCGCCGGACTGGGCACCACCTCGAGTTCGACCTTCCGCTCGCCCGCCTGCCGCTGGGCATGCAGGACGACGTTCAAGGCGGAGGAATCGAAGAAGGTCACGCCGGTCAGGTCGGCGACCACGCGCCGGGAGTTCTTGTCCGCGATCAGGTCGGCAAGAGCTTCCTGCAGCTGCGGGCTGGTGAGCAGATCGAGCTCACCCGTGACCACCACCCTCGGCTGGGCGGCCGCGGTGTCCAGCGTGATGCCGAATCCCGGCGGAGTGGCGTTCTGGTCGGCTGCGGGCATGCAGTTTCTCCTCGTCAGGCGCTGCACCTGCGCCGGTACGCGCCTGTGGTCTCAAGCGGCAACCGTGTCCCGGTCCCAAGCATCTGGAGACCCAACCCTAACCCAGCGGCTCGCGCTCGCCGCGTCGGCACTTGGCTACTCCTTGGCGCGGGCCTGGCACGCGGACGCCCGCTGCCCGCGCACCGCAGGTCGGCGCGCGGGCAGCGGGCGGGTCGGTTCAGGCGGACACGGTCTTGCGCTTCGCGCGCCGTTCGCGCATGAACAGCTCGCGGCGCTCGATCTCGCCGAGCCCTCCCCAGATCCCGTAGGGCTCTTGGACGGTCATCGCGTGCTCACGGCATTGCTTCAGCACCGGACAGGCGTGGCAGATCGCCTTCGCGCGCGACTCCCGGCGTTCGCGCGCGGAGCCACGCTCGTTGTCGGTATGGAAGAACAGGCTGCTGTCCGCGCCGCGGCACGAGCCGCGAAGCTGCCACTCCCACTCCTCTGCCACCACGTTGGGCAGCCGGCTCACATCAGCCATGTCGTCCCACCTCTCCCGGGATCAGCACTCGATCGCTACATGCCCGCCCCGCGCGACGGTCAAACCCGGGTTTGGTTTGCCCACCCCCCGGGCAGGTACCAGGACGGGCACGAAAGACTGGCGGCGCACGCCGGAGAGAGGAACAGCACGTGGAGGAGAACGCCCCGCTCGAGCGCGAGGACGCACAGCTCATCGAGGTGCGGACAGCGGCGATCCCGCACGTGGTGCCCACCCTGCGGACCATCGTGGCGGACATCGCGATGCGCCAGGACTTCGACCTGGACGCGGTCGAGGACCTGCGGATGGCGGTCGACGAAGCCTGCTCGATGCTGCTGCCCTCGGCCGCCGACGGCAAGCTGACCTGCGTGTTCTCCTGGATCGAGGGCCGGATCGAGGTGACCGTGTCGGTGGTCTCCGACCGCCCCGACCACGGCGACGAGACCGGGCTGTCCTGGCAGCTGCTCACCGCGCTCGCGACGTCGGCGCGGCGCACCGTGACCCCGGCCGACGGCCGGTACCTCTCCCGGGTGCAACTGGTCCGGGAGAGCGAGACGGCCAGCTCGTGACGAACCCCGCCGGCGGCGAAGAACCCACCGACGTGGCAGCTTTGTTCCAGGAGCTGACCGGGCTGCCCGAGCGTTCGGCGCGTCGCGAGGAGATCCGCGACCGGCTGGTCCGCGAGCACCTCGAACTGGCCCGCAACCTGGCCCGGAAGTTCCGCAACCGGGACGAGGCGATGGACGACCTGGTGCAGATCGCCACGGTCGGCCTGATCCACGCGGTGGACCGCTACGACCCGGCCCAGGGCACCGACTTCCTCGCCTTCGCGGTGCCGACGATCTCCGGCGAGCTGCGCCACCACTTTCGCGACAACAGCTGGTCGGTGCGGGTGCCGAGGCGGCTGAAGGAGCTCAACGCGACGATTTCGGCGGCGCGCGAGGAGCTGACCGTGCGGCTGTCGCGGGCCCCGAAGCCGAGTGAGATCGCCCGGCATCTCGACGTGCCGATCGAGGACGTTTACGAGGGCTTGCGCGCCGGCCAGGGCCGATACGGGGCGTCGCTGGACAATCTGCTGGAGAACTCCGCGCACACCCGGTTCGGCGCGCCGGACGCGAACCTCGGCCAGGCCGAGCTGCGCGAGGCGCTGCGGCCGATGCTGGACAGCCTGCCCGAGCGGGAACGCAAGATCGTCGCACTGCGGTTCGGGTCCGGGATGAGCCAGTCGGACATCGCGCGCCGCGTCGGGGTTTCGCAGATGCAGGTGTCCCGGCTGCTCGCCGCGACGCTGAAGAAACTCCGCACCGGACTGGCCGAGACGGACATCACCGAAGGCACCTGATTTGTCTTGGGCCCAGTTGGGTAAACACCACGTGCGAGCGAAGAGGCCGGGAGGTGCGGACGCCATGACGACGTCGAGGATGCCGACCAGGAGCACCGCGGCGGCTGCCGCGACTGTGCGCCTGGCGCTCCCGGCTGACGTCACCGCACCCGCCATCGCGCGAGCGCAGGTCCGCGCCGCGCTCGCCGAACTCGACGTCCCCGACCAGCTGCGCGACGACGTGCTGCTGGCGACGTCCGAACTGGTCACCAACGCGTTCGAGCACGGCGGCCGGCCAGGCAGGCTGGAGCTGCGGACGGACGGCTGCGAGCTGGTGATCCGGGTGTTCGACACGTCCTCGTCGATCCCGGAGCTGAAGGAGCCGATCGCGGCGGCGGCGCGCAGCCGCGGGCTGCAGCTGGTCCGCGCGCTGGCGCGACGCTGGGGCTACGACCCGGCCGAGGGCGGGAAGTGCGTCTGGGCGGCGTTCGCCCTGTCCTGACGGCGGAGCACGACCAGGCCGAGGTAGTCCGAAGGCCGGGATTGGTCCTGAAGGCGGGCATGATCGAGCTATGACCGCTGGTGAATTGACTCCCGAACAGCTGCTGACCACCACCCGCACCGTGCGCAAGCGACTGGACTTCGAGCGGCCGGTGCCGCTGGATCTGGTCGAGAAGGCGCTGACGATCGCATTGCAGGCGCCGAGCGCGTCGAACCGGCAGAACTGGCATTGGCTCGTCGTCACCGACGCTCAGCAGCGGGCCGGGCTGGCCGAGCTGTACCAGCGGGCCGCGCGGCAGTACTTCGGCGGGTCGAGGTCCGCCGGGGCGTTGTTCGCCGAAGATCCGGAGCGGGCCGCGGTGCAGCAGCGGGTCGCGTCCAGTGCCGAGTACCTCGCCGACCGGATGGCCGACGTGCCGGTGCTGGTCGTCCCGTGCATCGAGACCGCGAGCGCCGAACTGCCCGCCGGAAACCAGGCCGCTCTCTGGGCGTCCCTGCTGCCCGCGGTCTGGAGCTACCAGCTGGCGGCGCGTTCGCTCGGTCTCGGCACGGCCTGGACCACCCTGCATCTGGCGTACGAAAAAGAAGCCGCCGAGCTGCTCGGGCTTCCCGAGACGGTCCATCAGGGCGCGCTCGTCCCGACCGCGTTCTACACCGGCGACACCTTCAAACCGGCCGCGCGGCAACCGTTGTCCGAGGTGCTGCACTTCGACCGCTGGTGAGCCTTGTCCGGTTCTGTCGTATTCGCCCCGCCACGCAGTGGCTACGCTCGCCGGATGCTGGACGTGATCGGCGTGACCGGAGACGAGGAGCGGGTCTACCGGCTCCTCGTCGGGATGTTCGACGCCGGGCCGGCGCAGCTGGCCCAGCAGCTGGGGCTCGCTCCGGCGCAGGTGTCGGCCGCGCTGCGTTCGCTGCACGCCAAAGGCCTGGTCAGCCTGGTCGCCGGGGAGGAGCCGCGGTACGCGCCGTCGCCGCCGGACGTCGCCTTCGGTCCGTTGCTGATGCGCGGGCAGGAGTCGCTCGAATGGGCGCGAGCCGCCGTGAACCGGCTGGCCGAGGACTACCGCGGCGGCGCCCGGCGGCGCGACGCGACGCAGCTGGTCGAGGTCATCACCGGCAGCGCGGCGATCCGGCAGCAGATGGCGAACCTGCAGATCGGGGCGCGCCGCGAGCTGCTGGCGTTCTGCAAGGCCGGGCATATCGCACTGCCCGCCTCGGAAAACCACGACGAGTTCGACGCGCTCGCCCGCGGCGTGCGGTTCCGGGTGGTCTACGAGCGCGCGCTGCTGGAAGAGCCCGGGATGATCGAGAACGTCGCGCTCGGCATCCGGCACGGCGAGGCGGCGCGGTCGTCCGCCGTGGTGCCGGTGCGGATGGCGATCGCGGACGGGTCGATCGCGTTGTGCCCGCTGGTGCAGAACCTGGACGGCTCTGGCGAGCCGACCGCGGCGCTGATCCGGGAAAGCAGCCTGCTCTCCGCGTTGATCGCGTTGTTCGAAAGCTATTGGGAACGCGCCTGGCCGTTGCGCGCGGACGGCACTCCGCAGGACGCCGCCGAGCCGACCGCGGGCGGCACCCATCCGGACCGGGACGAGCGCCACCTGCTGTCGTTGCTGGTCGCCGGGGTCACCGACAAAGCGATCGCGACCCGGCTCGCGGTGAGCCAGCGGACCGTCCAGCGACGGATCAGCGACCTGATGTCCCGGATGAACGTGCACACCCGGATGCAGCTCGCCTGGGAGGTCAGCAGGCGCGGCTGGCTCGACGAGCCGGCGGCGGCCGGGTAGTCCGCCCGGCCGCCGCGGCTTTCAGGACAGCCCGTAGGCCCGGATGACGGTCTGCTGCACCGAGTTCCCGCCTTCGGAGGCGTGCACCCGCAGCGCGACGAACCCGTTGGTCTTCTCGAGCTTCGGCACGTCGACCTTGGCCCGGAACTTCCCGTTGCCGAGGCGGTCGGTCCGGCTGACCTTCGTCCAGGTGCGACCGTCGTCGAAGGACACCTCGACGGTCAGCGCCGGGTCCGGCGGCGCGGCCATCCCGTCCTGGTTGCGGACGGCGAACTCGATGTGGCCGGCCCGGCCTGCCCTGGCCCGCTGCGTCAGATCGGTTTGCACGCCGTAATCCACCTGCAGCAACGGAAGCAGCTCGGTCTTGGTGCCGGCCGGCCGTTGCGACGCGAAGGTCCAGGACGTCTCGGTGCGCGTGCTGAACTGCCACTCCGGAGCGGTCTTGGCGACGGACACGTCGAGCCGGTAGGTCGCCGGGTCGCCGCCCGCCGGGAAGGTGCCCCACGCCGCGCGGCTGTCCTGAACGAGCTGCCCGTCGCGGTACAGCTTCGCGCTCATCTGGTCCGCCGGCTCCTCCATTTCGGGGCCGGCGAACGCGTAGTGCCCCGTTTCCGCGTCGACGAACTCCGGAATGCGCAAGGCGAAAGTGTCCCCGGTGCGCGAGGACACCAGGCCCGCGCCGCGCGGGATCGCCGGCCGCACCACCGGGGAGTACCAGTTCTCCGTCGCGCGCTCGCCGGGACGGAACGTGCGCGGCACGTCGATCTGCCCGTCGTTCAACGGATTGAAGGTGTCCCAGACCAGCTTGTGGTAGACCCGGTGCTGCCAGATCGTGTCGTCCGCGGACACGATCTCCTCCCGGGCCGAGCCGGTCTTCGCGAACCGCTGGTACTGGTTCGTCGCGAACTTCTCCCACGGCCGCCAAGCGAACCGCTGCTCGGACAACCAGTCCTGGTCGCCGGTCTTGCGGTAGTTCGCGGTCACCGTCGCGCTGTTGCGGTCGGAGACCTGGTAGACGATCCGCTGCGGGATCTGGTCGTGCGTCACCTGCATGACGTCGTACAGATACGGGCTGACCGGGGTACCGCGCAGCACCATGCTGGTGAACCCGGACCGGGCCCGTTGCGCCAGCTGCATTCCCTGCTCGTTGGTGACCAGCATGGCCGGGATCGGCAGCCGGTCGCCGCGCGGCGACCAGTGCGCGTAGGTGTGGTCGCCGGCCCGGGTGATCATGATGACCATCGCCGCGCCCGCCTTGTTCGCGGCCGCGGCGACCTGCTCCGGCACGCCGCCGTCGTCGGACGGTGTCACCAGCGCGATCTGGCCGCGCGCCTTGCCCCACTGGTCCGGTTTGTTGCCGTCCACCGGGACGACGTCCAGCCACCGGGTCCCGGAAACCGCCGGGGACGTGCCGAAGGTGAACAGCTCCGGCTTGAGATCGATCCACGGCAGCACGGTCGCGGTCACCATCGGCGCGGTGAGCTGCCAGCGCGTGCCGAACTCGAACTTGCCGCTGTGCACCTTCTCCGTCGGCGTCACGTAGATGTGCCGGGTTCCGGGGAACTCCATGAGGTAGTTGGTGACACTGCGCTCGCCGAACTCGCGGTGGGTGTAGCTGCTGAGGATGTTCTCCAGCGTCGACGGCCGCGGCGTCGTGATTTCGACCGGGACCGAGCCGCGCGCGTCCATCACCAGGGAGAGATCCTTGGTCAGCGAGACCTCGGGCTTGATGATGATCTCGAGCTGTTCGTCCGGGGCCAGGCCGGTGTGGTAGACGGCGCGGGCGTAGTAGTCGCCTTCGGGGAGTTCGAAAGTCGTCTCCCGGTCGATGTCGCCGAAGATGTCGTAGCGGGAATCGGGACCGAAAAGATCGATCTCCATCCAGCCGGCCGCTTGGCCGGCCTTGCCCGCCCGGTTGACACCGGTGACCGTCATCTTGTGCTTCGGCGGTTCCTTCACCAGACCGACCGTCGTGTGCACGGCCCCGGCCAGCAGACTGCCGGTGTAGGTGCCCGCGGCGAGCGCGGCCGAGTCGACGGTGATCCCCACCGTGGCGGTGCCGCCCGCCGGGACGTCCACAGTGGACTTGTCGAGCCGCACCGCGGCACCCGCAGCGGTACCGGTCGCAGTGCGCAGGCCGAGCTGCGGAGTGAGGGTGACCGGGGCGGAAGTCGTGTTGGTGTAGGTGACTTCCTTGCGCACCGTACCGCTTTCGCCGGTAACCGGGCCGATGTTCAGCGTCCCGGTCGCGAAGACCCCCGGCTTCACCGCGGCGGCGGTGAGGTCGACGCGTCCGCCGCCCTGCTGGAAGGCGGTCAGCCCGTTGGTCGGCTTCGAGGTGCTGGCCAGGCCGTCCTTGAGCTGCTGTCCAGTCCACTGTGGATAGCGCTGCGCCAGGATCGCCGCTGCGCCCGCGACGTGCGGCGTCGCCATCGACGTGCCGGATGCCGCGGTGTAGTACTGGTCCATCACGGTGCCCATCGCCGTGCCGGCCGCGCGGGCGGCGACGATGCCCACTCCGGGCGCGGTGATGTCCGGCTTCACGGCGTCGTCGCCCAGCCGGGGGCCGGTGCTGGAGAACGGCGCGAGCTGGTCCTGGCGGTCCACCGCGCCGACGGTCAGCGCCGCGTCCGCGGTGCCCGGTGAGCCCACCGTGCCGGCCCCGTTCTCGCCGTCATTGCCCGCTGCGACGACGAACAACGCGCCGGTCCGCGCGGAAAGCTCGTTGAGCCCGACGCTGAGGTCGTCCGTGCCGTCGGTGGCACCGCCGCCGAGACTCATGCTGACCACCTTGGCACCAGAGGTCGCGGCCCACTCCATGCCTTGCAGGACCTGCGAAGCAGTGGCGGAACCGTCGTCGCCGAGCACCTTGCCGATGTACAGCTTCGCGCCCGGTGCCGCGCCCTTGCGCTTGCCTCCGTCGGCCGCACCGCTGCCGGTGATCGTCGAAGCGACGTGCGTGCCGTGGCCGACCCGGTCGACCAGGTCCGCGCTGGACGAGAAGTTGGCGGTCTTCTCGACCTTGCCCGCGAGATCGGGGTGCGTGGCGTCGAAACCGGTGTCCAGGACGGCGACCTTGACGCCGGTGCCGTCGTATCCGGCCGCCCACGCCTGCGGGGCGCCGATCTGCGGGACACTGCGATCGAGCGAGGCGTGCACCTTGCGGTCCAGCGAAATCCTTTCCACCGCGCCGGAAGCGGCGTGCGGACCGGTGAACGACTCCCAGAACTCTCCGGCACGCTTCTTGTCCTCGCGGACCGCGCGGCCGTGCACGCTCGGCAACTCGGCACCCTGCTCGGCCCCGGCCAGCCTCGGCGCGGCCGCGATCGACCTGCCCTTGGCGTAGTGCGTGATCAACGGGAGCTTCGCGCTCGTTTCGTCGGCGTAGCCCTGTGCGATCAGGTCGGTGACGTCGAACAGCGCCTTGTCGAGGCGCTTGCTGGCGACGAACCGCATCGCGTCGGAAGGAACGACGGTCAGTTTTCCGTCCACATCGGACTGACTGAACCGGATCCGCTCGCGGCCCTTGCCCGGCTGGACGGTCGCGATCTGCCGACCGCCCGGCACCGCCTCGACCTGGACGACGTCGCCGGTCATCAAGGTGACCTTGTGCCGCTCACCGGGATTCTGCGCTGGCACGCCGGCGGCGGGGTCAGCCGCCGCGGGGACCGCCTGGCCGAGCATCGCGACCAGTGCCCCCGTGCAGCCGAGTGCGAAAACTCGTGATCTCCACGTCATCGCATCAGGTTCGGGGCGAGCCGGGGGCCGCGTCACTACCTGGCGGCTGTCGCGGTTGCGACATGTCGCAACTGGGACAGCGGTTACTCTCCGGTTGCCGCAGCGGTATAGACCAGTAGCCGGTCGGCGAGTTCGTCAGGGCGGCTCAGCAACGCCAGGTGGGAGCCGGGCATCTCGTCGGCGACCAGGCCGAGCCGGTCCCGCGCGACCCGCCGTTGCAAGTCGGCGCCGAAGAACCGGTCGTCCTGGAAAAGCAGCACCTTCGTAGGCAGGTCCGGCAACCGCTCGCCCGGCCACGGCAGGCCGTAGTCCCGGCTCTTCGGCTCGCGCCCGCGGCGCATGTTCTCCTTCGCCAGCTCCGACGGGAGATCGTGCAGGAAGTGCTCTTCGGCCTTCATCTCGCCGGGAAATTCGAAGCCGACGTTCTCCCACCATTCGCCGGGTGCCTCGCCGGGTGCGGGGATCATCCCGGCGACGAAGACGAGCAGCCGCGCGCCGACTCGGTCGGCCACCAGCGGAGCGGTGAAGCCGCCATAGGAGTGCCCGACCACGACGACGTCGCGGGCGTCGCCGAGCGCGGTGACGACGGCGTCCGCGAAGTCGTCCTGGGTCGCTTGCGGGTCCTCGATCGGAAGGTCGGGAGCGACGACCCCATGCCCGCGCGCGCTCAGCCGGGCAGCGACCAGGTGCCAGTCCCAGCCGCTGCCCCCGCCTCCGTGGATCAGTGCGAACGTCGCCATGGGATCAGTTCTACCCGCAGCGCTTCACCATGTCCTGCAGCGCGGTCTTTTCCATGTCCGTCACGGACAAGCCGTAGAAGTGCTTCACGGTGATCCAATCCGTCGCATAGGTGCACCAGAACCCCACGGACGGCGGCTTCCACTCGTCGGGCGCCTTGTCGCTCTTCTGCCGGTTCACACTGGCGGTGACCGCGAACAGCTGCGGCCGGGTCAGGTCGTTGGCGAACTGCTCGCGCTTCTCCTGCGTCCAGTCGCGCGCGCCGCTCACCCACGCCTGGCCGAGCGGGACCATGTGGTCGATGTCGAGCTGCCCCGGCTTGGTCCAGGTCGCGCCGTCGTACACGCTGACCCAGGTGCCCGATGTCGGCTTGCAGTCGCTGCCGGCCTGGACGTTCTTGCCCGCGCGCTTGAGGACGACCTCGCGCGTGTCGCAGCTGTCGCCCTGGCTGTCCCAGTGCTTGAACTTGTCCCGCGAATAGCCAGTCATAGTGCCGCGCGCCGCGATCTTCAGCTCGGACAGCTGCTTGGTCGCGTCCGCCGCGGACGCCGGAGCGGCCTCGGACGTGTTGTCGCCGACTTCGCGCTGGGCGTACCAGAACCCGAAGACAGCGACGAGAAGCACGACCGCGAGCAGCACGGTCCGCTTGGTGGGGAACTTCCGGGCCATGACGCGCGGGATCCTTTCGACGGGGTGGAGCCGGAGTATGCCCCGCGGCGGACCGGTAATCGCGCAGACACTCTCGGCAGCGGACTGGCCGTGGCCCGGGACACGTACCGTCAGCTGTTGCCCGGCAACGAAAAAGCGCAGCTCAACGGGGGTGGAAAACGCTCGCGAAGCTGTCACGCCGACCGGCTCGCGAGCGATCTCCGATCAAAGGGGGCGGAAAGGAGCGGGTCGAGGATGCCCGGGCGGCTGCGGAACTGGAACACGCGCGTCGACGATTTCCTGCGCCGCAAGGCAGCGGAGGGCGGGAACGTGGTCGCGATGGCGCGGGTCGCGGCTGACCTGCGCGAACGCGGCCAGCTCGCGGAAGCCGAGGAGTGGTACCGCCGAGCCGCTTCGGGCGGGGACCGGATCGCGATGACCGGACTCGCCCGGCTGCTGTCCGACCGGGGCGAGCATGCCGAAGCCGAACGCTGGTACCACGAAGCCGCGCAGGCCGGCGAGCCGCACGGGATGCTCGGGTACGCCCGGACCTGCGAAAAGAACGGCCGGCCGGAGGACGCGGAGCACTGGTACGTCGCCGCCTGCCGCGCCGGCGCGACCGAGGCGTGCGGACCGCTCGGGCATTTCCTGGTGGAGACCGGCCGGTTCGCCGACGCGGAGAGCTGGTGCCGGCGAGCCGCGGAAGACGGTGATTCGAGGGCGATGCTGGACCTGGGGCGCGCCCTGCAGGAACGCGGCTTGATCGAGGACGCGGTGAGTTGGTGGCGAGCGGCAGCGGAAGCCGGAGAGCTTGCCGCGACCTGCCTGCTGGGCCGTCAGGCGGAACGGGCGCGCCGGGAGGGCGACGCCGAGCGATGGTTCCGGCGAGGCGCGAAAGGCGGCTACGTCGAGGCGAAGGTGCGGCTGGGCTTGTTGCTGCACCGGCGCGGCGAGGTGGAAGAGGCCGAGCACTGGTACCTGGCCGCGGCCGAAGCCGGCGACGCCGCGGCGATGACCAACCTGGGCGTCCTGGCGCGGAACCGGGGCGACGAAGGGGAGGCGGCCGCCTGGTACCGGAAGGCGGCTGAGCACGGCAGTGTCCCGGCGCTGACGAATCTGGGACATCTCGCGGAGGCGCGCGATGACCTCGCGCGGGCTGAACGGTGCTTCCGGACCGCCGCCGAGACTGGGGATGTGCAGGGGATGTTGAGCCTGGCCCGGATGCTGCGCGCGCGGGGGGCGCTGGCAGAGGCCGAGCAGTGGCAGGGACGGGCGGAGGACCGGCCCCGGTGACCGGGCAGGCAGGTGCCGGGCAGGCGGGTCCCTTGACCCGGAAGTCCACAATAGACACCCCGCGCCCATCTCAGGGTCCACTCCGGGGTCTTCCCGGATGTCTGTCCGCCGCCGCCGCATTAGCGTCGAGCGAGTGTTCAGACGTGTGCTCCTCGCCCTCCTCGCCGGCATCGCCGTGTTCCTGGTGCCGTGGACCGTCTACCTGGGCGTGACCCTGCCCCAGCGCTTCGACACGAGCCAGTGGCGGCTCGCCTGGGTCGGTTTCGACATCGTGCTCCTGTTCTGCTTCGCCGCGTCCGCCGTGCTCGGCCTCCGCCGCAGCCGCGCATCGGTGCCGATGCTGGCCGCGACCGCGGCGCTGATGTGCTGCGACGCGTGGTTCGACGTCGTCCTCGACTGGGGCGGTCCGGACCAGTGGGCCAGCGTCGGGACGGCGCTGCTCGCCGAGATCCCGATCGCGGTGCTCCTGCTGCTGCGCGCCCGCGCACTGCTCGCCGGCCGGGCCCGGCCGCGGAACCTGACCATGCGCGACATCGCCGTGCACTCCAACCCGAACTACCAGCGGCTGCTCCGTCTCCTGCCGGCCACCTCGGCCGAGCTGCGAGCGCAGATCCCGGCGATCGACGTCCCGGCCGCGCTGCTGACCCTCACCCACGCCGGCTACGTCCGCCGCGCTCGCGACGGACGCTGGCACCCCGTCCCGCACAGCACGAACGAAGCGAAGCCAGAGGACTTCCCGGAGCAGGACCGGGCGGCTCTGACCGAGTACCTGGACGCCAAATACGACCGCGAGGCCCGCCTGTTCGCCTGGGCCGCCGAACACCGCGACAGCTTCGACGGCTGGACCGGCGGCAGCCGCGCCGGAATGCACCTGACGCACAAGGATGTGAAGGAGTTCGAAGCGGAGTACCTGGAACTGGTGCACCGCTACGCCGCCCGCCGCGTCCGGCCGACCGCGAACACCCGTCCGATGCTGCTGCGGTTCTACGCGTTCCCGGAGCCGTCGCCGGCCGAACTGTCGTAAGTTGGCCCTTCCCAGGGAGAGGGGCAGACCATGATCCATCACGTACAGGTCGCTTGCCCGGCCGGCGCGGAAGACAACCTGCGCGCGTTCTACACCGGCGTGCTCGGCTGGCCTGAGCTGCCGAAACCGCCGCTGCTGGCGGCCCGCGGCGGCTGCTGGTTCCAGGTGCCCGGCCGGGGCGGGCCGGACGGCGAGCTGCACGTCGGAGTCGACGCCGACTTCCGGCCGGCGAAGAAGGCGCATCCGGCGTTCGTGGTCGACGTGGACGCGGTCGCCGCCGCGGTCGAAGCCGCCGGTGGTTCGGTCGACTGGGCGGACCCGGCGGAGATCCCCGGGCGGCGCCGGTTCCACGCCTTCGACCCGGTGGGCAACCGGCTGGAGTTCCTCGAGGGCTGAGATCGCCGGGAGCTGAGCCGGCCGGGAAACCGACTGTCTAATGTGGACTGCTTAGTCGCCGACCGCGTCTCGACCGCGCTTCACGATCAGCGGATCCGGTTCGCCGACAATGGTCTTGTCCTTGCCCTCGTAGTCGAACCGGGACAGGAAGTAGCGCATCGCGTTGATCCGCGCGCGTTTCTTGTCGTTGCTCTTGATCGTGGTCCACGGCGCGAGGTCGCTGTCGGTGCGGAGGAACATCGCCTCCTTGGCCGCGGTGTAGTCGTCCCATTTGCCGAGCGATTGCAGGTCCATCGGAGACAGCTTCCACTGCCGCACCGGGTCGACCTGGCGGATGATGAACCGGGTGCGCTGTTCGGCCTGGGTGACCGAGAACCAGAACTTCGTGACCGTGATCCCGCTCTCCACCAGCATTTCCTCGAACAACGGCACCTGGTGCATGAACTGCTCGTACTGCTCCGGCGAGCAGAACCCCATCACCCGCTCGACTCCGGCCCGGTTGTACCAGGAGCGGTCGAACAGCACCATCTCGCCCGCGGTCGGCAGATGCTGGACGTAGCGCTGGAAATACCACTGATGGGCTTCCCGGTCACTGGGCTTGCCCAGCGCGACGATCCGCGCGTGCCGCGGGTTGAGATGCTCCATGAACCGCTTGATGGTGCCGCCCTTGCCCGCGGCGTCGCGGCCCTCGAAGAGGAGGACGTGTCGGCCGCCGGTCTCGCTGATCGAGTTCTGCAGCTTCAGCAGTTCGACCTGCAGGAGGTATTTGGTCTCGTCGTACTCCTCGCGCGACATGCGCTCGTCGTACGGGTAGTTCTCCCGCCAGGTGTCGACCGCCTTGCCGAACGTGTCGATCAGCACCGGATCGTCGTCGTGATCCTCGCCGATCGAATGCCCGTCGATCTCGAGCCGGTCGATGTACTCCCGCACGTCCCGCAACATGCGGCCGACCTTAAGCAGGGCAGGTGAACACCGGGTGTCTCGGCCGGGGACGCTCCGCGGGTCCGGATGCCGGCTCTCCGGCTACCGGCCGACGGCGATGCCGATACCGGTAAGGCAGGCGATCGAGACGATGGTTTCGCTGCCGTGCAAGATCGGTGTCCACAGAGGATCTGGGAAGAGTACCCCCGGACGAACGGTAGGCCGGTTTCTCGTGCGAGAAACCGGCCTACCGTATACTGTCTCGACCAGACAGTGCGCCCGAAGGGATTCGAACCCCTGACCTTCTGATCCGTAGTCAGATGCTCTATCCAGCTGAGCTACGGGCGCGTGTTCAGTTGTTAATCTAGCACCTGCCGAAACAGGCACCAGCGGAGGCTCCGGGATTTGAACCCGGGAGGGGGGGTTACCCCCAACCGCATTAGCAGTGCGGCGCCATAGACCAGACTAGGCGAAGCCTCCTGGGTCCCAACGACCACTGCTCAGATAGGTTACACACCTCGCCAACCCCGCCGACAGGCACCCCCCTCAACGCTGCAGCACCCGGCGCAACCAGGGCGAACGACCGCCGAGGCCCTCGGCTTCGAAGGTGGCGATGCCGACCCTCGGCAGCGACCCGACGCCCGGGTACACGAGGTAGCGCGGTTCCCACCGGGGCTGGAACTTGGCGTTGAACCGGTAGAGGCTCTCGATCTGGATCCAGCGCGAGAAGAAATGCAGCACCTTCGCCGACAGCCGGGCGACCGGGCCGGCGCCGATCCGCTGGCCCTGTTCCATCAGGGCGCGGAAGGCGGCGAAGTTCAGGGACACCTGGTCGATGCCGTGCTCGCGCGAGTACAGCAGCAGCTCCGAGATCATCAGCTCGTTCACGCCGTTGTCGGCCGCCCGGTCACGGCGCATCACGTCCAGCGACAGACCCCGCTCGCCCCACGGCACGAACTGCAGGACGCCGCGCACCCGCCCGCCCTGTTCGGCGGTCACGATCACCGAGCTGCGGTCGCCCATGCGGCCCAGCGCCATCGAGAAACCGCGTTCGGTCTCGGTGCCTCGCCAGGTCGCGGCCAGGTGCGCCAGTTCGGACAGCTCGCCCGGGCGCAGGTCTTCGGCACGGCGGACCAGGACTTTGTAACCCGCCCGCTTCGTTCTCGACGCGGCTTGCCGCACACCGCGCATCACGCGGCCGTCCAGGGTGAAAGTCTCCGTGTCGACGATCGCCTCGTCACCGATCTCCAGCACTTCCAGACCGAACCGGGCCCAGACCGTCGCACCGAGCTCGGACGCGCCCATCGCGGCGGGCACCCACGCGTTGCGCCGGCAGATCTCCAGGTACTCCTCGATCGCGCCGGGCCATGCCTCGTGGTCGCCGAGCGGGTCGGCCGAGGTGAGTGCGACGCCGGCGATCACCCGGAACGTGACCGCGGCCTTGCCGGTCTTGGAGAAGACCGCGAACTTGTCGCGGCGCAGCGCGAAGTAGCCCAGCGAGTCCCGTTCGCCGTGCTGTTTGAGCAGCGCGTGCAGCCGGTCGAGTTCGTCGTCGGTCAGCTCCGGCGCGGGTTCGGCGGAGCGCAGCAGGAAGTAAGCGGACACCAGTACGCCGGTGATGCTGAAGAGCAGGCCGATCGTCGCCGACAGGTCCTCGAACCACATTTCGTGGAACTCCGCCGGGCCGCTCACCCCGCACAGCGCGAGCGCGGACTGGACGAGCCGGTCGCCGAAGCTGAGCGGTTCGAGCATCTTCGAGGTGCCGACGGACAGCAGGATCACGTTGAGCACGAACCCGGCGAGCAGCAGTTGCAGCAGCACCCGGACCGCTCGCCAACGGCCGACCGTCGGGTCCGGCCGGGCGATGAAGTAGCGGCGGGTACCGAGCAGCCCGGCCAGCAGTACGACGGACACCACGCCCGCACCGAACACATGCCGCAGGCCGATGTGCGACAGCGCGAGCAGCGTCGCGAACCCTACCGCCAGCTGCCAGGCGCGCCGCTTCCGTCTGCGCAGCCCGGCGGCGAGCATGATCAGCAACACACCGGTGACCAGCGCCACGGCCGCGGCGGCGGTGGTCGCCTCGCTCGGCAGCTCCAGCCACTCGGACAGGTGGCCGCGCATGTTGCGCCCGGCCGGCAGCAGTGTCGATAGCACGGTCAGCAGGCCGGCCAGCCTGGTCACCCAGGTGATCGCGACGACCGACGTGACGCCGGCCATCTGCCAGGTCTGCTGCGCGCGTGTCCCCGTCACCAAGCTTGCAACACGTACGGCCTCGCCATGCTTCCCCCTGTCACCTCACGGCGAGCTCCACAAACGGCTCGAGCGCGGCCGGATTGGCCAGCGCGTCTCTGCTCACCGCCCTCTCCGGGGCAATCCCGGCGAGGATCCGCTTCACTGGTACTTCGCACTTCTTACCGTTCAACGTACGGGGAATCTCGGAAACGACGATGAACCGATCGGGTACGTGTCGCGGCGACAGCGCGTCGCGAAGCTCTTTCCGCAGGTCAGGCTCGACCTCTTCGAGTTTCGCGCCGGGTGCGAGGACAAGGAAACACAACAGCTGTCCGTCCTCGTTCCCCGCCGCCGAGGTGTCGATGACCAGCGAGTCCGCGATCTGGTCGAAACCCTCGGCGACCCGGTAGAACTCGGCGGTGCCCATCCGGACACCGCCGCGGTTGAGCGTCGAGTCGCTGCGGCCGTAGACCACGGCCGAGCCGCGGCGGGTGATCCGGACCCAGTCGCCGTGCCGCCACACCCCGGGATAGCGGTCGAAATACGCCTCGCGCAGCCGCGTGCCGTCCGGGTCGTTCCAGAACGCGACCGGCATCGACGGCATCGGCTCGGTGATCACCAGCTCGCCGACCTCCTCGACCACCGGTTCGCCGTCGTCGTCGAACGCCGCCGCGGCCACGCCGAGCGCCCGGCAGGAGATCTCGCCGAGCCACACCGGCAGGTCCGGCGACGCGGCGACGATCGCCGCGCACAGATCGGTGCCGCCGGAGACCGAGCAGATCTGGACGTCGCGGCCGATCTCGTCGGCGATCCAGCGGAATCCCTCTGCCGACAACGGGGCACCGGTCGAGCCGACCACCCGCAGCGCGCTGAGGTCGTAGCGCTCGGCCGGTTTGACGCCTTTCTTGAGGCAGCTCTGGATGAACGGCGCGGACGTGCCGAAGTAGCTGACCCGATGCTGTTCGGCCAAGCGCCACAACACATTCAGGTCTGGATAGCCGGGGTTGCCGTCGTAGAGCACGATCGTCGCGCCGACCACGAGGCCGGACACCACGAAGTTCCACATCATCCAGCCGGTGGTGGTGAACCAGAAGAACCGGTCGCCCGGCCCGAGCCCGCTCTGCAGGCCCAGCGCCTTGAGGTGCTCGACGACGATGCCGCCGTGGCCCTGCACGATTCCCTTCGGCAGCCCGGTGGTTCCCGAGGAATACAGGATCCACAACGGATGTGCGAACTCCACTGGCTCGTAGACCAGCTCGGCGCCAGCGTGTTCGGCGAGCATCGCGTTCCAGTCGATGGCGCCTTCGAGTGTCGCGTCGCCCAGGTATCGCACCAAGACGGTGGCTTCCAGCGAGGGAAGTTGTTCGCGCAGCTGCTGAACAGTGCCGCGGATGTCGAATTCCCGTCCGCCATAGGCATATCCGTTCACCGCGACCAGCACCTTCGGCTCGATCTGGGTGAACCGGTCGGCGATCGCGCGCACGCCGAAGTCCGGCGAGCACGACGACCAGATCGCACCGAGACTGGCGGCGGCGAGGAACGCGATCAGTGTCTGCGGGCAGTTCGGCGCGAGCGCGACGACGCGATCGCCCTTGCCGACGCCGAAAGCGCGCAACCCGGCCCGCGCGGCGGCGACATGCGCACGAAGGTCGCCATAGGTGAGCTGCTCGGCGAACCCGTCCTCGCGATGGAAAATCACCGCGAGGTCGTCGTCTTCCTTCGGCGCACCGCCGCTGCCCGGGCTGAGCGAGTGTTCGGCGTAGTTGAGCGTGGCGCCGTCGAACCACCGCGCGGACGGCATCGAGCCGGACAGGATCTCGCGCGGCGGCTCGTGCCAGCGCACGCCGAAGAACTCGGCCAGCGCGGCCCAGAACTCCGGGACGTGCTCGACCGAGTAGCGCCACAGGTCGTCGTAGTCGGCCAGTTCGCGGTCGCCGGCCGAGCCGCCCCGATCGCGCAGCCACTGGCGGAAGGCTTCGATTTTCGTGTCCGCGACCTGATTCGGATCAGGTCGCCACAGCACCTCGGGAACAGCGGCGTTCTCGGTCACCCGCCGATGCTAACCCCGGCCCAGGCCGAAGCGCCTTTTCAGCGGAGGTGGGCGTCGAACCAGTCGAGGGTGCGCTGCCAAGCCTCTTCCGCCGCACCGGGATCGGCGTCGAAGCGGTGGTTCGCCCCCGCATAGCGCACGACATTCGTCGCGACCTTCGCCGAGGCCGCCGCCTCGCGCAACTGCTCCACCTCGGCCTCGCCTGCCTCGTCGCCGGCGTCGCCGTACATGCCAAGCCACGGGCTGGTCACCCGCCCCGCGATCTCAAGCAGTTTCGGCAGTTCCGTGACCGCCTGCCCGCCCACGCTGACCGCCGCGCCGAGCTTGCGGTGCGAGGCTACGACCAGCGCGGCCGTCCCGCCGAGGTCGAAGCCGACGACGCCGCGCAGGTCGGCGTCGACCCCGCGCTCGGTGAGCCAGTCGAAGGTGCGGTCGGCGGCTTCGAGCAGGTCGTGCTGGGTGAGTTCCTCGCCGGACTCGATGTGCGGCGTGACGGTGAGCCAGCCTTCCTCGGCGAGGCTCTTGACCAGCAGCAGGACGCCGTCCGTGACGCCATGCCCTTCGTGCAGGACCACCAGCCCGCCCCGGATCGCGCCAGCCGGCTCCGCGAAGGTGAGGCGGAGCGTGCTGCCGCCGGTACGCTGGTCATCCACGGTGGTTGTCGACGTCATCGCCTCATGCAATCACTTCCGGGTGAACATTGGGAACCTTCCGGGATTGGCCGGGGCGAGATACGGTGACCCCGTCGTCCCGTGAAAACCGAGGAGTACCGACGATGCCGTCCCTCGCCCCCCGTCCAGACCTTGATTCGTTGCCGAAGTACGTTCCCGGCCGAACGATCGAAGGTGCCATCAAGCTCGCGAGCAACGAGGTCCCGGGCGGCCCGCTGCCCAGCGTGCAGGCGGCGATCACGGCGGCGGTGACCGGCGTCAACCGGTACCCGGACAACGGTGCGCAAGCCCTGCGCGAGCGGTTGTCCCGCCGCCTCGACGTGCCGGTGGAACGGCTCGCGATCGGCTGCGGCTCGGTTTCGCTGTGCCAGCAGATGATCCAGGCGCTGTGCTCGGCCGGCGACGAGGTGCTGTTCGGCTGGCGGTCCTTCGAGGCGTACCCGATCGTCGTGCAGGTGGCGCTGGCCAAGGGCGTGAAGGTCCCGCTGACGCCGGAGCACGGCCTGGACCTCGACGCGATGCTGGCCGCGATCACCGACCGCACGCGGCTGGTGTTCGTCTGCAACCCGAACAACCCGACCGGCACGGTGCTGCACCGCGACGAGATCGAACGGTTCCTCGACGAGGTCCCGCCGCACGTGCTCGTGGTGCTGGACGAGGCGTACAAGGAATTCGTCACCGACCCCGAGGTCCCGGACGGGGTCGAGTTCACCCGCACCCGCGACAACGTGGCGGTGCTGCGGACGTTCTCGAAGGCGTACGGGCTCGCCGGTCTGCGCGTCGGGTACGCGGTGGCACCGGAGCCGATCGCGCAGGCGCTGCAGCAGGTTTACGTGGCGTTCTCGGTGAACAGCATCGCTCAGGTGGCCGCGATCGCGTCACTGGACGCGGAGGACGAGCTGCTCGCCCGGTGCCAGCAGATCATCTCCGAGCGCACCCGGGTGCGCGACGCGCTGCTGGAGATGGGCTACGAGATCCCGCCGACGCAGGCGAACTTCGTGTGGTTCCCGCTGGGCGAGCGGACCGTCGCGTTCGCCGAGCACATGATGGACCGGAAGCTGATCGTGAGGCCGTTCCCCGGCGAAGGCGCCCGGGTGACGATCGGGACGCCGGAGGAGAACGACCTGATGCTGGCCGCGGCGCGGGAGTTCCAGGCCGCCTGAGCCGAGTTCCCGGCTCGGGCCTCGCGGTCCGGGCCGGGTTACTTGAGCACGAGCTGCACGACCGCGGCCAGCCCGATCACGACGATCACGCCGCGCAGCACGGTGGGCGGCAGCTTGCGGCCGATCTTGGCCCCGAGCTGCCCGCCGACCGTCGACCCGAGCGCGAGCAGGCCGATCACCGGCCAGCTCACCGGCGCGACGAACGCGTAAATGGTGCCGGCGACGATGTTGATGACCGCCGAGAGCACGTTTTTCACGCCGTTGAGCCGCTGCAACGGTTCGGAGAGCAACATGCCCATGACCGCCATCATCATCACGCCCTGCGCGGCAGTGAAGTAGCCGCCGTAGACGCCGATGACGAACAACAGCCCGAAGAGCAACGGACCAGCGTGGTGCTCGCGCCCGTTCGCGGCGCGGCGCAGCTGCACCCACTTCGCCATCCGCGGCTGGATGATCACGAGGACGACGGCCAGCCCGACGAGCACCGGCACGACCTTCTCGAAGGCATCCTTGGGCAGGGTCAGCAGCAGCACAGTGCCGCCGATGGCCCCGAAGAACGAGGCGACCGCGAAGCGCGCGACCTGCGGCCAGTACCCGACGAGCTCCGCCCGATAGCCGTACGCGCCGCTGATCGTGCCCGGCGCGAGCCCGACCGCGTTGGACGTCGTCGCCGTCACCGGCGGGTATCCGAGCGCGACGAGCACCGGGAACGTCACCAGCGTCCCGGACCCGACGACGGCGTTGATCGTCCCGGCCCACACCCCGGCGACGAAAATGATGACGGCGTGCCACCACGTCATAAAGCGCTCACCCGCCGACCCTAGGCACCCGCTCGGACTTCTGGCGACGCGATGTGTCCGGTCAGACACCGGATGCGCGGATCGCGTTCGGGCGACCCGCGGCCTGGCGGGTCAACGGTAACTGGCAGTCACTTGCGGGATCCCTCGACGACAAGGCGGCGATAGCTTCGACGTCGGCACCCACCGCTATCAGGCGGAACCAGCAGCAGACTGAATCCGTCTTGACTAGAGTGATCAGCCGGGCACTCGGTGTGCCCTGACGTCGGGAAGAGCTCGGCGCGGACTACGCGGGGAGGCGTAACGGCGATGACGGACGGCCAGCCGAATCATATCCAGGACGGCAGGAGTTACGGGGGAACGCCGGTTGAGAACTTTCTCAATCCGCTCGCCGCTGCACCCAGGTACGTCTACGACAAGCAGACGTTGAAGGAGATCGCGGACGAGTTCGAGGCCCTCGCCGACTTGTTCCTCGAAGACCAGGTCTACGCAAAGATCATCGCGCGAACGCAGGCGCCCGGGCACGATTACGCGAGCAAGAACAACGCGGAGACGATCCGTAACTCCGGGACGGCGCTCTTAACGTCGTTGACCCAGCAGGAAAAGTACTGCCGGGAACAGGCAAAGAAGTACCGAAAAGCGCTCGGCACCTACAACGCCGCTGAGGACACGCATTCGCAGGACGTCAAGAACGCCGGGGGAAGTCTGTGAAACGCGTTCTGTCCGTGCTGGCATGCGCCGCCTTGGCCGGGCTTGCCGGATGTTCCGGAACGACCGGCGGGGCAGCAGGGCCGGCGAGGACGCCCGGCCAGTCCGCGCCGTCCGCGGCACCGACCAGCGCCGCAGCTGATCAGGTGCCGGGACCAGGTGTTCCGAAGGTCGAGAACCCGATCGACACGGACAAGTTCAAGAAGGCACCCTGCGACACGCTGACCCCTGCCCAAGCGGACAGCCTGGTCGGCAAAGGGGTGACCCCGAAAACGGACCTGAAAGCACCCGCGGGACCGGCGTGTGCTTGGCACAGCCAGGCCCACATCATCGTCGTGTTCCCGAACGTAGACAATCTCGGGCTGACGAGCGTCTATCGCGCTAAAGGCACCACGTACCCCCTTTTTATGCCGCTAGACCCGATCGATGGCTATCCGATCGTGGCTTACGGACAGGTTGACGAGCGCGCGTCGGAGGGTCGATGCGACGTGGAGTTCGGGACGAGCGATCGCGAAGGCGTTGTCGTTTCGATCAGCCAATCCCCCGAAAAAAAGGGCAGCCAAGACCCGTGCCAATCGGCGCGCAGCGTCGCGCAGATGGTGCTTGGGAACCTGAAGGGCGGTCAGTGACATGGAGGCGGAGCAATGTCTGAACGCCAGCGAGATCTACGACCAGGTCACGGGCGGCCCAGGCCCCGGGTCGCTGGGTGACGCCCACGGTGCTACCGGCAAATTGAGCGATCGGTTGAGGGATCGAGCTGGGCGAGTGTTGGCGCTGCGCCAGAAGGTGGCGGGAGGCTGGCAGGGTGCGGCCGGAGAAGGGGCAGCGAATTCCTGCGAGCCGTTGGCGAATGCAGCGGCCGACAACAGTGTGCATTTAATGTTTGCGACGGACTCGGTTACCGATCAGATGTCGGGATTCCAGACGGCGAAGAATAGCGTGAAACCGGTGTCGCCGCAGGAACCCACGGTAACGGACCAGGACGTCATCAACGTGATCACCGGGCAGGGGCCGACGTATTCGACGCGGCTGGCGCAGCGGGCCGTGGATTCGCAGCACAATATCCAGGTGTTCGGCGGCTACAGCTCGATGAGTTCGGCGAACAGTTCGCGGATCACGAACCAGTATTCGCAGCTGCAGGACACGGGTGCGGATGTCGCCCTGGCTGGCGCGAGCGGCCCGGGCCCGGGGCAGCCTGGGCCGGTCGGGGGCGACGGGAAGCCGCCCGCCCGCCGTGGCCCAGGTGGTGGCGAGAGCGGTCCGGTGCCCGGGTCGGGCGGGCTGGTGCCGGGCAGTCCTGGCCATTCGGGCAGTGGTGCGGGGCAGCCCGGCAGCGGGGCATCGGTACCGCCGCCCGGGCAGTACGTTCCGCCGGATTCGAGCGTACGGACGAGTTCGTACGCTCCGCCTCCGGCGCAGCCGCCAAGCGGCTACCAGTTCGGGCCGACCGGGCAGCTGGCGAACCCGCTGGGGCCAGGGCAGGGCGGCGGCTCGGCTACCGGGTTCGGCCCCCTGGGCTACCCGCCAGGCGGCGGCTATGGCGGCCCGGGTTCCGGGCAGGGCGGTTCCGGGTCGGGCGGCGGCTACCGCGGCGGCGCGGGTGCGGGCACAGGCAGTGAGCCGGGCGCTCGCGGCGGCGCTGGTGCTGGAGCCGGTGCCCGCAGCGGTGCGGGTGTGCCGAACGAGTCCGTGCCCGGGCGCGGCGGCAGCGGCGCTGGGGCTGCGGGCGCGGCCGGGAAGAACGGCGCGGCGATGGGCGGCGGCATGGGCGGCAAGGGCGGCAAAGGTGAGGAGGACAAGGAGAAGAAGGCCGCGTCCTACTTGCAGGAAGCCGACCCGGACGCCTTGTTCGGGGGCAGCGAGGTGAAGCCGACGCCGCCGGTGATCGGCGAGATTCCGCGGCGACAGTAGACAGCGGTTGAGGGGGAGGAAACAACGGTGGTGCTGTCGCGCACGACAGAGATCACGCTGAGCACGATTCTGGGCGCTTTCCGTGAGGTGAGGCTGGGCGAGCCGCATCCCGTGTTCGGAGGCGGGGCCGTGCACGTGCCGGAGTCGCTCGCGACGGAACTCGACGACGAGGCTCGCGGCGAGCTGACGCAGCTGGGCCTGTCGGACCGGCGCGGGCGCGTCACTGACGAGTTCGAGGACGCGCTGTACGCACTGGGCCAAGCTGATACGGAGTACTTCGCGAGGTACCACGGCGAGGAGCGGCACTACAGCGTCCTGGTGGCCACGCGTGGCCACAACACTGTGACCGCAGTGGTCGCCGGGGAAAAGGTGTGGGTGAAAGCAGAGGACAGCCGCCAGTCGCCGGCAGCCGTTCTCGTGGCCAATCTCCCTGCGTCGCGGCCGGCGCAGCTGACGACGATCTCGTTGTCTCAGCAGGAACTGCGCGGCGAGGACAGCGACGACCCGGGCGACCGCAGTCGCACTGCGCGCACGGTCGACGCACTGCTGAACCAGCCCGCGTCCGGGCGTGGCGAGGTCAACGTGGCCGTGCGCGAGCAAGGCTGGCATCGGCAGGAAGTCGGCGGCGTTCTCTTGTTCCGGGACCTCGCCGAGGGCCGGGCGCTGTTCGAGCTGTCCGGACCGGCGCAAAACCGGTACGTCACGGTCATGCCCGGCGAGGACCAGCTGTTCGTTCGGAAGGTGGCCGCGCTCCGTGCGAGCTGGGGTAGCTGACACCGCGCTGCTTCCTTTCCTCGTGGGACGAACCCGGTAATGGGCGGTGGCCTCTCTGATACTTCGAGAGGCGACGGCCTTGCGTCCTGCCCAGGGGACGCGCCCGGTTGCCGCGTCGGAGGCTCCGACGCGGCAACCGGGAGGCTCAGGCCGTGCATCGAATCGCCGGGTTGGCGCGTGCCAGGTCGAGCGCCGTGCAGACCAGGAATTCATCGAGTGCCGTGCTCTCGGCCAGGGCTTCGACGGATTCGCCATGCTCGAAACGCTGAAGGACGAACTCAGCGAACTCCACCACAGCCTGGTCCTTGATGGCCTTCCCGGTCTCGGGGTCCGCGACGGTTTCGATGCCGTCGTGGTCGATCCGCAAGCCCTCACGCGACCTTTCGAAACTGGTAATGACGTCTTATCCACAACAGTGGCACATTCGAAGGAACTGGTCAAGACAAGCTATCCAGTGAGAGGATGGCGGCATGGTCGATCGACGAAGCGGCGTCCCCGCATTCCGCCAGGTCGCAGCGGACCTGCGCGAGAAGATCGCTGCCGGGCGCTACGCGCCCGGCGACCAGTTGCCGAGCGAACGCGAGATGGTCGAGACCTACGGAGTCTCCCGGCCGACGGTTCGTGACGCCGTCGACATGCTGCGCGCCGAAGGTCTCGTCACCAGCGAGCACGGTCGTGGCGTGTTCGTCCGGCCGCCGGCGAGTATCCAGCGAATCGCGCGATCGCGATTGTCCCGTGCAGCCAGGGCAAAGAACCGCGGCGCGTTCCTCGCGGACGCCGCGGCCCGCGGATTCACGCCGTCCAGCTCGGTGAAGCTCCGATTCGAGGAAGCCGACGCCCGCACAGCGCAGCACCTCGCAATCGCCGAGGGCACCGAAGTAACGGTGCGGGACCGGGTGATGCGCGCCGACGGGCTGGTTGTTCAACTCGCAGTGTCGCGCTTTCCGCGCGAGCTGACGCGCGCCACCGCCATCGAGGACGTCGATACCGGCCCCGGCGGCGCGTATGCGCGCTTGGAAGAAGCCGGGCACCGGATCGGTTGGTTCGCCGAGCACGTCGGCGCGCGGATGCCCACCCCGGACGAGGCCTCACTGCTCCAGCTCGCCGAAGGCGTTCCCGTCATGACGATCACCCGCGTCGCTCATGGCGAGGACGGTACGCCGCTGGAGATGAACGACATGGTTCTCGCGGCCGACCGCTACGAGCTGTCCTACGAGTGGATGGCCGACTGAGCAACCCTCGCGACGAGTACGCGGCATTTCAAGTGGCTAGCACGGACCCCGACCTCATGACCAGCCGCTTCCTGACAGCGGTGCGGCGTATCGGTGCTGGCATGGAGACTCGGCGCCAGCGCATCCTCGACCGATCAGGCAACCCGCCACCGACATCTTTCCGCGGCTCGATCCGGTACCTGTCAGGATGGGCGGCGTGGCCCACGAATCCGATCAGGTCTGGAGCGCCACGGTCGACCATCTGCGCGGGATGATCGACTCAGGCGAGCTCGCGCCGGGCTCGCGCCTGCCCGCGGAGCGCGCGTTGTGCGAGCAGCTTGGCATCAGCCGCGGGTCGTTGCGGCAGGCGCTGCGGGTGCTGGATTCGATCGGGTACGTCCAGATCCGCGCCGGGTCGGGCACTTACGTGCGTGAGCAGCAGGCCGCGGACGGTCCGCTGAGCAGCTGGTTCTCCGAGCACGAGCAGCTGGTGGAAAAGCTGTTCGACCTGCGTGCGACGGTCGAGCCGACTCTCGCCGAGCGGCTCGCTCGGCATCGCACGCCGCGGACTGTGCAGCGGTTGGCGGACAACGTCGCGGAGATGGAAGCAGCCGCGGCGGCTGGGGACATGCTGCGCGTCATCGCGACCGACGCCGAGTTCCACCGGGTGATCGCCGGCAACGCGGGCAGCGACGACGTCGCCGACCTGCTGCGTTCGGTGCTCGCACTGGTCGGCGAGGAGCGCCGCGCCGCGCTGCGGCTGCCCGGTCAGATCCGCAAGGCTGTGGAAGAGCACCGCGCGATCCTGGACGCGATCAGCCGCTCGGACGCGGCGGCTGCCCGCGAGATCACGCTGAAGCACTTGCTGGACGCCAAAACCTACGCCCACGACTACGCCGCGCACGAACCCGCACCGCAGGACCACGCGCAAGGATGATGCCCGCCTCCGCCGATCGCGCTACGGTATTCATAAGTTTGTGAAAACTCTGTCGCGCAGGGGGTCCGGATGGAGAAAGTTCACTTCACCGAGGAAAAGGCCACCAATCTCGGCACGCTGTACGCCCGCGCGCTCGACGCGCGCCGTCCTGATCCGATCCTCGGCGACACCGCCGCCGACGAGGCGGTGCGCCGGATCGACTACGACTTCCGCAAGCTCGGCGTCAACGAGAACGCCGCCGTCTCGGTCGCGATCCGGGCCCGCGCCATCGACGAGAGGGCCGGCAAGTGGCTGGCCGAACGCCCGGACGCGGTCGTCGTGCATCTCGGCTGCGGCATGGACACCCGGGTGTTCCGGCTCGCCCCGCCGCCGACCGTGTCCTGGTTCGACGTCGACTATCCCGAGGTGGTCGACGTCCGCACGCGCCTCTACCCGCAGCGGCCCGGCTATACGATGATCGGCTCGTCGGTCACCGATTTCGACTGGCTGGACCAGGTTCCCGGCGACCGCGAGACACTGATCGTCGCCGAGGGGGTCACCATGTACCTCACCGCGCAGTCCGGCGGCGAGCTGATCCGGCGGCTGGTCGGCAAGTTCCCGTCCGGCCGGATCGTGTCCGACTTCTTCAGCACGCTCGGCATCAAGGCGCAGGCGCTGAACCCGGTCGTCCGCCGGGCCGGCGCGACCTTGCATTGGGGCATCGACGATCCGCACGAGCTGGAGCGCTACGGCCTGCGCGTGGTGTCCTGTTTGGACGCTACCGACTGGGCGAGCGGCGACGTGGCGGCGAAGATCCCGGCCGCGTCCCGGCTGGCCTTGCGCGCGAGCGCACTGCTTCCGGTGATCAGGAAGATGGGCCGGATCGCCGAATGGGACTTCTGAGCACCTGCCGCAGCACGGCGTCGGCGGCCTCGGCCACCGGCACTGTCGTAAGCACTTCGAAGGTCGCCGAGGAACGCAGCAGCGGCTCGACCTCGTCCAGGTACCGCAACGCCTCGGCCAGTTCGCCCGGATGTTTCCCGTACGCATGGGACGTTCGCGTCGTCAACCGCTCCACCAGCACCTCGCGCGGCGCGCTCAGCAGCACGATCGCGCTGAACCGCGGAGAGAACCGGGACTGGTTCAGCACCGTCCCGGAGACGAACAACGGCCCGGAAGTCGCCAGCAGCGCCGAAATCCGGTCCTCGCGCCACCGTCGCTAGCCCTCGACCTCGTGCACGTATCCGTCGTAATCGGTGTCCACCGTGCGGTACCCGCGCCGAGACAGCTCCGCGAGCAGGCTGCTTTTGCCTGCTCGCGGACATCCCGTTCACCAGCGCTCGCATCGCGGCTACCGGGTTTCCAGCACCCGGGCCACGAACCGATCGACCTTCTCGCCCATCCGCGCGACGCGCTCCCCGGTGGAGAGCGTCTCCTTCGGTTGCGGCACCGCCGGCCGCAGCTCACCACGCAGATACGCACTGCAAGCCAGGTCAGAGCACAGATACGTGCCTACCGTGTTCCCGTCGCGACCGGCCTTGCCGGCCAGCCGCGCGGTGAACAGCGTGATGTCCGCCAGCGGATGCGTCGTGGAACAGAACGCGCACATGTTGCTCCGCAGCCGCGACTTCGGCGGCGCGGCAGCACGCAGCGACAGGCCGATCAGCTCCTCGCCGTGCGGCACTACCAGGTAAGCCCGGCCGGGCGCCTTCGCGTCGCGCCAGCCGAGGAAGTCGCGCGTTTCCCACGGAACCTCGGCCGGAATCGTGACGGACTTGGCTTCCCCGCGGGAACAGTTGACGAAGGAGGCACGGATCTCCGCGGAGTCGAGCGGCTGCATACCGGCACGCTAGCCACCCGCCCCGGCGACAGCGACGGCTTTTCTCGCTCCCCGGCCCGCCACCCCATACGATCGGCGGGTGCGCAAGATGATCGCGGGGAGGTTCCGGCTGGTTTTGCGCACCAGTCTGGGCTTCGCCGCGCTCGGCATCGGCTCTAGTGTCGCCGGTGCCGGGGTCGTCGCGCTGCTGTTGCTCCTGCAGGGCTTGCCCGAGGACGTCGACAACCGCGGCTGGGTGCTCGGCGTCACCGCGGCAGGAGTGGTCGCGCTCGCATTGATCATCGGCACGCTGTGGACCGCGTACCTGCAGCGCCGCACCGTCGTATGGTTCACCATCGGCCGGCCGCCGACTGAGGCGGAAGCCAAGCGCGCGCTACGGCTGCCGTTCGACATGGCAGTGGTCAGCGGAACGCTCTGGCTGGTCGGTGCGCTCGCACAGGGCATTCTGGCCGGCGTGCTCGGGTCGCTCGGCGATGCGGCGGGCATCGCGCTCACCATCGGCCTCGGCGGCCTGACCACGGTCGGGCTCACCTATCTCGCGGCGGAATGGGTCGCCCGCCCGGTCATGACGATGGCGCTCGACGTGCTGCCGCCGCGCGGCGCGCTGCCGGTCACCGTGCTGACCCGGCTGGTGGTCACCTGGGTGCTGGCCAGCGGCGTGCCGTTGATCGGCGTGCTGCTGGTGACGACGCCGCCTGATCTCGGCCGGCACGGGAACCCCACCGCGAGCCTGATCGTGCTGTCCGTCGCCGGACTCACCACTGGCGCGATCGGCACCGCACTGCTCTCCCGCGCCGTCGCCGCTCCGTTGCACCGGCTTCGGGTCGCACTCGACGCGATCGCGCACGGCCGCAAGGACGTGCACGTCGACGTGGACGATTCCAGCGAGATCGGGATGCTTCAGACGTCCGTCAACGACCTCGCCGCCGGGCTGCGCGAGCAGGACCGGATGCGGGATCTGTTCGGCCGCCACGTCGGCACCGACGTCGCGCGGCACGCGCTGGAGTACGGCGCTTCGCTGTCCGGCGACGTCCGCGAGGTGACCGCGCTCTTCGTCGACGTCGTGGACTCGACGGCACTCGCGTCGCGCACCCCGCCGCAGGAGCTGGTCGAGAAGCTGAACCGGTTCTTCGCCAGCGTGGTTTCCGCGGTCGACGCGCGCGGCGGGCTGGTCAACAAGTTCCAGGGCGACGCGGCGCTGTGCATCTTCGGCGCGCCGACCCGGCTGTCCGACGGCCCGACGATGGCGCTCGCCGCGGCCCGCGCGATTCGGGATGCGGTGATGTCGGAAGGCGAGCTGGACCTGGGCATCGGAGTCGCGACCGGGCAGGTGTTCGCGGGCCAGCTCGGCGCGTCGAGCCGGCTGGAGTACACGGTGATCGGCGACGCGGTGAACGAGGCCGCGCGGCTCACCGAGCACGCGAAGGCCGTGCCGGCGCGGGTGCTCGCCAGCGAAACGACGGTGAAATACGCGCTCGGCGGCGAACGGGAACACTGGCGGCTGCACGGGGAACTGCACCTGCGCGGCCGGCACCGCGAGACCCGGACCTGGACGACCTAGCGTTTTCGGCCTTCGGACTCGCTGAGCATGCGCTCGCGTTCAGCCAGCCGCCGCCGGCACCGGCACGTCCGGCCAGGTCAGCACGGTGGAGCCCCAGGTCAGTCCGGCGCCGAACGCGGTCAGCAGGACCCGGTGCCCCGGCATCAGCGACCCGTCCGCGGCCGCGTCGGCCAGCGCCAGCGGGATCGACGCCGCGCTCGTGTTGCCTACCCGGTCGATGTTCGACACGACGGTGTCCGTCGGCATCCCGAGCTGCTTCGCGGTCGCCTGCAGAATCCGGATGTTCGCCTGGTGGCCGACGAACCGGTCCACGTCGCCGACCATCCAGCCGGCCTGCTCCAGCACCGCGCGCGAGGATTCGGCCATCCGCGCGCACGCCTGCCGGAACACCGCCGTGCCCTGCATCACGAGGAACCGGTCCTTCGGGTCCTCCGGTAACCGCTGGGTCGCGCCGCCCGCTTCGACCCACAGCAGTTTCGCCAACTCGCCCTCGCTGTGCAGGTCGAACGGACCCAGCGCGCCGCGCTCTTCCGGTTCGCCCGCGCGCAGCAGCAGCGCGCCCGCGCCGTCGCCGAAGATCGGCACCGTGGTGCGGTCGTCCGGGTCGATCAGGGAAGTGAAGACGTCCGCGCCGATCACCAGCACGCGCGAAGCGATCCCGCCGGAGATGAACCCGGCGGCGGTCGCCAGCGCGTAGATGAAGCCGCTGCACACCGCGTTCACGTCCAGCGCCAGCGCCGTGCCGAGACCCAGCCGCGCGGCGACCTGCGGGGCCGTCGCCGGGCAGAGCTGGCCTGGGGTCGAGGTCGCCAGGACCACCGCGTCCGCCGATTCGCCGCCGAGCGCCGCCCGGCCCGCCTCCTCGGCCAGATCCACCGTGGACTGCCCGGGCGCGACCCGGCGCCGCTCGCGGATGCCGGTGCGGGTACGGATCCACTCGTCGCTGGTGTCCAGCCGGGCGGCGATCTCGTGGTTGGTCACCACGGTTTCGGGCAGCGCACCGCCCAGCCCGGCGACGACAGCGGCGCGGTGCGGCGACCTGCCGGCAGCACTCATGGCGGAACCTCCCAGACCGGCGGGTGGCGGACGTGCCGGATTGCCTCCCTTGTATGGCCTACCCCTGGGTAGACCGGTCAGTTGTGTTCCACATCACTAAGAGACCTCTTCCACATTCGCCCTATAGGGGGTAGTGCGATCTTCGCTCCGGAGCCTCGTTCCCCTGGCCAGCCGCAGCAGTCGGCCGTTCCCCAGGTCCGGTAAACCCGGCGCGTTTTGTCGGTGCCTCCGGTTAGCCTGAAGCGTGCGCACTCCCGACCTCGACCAGCTTGACCTCGCCATCCTCGCCTGCCTGCAGGCCGACGCCCGCACCATCGCCGAGGTCATCGGGGCGAAGGTGGGCCTGTCCGCGGCGGCGGTGCAGCGACGGATCAAGCGGCTGCGCGAGGCCGGGGTGATCGAAAAAGAGGTCGCGGTGCTGTCCCCGGCGGCGCTCGGGCTGGACATGACGTTCGTCGTCATGGTCGAGATGGAGCGGGAGAGCCTGGCGGTGCTGGACGGCTTCCGCGCCCAGGTTCTGGCCGACGACTGCGTGCAGCAGTGCTATTACGTGACCGGCGCGGCCGACTTCGTGCTGATCGTCTCCTGCCCGGACATGGCCGCCTTCGAGGCGTTCGCCCGCCGGATGTTCTTCGACAACCCGAACGTCCGGCACTTCACCACCAGTGTCGCCATGGACCGGGTCAAAGTAGGCCTCACGCTGCCGCTTCGCTGAGCGAGCGGGGCCGCGCGGCAAGCGCAAGAGCTCTGTGTCCGGCGTTACGCGAATGCGGGACGATGCAACCGATCGCGTGAACGTCGAGGCAATGGCGTCACGGGTCCCCCGGTCGATCATCTCCCTGCCGACCAGTTCGCGAGGCGCGAACGACCGGAGGACTCCAGGAGCAGCCGTGCACACCACCGACGCCGTACACCAGACCCAGTTCGTACTGCTGAACGAGAGCACTACGCCGGTGCTGTCCCGCCTGTCCTACCTCGTCTCGGAGCCGTTCGCGGTCACCGTGTCGTTCCGGACCGAGCGGGGCCGGTGGATCGAGTGGACCTTCGCCCGCGAGTTGCTCGCGGCCGGAATGGACGAGCCGACCGGGATCGGCGACGTGCGGGTCCGGCCGGACCTGTCCGAGGACGAGGCCCTGCTGACGCTGGAGATCGAATCGCCGGACGGGTACGCCTCCTTCGAACTGGAGCGCGCCGACCTGCAGACGTTCCTGGAGTCGTCCTACGAGCTGGTGCCGCTCGGCGCCGAGAGCGAGCACTTCGACATCGACGGGCTGATCGAGGAGATCAGCAACGTGTGAGACCTGCCGATCCCGCGGCATGAGGAAAAGGGCGGCTCGAGTGCGCTGGAGGCACTCGATCCGCCCTTTTCGTCCGTTTCGCGGGATCGGCTGTGCGGAAACGACCGCATCGGCATGCATCGACTGGGATGATCTTGGGCATTAAACGGAAGCCCGCAGCTTCCGTGGCACGGTCCCCCAAGAGGAGAAGCTCCCCGATGTCCACCACCACGCGTACCCGCGCCGCCGCCGGCGCAGCGGCTCTCGCGAGCGTCTTCGCTCTCGCGGCCTGCGGCTCGGGTTCGAACTCCGCCACCTCCGACGCTTCGGCGCCCACCGCAGAATCCGCTCCTTCCGGAACCCCGGCACCCGGCGCTCCGGCTAGCGCCGCGAACGGACAGCCGTCCGGCCCGACGCCGCGGTGCACGACCGAGAACCTCAGCGTGACGCTCGGCAAGGCTAAGCCGGAGGGCAGCCAGGTGCAGCTCCCACTGGTGTTCAAGAACATCGGCGCGAAGCCGTGCGACCTGCACGGCACCCCGGGCGTCGACCTGCACGGCCCGGAGCACCCCACCTACGGACCGGTCGACTCGCTGCTGCGCCGGGAAACCGGCACCCCGCACAACATCCTGGCCCCCGGCCGTACCGGAACCGCGCTGATCACCGTGCTCCAGTCCAGCCCGAATCCGCCCGCGGAGTCGCCAGCTTGGACCGCGCAAAGCCTGGAGACCATCCCGCCGGGCCAGACCAAGGCGCTGAAGGCGACCTGGCCCTCAGACCTCGCGATCACTCGCCAGGACGGGGCGACCCACCCCGGCACCTGGGTCGACGGCATCAAGGCCGACCCTTCCTGACCTGGCAACGACGAAGGGCCTGCGCCGGGCAGGACGCAGGCCCTTCGCCAGCTCCTGATTGCGCGGCCAGGTCGGCCGCGCCCCGCTGTCCATTAAGGACTTTCCGGGTGCTCTGGCTCCCCGCGGTGTCGATACCTCGGCCGGTGACGGACCGCGGTGCGGCCTTCGCACGCGCGAGGAAACCGCCGCGCGTTCCGGCTCGTCGATGGCCCACAATGGCGGCCATGGCGGACATCGAACTGGTCCAAGGCGACCTCACCGAGCAGGAAGTGGACGCTATCGTCAACGCGGCCAACTCGTCCCTGCTGGGAGGGGGCGGCGTCGACGGTGCGATCCACCGCAAGGGCGGGCCGGAGATTCTCGCTGAGTGCCGGAAACTGCGAGCCGGCCACTACGGCCGCGGCCTGCCGACCGGGCAGGCCGTCGCGACCACCGCCGGACGGCTGCTGGCGCGCTGGGTCGTGCACACCGTCGGCCCAGTGTGGTCGGACACCGAGGACCGGTCGGATCTGCTGGCCGACTGCCACCGCAACTCGCTCGCCGTCGCGGCGGACCTCGGTGCGCGCAGCATCGCCTTCCCGGCCATCTCCACCGGCGTCTACCGCTGGCCGATGGCCGACGCCGCGCGCATCGCCGTGACGACCGTCCGGGCCAGCGAATCGTTCGACGTGGTGCGGTTCGTCCTCTTCGATCGCGCCGCGCACGACACCTTCGCGGCGGCGGTACGGGAAATCCGCTGATCCAGGCCCTACCGTGAGCGGGTGGCCGATCAAAGACTGCCTGCCTGGCGGCGGGCGACCAGGGGCGAGACCCGATGGCCGGCGGCGATCGTGGTCATCGGGACTCTCGCGCTGCAACTCGCGTTGCCGGACGAGATGGTGCTGCACCCCTGGTGGCTGCTGCCGTCGCTGACCGCGGCGCTGATCGGCGCGCTGCTGCTGCTGAACCCCGGCCGGCTCAGCGAGTTCAACATCATCGAGCGGATCGTCGCGCTGTGCGTGCTCGCGGTGGTCAGCGTGCTCAACGGAGCGTCCGCGGTGCAGCTGGTGATCGGGATCGCCGAGGGATCGCAGCGCGGGCACGCAGTGCAGGTGCTGATCAGCGGCGTCGTCATCTACTGGACGAACATCGTCGTCTTCTCGCTCTGGTACTGGGAATTCGACCGCGGCGGCCCGGCCAGGCGGGCGACCGGCCGCGCGGACTTCCCGGACCTGCAGTTCCCGCAGATGAGCGATCCGTCGATGGCGAAGGCCGAGTGGGAACCGAAGTACCTGGACTACCTGTACACCTCGTTCACCAACGCCACGGCGTTCAGCCCCACCGACGTGATGCCGCTGCGGATCTGGGCGAAGATGACCATGATGGTGCAAGCTGGCATCTCGCTGCTGCTCGCGCTGATGGTGTTCGCCTGGGCGGTGAACGGCCTCCAGGGCTGAAACACACTGGCCCCAGCCGCCCGCGCCGGGTATATCTCCAGCTATGGAGCTTCCCGAACCGCCTTACTACGCCGTGATCTTCACTTCCCGGCGCACCGAGGGCGACCGCGGCTACGCCGAACGGTCCACCGCCATGTCCAAGCTCGCCGCTCAACAGCCGGGCTACCTCGGCGAGACCTCGGTTCGCGAGGAGTCCGGGCTCGGCATCACCGTGTCGTACTGGAAGGACGAGAAGTCGATCGCCGGATGGCGCGCCAACCTCGAGCACGTCGAGGCTCGGCGGCAGGGCCGCGCGGAGTGGTACCTGGACTACGAGGTGCAGGTGTCGCGGGTGGAACGGGCTTACGACTTCCGCCGCTGAGGCCCGCCGCTCCCCCTCATGCCCGTCCGTGAAGGGAACATTGAGGGACTCTGAGTCCCTCAATGTTCCCTTCACGGCATCACATCCGCGCCGCCGGGAAGGTCACTGCCGGGTCATGGCGAAGCTCTGGCCGTCCGAGCCGATCGGGCCGGGAGTCCAGGTGGCGCTGCCGCCGTCGTCCGCGTTCAGGCCCTGCGGGCTGGTGTCGGCGAGGTTCTTGCCGTCGAACTTGACCCCGTCGAACTTCACGCCGCCGCTGATCGACGGGTAGGAGTCGGTCGGCGATTCGATGATCGCCTCGGCCGAGGAGTGCGGCGCGTTCAGCGACTGGGTGGTCGTCTTGGTCCAGCCCTGGGTGTCGTTCTTCAGGTCGAGCGTGTAGCTGGTCCCGCTGCGGGTGACGGTCGCGGTCAGGTGGTCACCGGCCTTCACCGGAGCTTCCGACGCCGAGTAGTACACCGGTGCGGCCGGGTACATCTCGTACCACGCCTGGTACTGCGGGCTGCCGCTGGAGCAGTCGGTCGCCACCCCGGTTTGCTCCACAGAGGACGATCCGTCGCCGTCGATGCCCACCCACGGAGCGAAAAGATCGTTGCTGCTCTTGCAGGTCGCCGAGGGCTCGGTCCAGCCGGCGGTCGCGGTCGTGAAGCTGCCGAAGCTGACGTAGCCGCCCCAGTTCCCGCCGGAATAGTGATTTCCGTGGAAGTGCGCGCCAAACGAGACCGGCCCGGCGCCCGCACCGGCGACGAGAGACGCGGCGGCAACCGCTCCGACCGCGAAAAGCCTTACCGGGCGCGAAAAAATACGCGAGTTCATGGGCATCCAATCTGGTCGCGGGACTCGGGGAGCCGACGCGTACCAGTGTTGAATTTGCTTGCCCGCTGCCGGTAGCTACTTTCGAAGGGTATTCACATCTGGCGAATTACTCACCGAATGTCCTGATTCTCCTTTGTGTGCACGGAAGTCCGTGCCCGGCCCGCGGGGACGGGACGGGCCGGACACGGACCTCGCGCGCGGAGCGGACTACTGCGCGGCGCGTGCGTGCGCCGCGTCCACGAACCGGGTGGTGTAGGTCTGGGACAGATCGATCTTGTCCTTCTTGGGCTTCACGTTGCTGGAGGAGGAGCCGAGCACCTTCAGCACGTTCCGCGCACCGGCCGGGTCCATCCGGCCGTCCTTGGTGAACATCGGCAGGCTGTCCTTGAGAGATTTCACGTACAGCGCCTTGTCCCCGCCCGCGAACGACTTCGGCATCACATCGGCGACCTGTTCCGCGGTGTGCGTGGACAACCACTGCAGCGAAGCCACGTACGCGTTCGCGAGTTTCTGCACGACATCCGGATAACGCTTCACGATCTCGCAGCTCATGTACAGCGAGCTCGCCGGGTACAGCCCGCCCAGCGCGGCCTTGGTGCCTTCCGGGGTGCGCATGTCGTAGAGCACCTTGGCCTGACCGGTGTTGGTCAGCTGCGCGATCGTCGGGTCGGTCGTCATGCCGGCGTCGATCGAACCCTGTTGCATCGCCGAGATGAACGTCTGCCCGGCCCCGACCTTCACCGGCGTGTAATCCTTGCTGCCGACCCCGCCGCGGCTGGCCAGCGCCTTGGTGAGGAAGTCGGTCGACGAGCCCAGCGACGTGACGCCCAGGTTCCGGCCCCGGAAGTCCGCGCCGGACTTGATCTGGTCCGCCTTCTTCGTGGCGACCATCTCCGCCTCGCCCGGCACGTTCGCGAACTGCACCACGCTGGTGATGCATTGTTCCTTGGCCTGCAGGTCGATCGTGTGGTCGTAGAACCCGATCACGCCCTGCACCTCACCGGCCAGCAGCGAGGTTTCCGCGTTCGCGCCGGAGGGCTGGTCGAACAGTTCGACGTCCAATCCCTGCTTCTGGTATTCGCCCAGCTGCTGGGCGAGCTGGCCGGGCAGATAGATCACTTTGGACAGTCCGCCGACCATGATCTTGACGTGCGGCCGCCCGCTGTCGCCGAGGTCGATCTGCCGGGAATCCCGGCAGGCGCTCACCCCGGCCACGGTGACCAGCGCGGCCGCCGCGACCGCGAGTGTCCTTTTCAGCCGCATGTCAGATCCCCTGGCTCGCCTGGGCGGAAACCTGCGGACGCCAGCGCAGCAGCTTGCGCTCGGCCGAGCCGATCACCCATTCCGCGAACAGCGCCACCACCATGATCACCAGCATGCCGGCGTAAACCCCGGCGGTGTCGAAGGTTCCCTGCGCGTTGGCGATCAGGAAACCCATGCCCGCCTTGGCTCCGGTGTACTCGCCGACCACCGCACCGATCAGCGCGAACCCGAACGCGACGTGCAGCGAGGAAAGGATCCACGACGTCGCGCTGGGCAGCACGATCGACTGCAGCACCTGCCAGCGCGTCGCGCCGAGAATGCGCGCGTTGTCGATCAGATTGCGGTCCACTTCCCGAGCACCGGTGAACGCGTTGAAGAACACCGCGAAGAACACCAGCACGAACACCGTCGCGACTTTTGAAGACAACCCGAGACCGAACCAGATCACGAACAGCGCGGCGAGGACGATCCGCGGCATCGCGTTGGCCGCCTTGATGAACGGTGCCAGGACTTCGGCGAGATACGCGCTGCGGCCGAGAACGACACCGCAGATGACACCGGCCACCGCACCGAGCACGAAGCCGATCACGGCTTCCTCGACGGTAACCAGGATCTGGTACCAGATGCTGCCGAAATCCGTCCCGGTGGAGAACCATTCCACCAGCCGGTCCCAGATCTTCGACGGCATCGAGTAGAAGAACGGGTCGATCCAGAACCGGCCGGCCAGTTCCCACAGGCCCAGCCAGGCCACGAGGATCGCCAGCCGCAGCAACCAGACGTTGCGTCGGTGCCGCCCGGCCGACTTCTTCGCGCGGGCGACGATGTCCTGTTCGGTTTCGAAGACCGGCGTCGGCGCGGTCCGAGTCTCAAGCGACACCGGTCGCTCCCTTCTGGCGGGCCTTGTCGACCTCGCCGCGCAGCGATTCCCAGATGTCGGAGTAGATCTTGCGGAATTCCTCGGTCAGCCGAAGGTCCTCGACCTTGCGCGGCCGCTCCAGCGGGACCTCGAAGACGTCCTTGACGGTCGCCGGGCTGGTGGTCAGCACGACGACCTTGTCCGCCAGCGCGATGGCCTCGTCGAGGTCGTGCGTCACGAAGATCACCGCGGCGCCGGAGCCGGACCACAGCCGCAGCAGCTCGTCCTGCATGAGGGCGCGGGTCTGCACGTCGAGCGCGGAGAACGGCTCGTCCATCAGCAGGATCTTGGGCTCGGTGACCAGCGTCTGGGCCAGTGCGACGCGCTTGCGCATGCCGCCGGAAAGCTGGTGCGGATAGTACTTCTCGAACCCGGCCAGGCCGACCCGGCCGATCCAGTCCGCCGCCTTCTTCCGAGCGTCCTCTTTGGACTCACCGCGGAACCGCGGGCCGGAGGCGACGTTGTCCAGCACCGAACGCCACGGCATCACCGCGTCGGTCTGGAACATGTAGCCGACGCCGTCCGGAATGGACTTCACGTCCTCGCCGTGCACGACGACCCGGCCCGCCGACGGCGGTTGCAGCCCGGAAACCAGGGAGAGCGTGGTGGATTTGCCACAGCCGGTCGGGCCGACCACGGAGACGAACTCCCCGGGTTCGACGGTCATGGTGAGCTCGCGGACAGCGGTGTGGACGGAACCGGATCCGCTGGGGAACCTTTTGGTGGCGCCGATCAGTTCGATGAGTGGGGCCATCGAGGTGACTCCTTCGTCACGGTGGGGACTCGCTCGAGGCAGGTTAAGTACCGGTGTGACCCGGGAGAAGCTTGTCGACGTTCTGCGTGCGCTCTGCGCGTTCTCCACGTTTTGCTCGTTTAGCGCACGGCGCTGAGCTGGGGGTATGTTCCCTGCCATGCCGAATTGGGCGCTCTTCCCGCGGATGCGGTTCACCCGTCAGGTGCTGCTGTTGCAGATCGGCGTGGTGGTCCTGCTCGTGGGCCTCGGCGTCGCACTGGTCAGCTGGCTGCTGCGCACGACGCTGGTCGAGCAGTACGGCCAGCGAGCGCTGGCGATCGCGAAATCGGTGGCGACCGAGCCGGCGGTGGTCAACGGCGCCGCCTCCCGGAAACCGAATCCGGACCTGCAGCAGCGAGTCGAGGCGGTGACCGGCACCGACGACGCGCTGCTGTTCGTGGTCATCACCGACGATCACGGCATCCGGCTGGCGCATCCGACCCGGTCGGAGGTCGGCAAGCCGGTGAGCAGCTCGTGGGAAGAAGTGATCGCGGGCAACGACGTGGTCAGCGAGTTCAACGCCGGCACGCTCGGCCCGTCGGTGCGCAGCAAAACCCCGATCCGGCTCGGCCCGCGCGTCGTCGGCGAGGTCAGCGTCGGCTACCGCATCGGCGAGCTCACCAGCGATTTCAACCGGATATTGGTCTTGACGATGATCTTCGCCGGCGGCGCGCTGCTGATCGGGGCCGGTGCGTCGGCGCTGCTCAACCGCCGCTTGCGCCGCGTAACGCACGGCCTTGAACCGCACGAGCTGACCGAGCTTCTGTACGAACACGAAGCCGTCCTGCACGGCATCGGCGAAGGAGTGCTGGCCGTCGACGCCGAACATCGGGTGACCGTCCGCAACGACGAGGCCGAACGCCTGTTGGACACTCCCCTGCCGGTCGGCACGCCGCTCGAAGAACTGGACCTGTCACCGCGCGTGCACAACGCCGTCGCCGAGGGACTGCCGGTGGACAATCTGCTGGCAGTAGCCGGAAATCGGGTACTGGTGGTCAACTCCCGCGCCGTGCACCGGGACGAGCGCGCCCTCGGCACCGTGCTGACTTTCCGCGACCGCACCGATCTCGACACCCTCACCCGGGAACTGGACGGCATCCGTTCGCTTTCCGACGGCCTGCGTGCCCAGCGCCACGAGTTCGCCAACCGCCTGCACACCCTGTCCGGCTTGCTGCAACTGGGCCACCACGCCGAGGCTGAGGAGTACCTGCAGACGCTCACCGAGACCACCGCTTCCCGGGCGCGACCGCTCGACGACCGGGTCGCCGACCCCTACCTGCGGGCCCTGCTGGTCGCGAAAACCGAGCAGGCACAGGAAAAAGGCATAGATCTGCGGGTCGCCGACGATTCCTGGGCACCCACCCCGGTGACCGATCCGATCGCCGCCGGAACAGTGATCGGCAACCTGGTCGACAACGCCCTGCACGCCGCCCTGCTCGGCCCGCGCCGGCCCTCCTGGGTGGAGATCGGACTGCTTGCCGACGGGTCCGCTTTGCATGTGTCCGTTGTAGACAGTGGGCCAGGTGTCGCGCCTGACCTGCGGGACAACCTCTTCGCTGAGGGAGTGTCCACAAAGCTCAGTCCCGGGCACGGTCTTGGCCTCGCCCTGGCACGGCAAGCCGCCCGTGCCCGAGACGGCGACGTGTGGCTCGCCGACCCCGGCGGCGATACCGTCGGCGCGCTGTTCGTGGCCAAACTTCCTGGCCTGCTGGACCGACCCGAGGAGACCGACGCATGATCCGCACCCTGATCGTGGACGACGACTTCCGCGTCGCCGGCGTGCACGCGGGTTTCGTGTCGGAGGTACCGGGTTTCACCGTCGCAGGTGTCGCGCACACCGCCGCCGAGGCTCGCGCGCGCGTGCGGGAACTGACCCCGGACTTGGTGCTGTTGGACGTCTACCTGCCGGACGAGCCCGGCCTGTCCGTCCTGCCCGACCTCAAAACGGACACCATCGTGCTGTCCGCCGCCACCGACCCCACGTCGATCTCTGCCGCGCTCCGCGCCGGCGCGCTGAACTACCTGATCAAACCGTTCACGACCCGGCAGCTGTCCGAACGGCTCACCTCCTACGCCCGCTACCGCGGGTTGATGACGACGGAACGACCGCTGTCGCAGGAAGACGTGGACCGCGCGTTTCGCTCGTTGCACGACCAGGACCGGGCAGCCACGCCGAAGGGTCAGTCAAGCGCGACCGCGCGGCTGGTGTCCGAGCGGCTGCGCGACTCGCCCGCTCCGCTGTCCGCGGCGGAAGTAGCGCGAGAACTCGGCATGGCACGCGCGACCGCGCAGCGCTACCTGACCGCGCTCGCGGAGTCCGGCGCGGTGGAAATGCGGCTCCGATACGGCGCTACCGGCCGCCCGGAGCACGAGTACGCCTGGATCGGCTGATCCGCGGGCTCAGTGCCCGGCCGCGATCCGCTCAGCCGCGTCCACCCAGGACTTCCAGTCCAGGTACTGGCCGATCCGGGGCTGCGCCGAACTCGTCGTCGGCGCTGGCGGGTCCACTCGCGGATCGGCTTCTTCCGCAGCCGGTGCAGCCGGTGCGCGCGGCGTAGCGGACCGGGTCGGAACGTGCCGGCGAGCAGGGGAATCGTGCGAGGGCACGGGAACGTAGACGGTGACCGGCGGTGCGGTCTGGGTGATCGGCGCGACCACCGTCGAGGGCACCGGGATCTGCTGTTCGGCGACCGGAACACGCTGGTCCGCCTGCGCGACCTCGTCCGAGGTGTGGTCGTGTGCCCCGGCGAGCAACCCGCCGGTCAACCAGCCGAACCCGACCAGCAGCACCGCGGCGCCGCCGCCGATCCACCGCTGGGCCCGCCGCCGCACCACCACCGCACGCGGCCCCTGCTCGGCCGGCGCGGTGCCGGCGACCACCGGGATCTGCTGCGTCGACTCGCAACTGGTCTCCGCGGCCACCGCGTCGTCGGCGCGACGCGGGACGCTCGCCGCGATGATCCCGGTGCGGTCGACCAGCTCCCCGGAGGCGCGGTCTGCGGGCGCGTGCGGACGGCGCTCGGCAAGGCGCAGCATCGAGGGCTACCTCCGGGGTGCGGACACACGGGTGGACGGGGTGCATTCTGCTGTAGTTCCGACGGGGTTGGTCTAAATGCAACTCCATCGGGTGAGCAAGCCCGCTCCGGCCGCGTTATCCGTTCCGCTTCGAGCGGTTGAGCCCCGGTCGCGCCAGCATCGCGAGCGGCCGCTGGTAGGCGGAACCGAAGACGCGCGGGATGGCGTCGATGACGTAGGCGTCCGGTCCGATGAGGATCCGCGCGCACTTCCGGCGCACTCCGCGCAGGATCGTCTGCGCCGCCTTTTTCGGTGTGGTGAGGGCGATCTTGTCGAACCCGGCGGCCAGGTCGTCCTGGTCGCCGCCGCCGCGTGCGTTGCGCGCGATGTTGGTCTTGATCCCGCCCGGGTGCACGCAGCTGACACCGACCGGATGCCCGGCCGCGAGCATTTCTTCGCGCAGCGACTCGGTGAATCCGCGAACGGCGAACTTCGCCGCGTTGTAGGCACTCTGCGTAGGCACTCCGACGAATCCGAACACGCTGGAGATATTCACGAGATGACCGTCGCCGGAGGCGATGAGATGAGGCAGGAACGCCTTCGTCCCGTTCACCACGCCGCCGAGGTTGATGCCGAGCAGCCAGTCGAAGTCCTCGAAGGTCATCTCCTCGACGGTCGCGCCGAGCGCCACCCCGGCGTTGTTGACGACGAGGTTCACCCGCCCGTGCTCTCCCGCGACGTCCTCGGCGTGGGCGAGCACCGCGGCCCGGTCGGCCACGTCGAGCGCATGGCCGCGCACGAGCGCACCGCGTTCGCGGGCCTGGCGAACGGTGCCGTCGAGCCCCTCGGAGTCGACATCGGAAAGTTCCAGCCGGGCGCCATGCAACGCCAGCTCCAGAGCGAGCGCGCGGCCGATGCCCGAGCCCGCTCCGGTGATCACCGCGACTTTGCCTGAGAAGTCCTTCATTTTCCCACCCTGTCCTCACCGGTTGTTCTGATACTAGTGACGGGAACCGGTACGGGAGGTGACATGCGGCGCACGGTGATCGGGCTGTTCGCACTGATGAGTGCAAGCGGTGCCGTCGTGGCGTGCACGGACAAAACGGATGATCCGGTGATCCCTGCGACCTCGACGGCGGCGAAGCCGCTCCACCCGGCGATCGGCGCGTTGTTCGTCGACGGCGCGCATTACTGCACCGCGAGCGTGGTCCACAGCCCCCGAGGCGACGAACTGGTCACCGCCGCCCACTGCATCCACGACGGCGAGGGCGGCGGATACCTGACCGGCGTGACGTTCGCCCCCGGCTTCCACGACGGCATCGCGCCGTACGGGTATTGGCAGGTCGGGGACGAGACGGTCGCGCAAGGCTGGATGGACACGTCCGATCCGAACCTCGATGTCGGCTTCGCGACGGCGCGCCAGGCCGGCTCGCCGGAACCGATCGAATCGGTGACCGGAGCGAACCAGCTGGGCGCGAACGGTCCCTTCGCGCGCCCGGTGACGGTGGCCGGCTACCCGGACGGCGTGGACGAGGTGGCCACCTGCCAGGTGCAGACACAGCAGCAGGACGAACACCAGATGCGCCTCGACTGCCCCGGTTTCGCGACCGGCACGAGCGGCAGCCCGCTGGTGGCGGACCCGGCACCGGACACGAAGCTGGGCACGGTGGTCGGCGTGGTCGGCGGATACGAGGCGGGCGGATACACCGATGACGTGTCGTACGCCAGCTACTTCGACGACCAGATCACCGCGCTCTATCAGAAGGCGACCGCCACCCCGTGACATGATTCGCCCATGAACGTGCGCGATGTCCCGATCACCGGCGAACCCATCCGGCTCGGCCAGTTTCTGAAGCTGGCCGATCTGGCGGACAACGGAGCGCACGCGAAGGATTTGATCGACGCGGAAGAGGTGACGGTCAACGGCGAGGTGGAGACTCGCCGGGGGCGTCAGCTGGCGAACGGCGACGTGGTCTCGGTCGGCGGCGACGAGGCTCGGGTTTCGCTGTCTGACTGACGCGGGTTCGGGGCGGGGGGCCGTTCGCTCCGGATGCCGCGAGCGAGAGCGCCGTTCCCACCACCACCCGCGGCGAGCGAGGGCCATTCGCGACCGGTCGCGGCGCGCGAACGGACCCCTCGCACCCTGCAGTAACCCCCGTGCCGAACCGTCCGTCCTCACCCCACCGTGCTCAACGGCGCCAACCCCAACCCCAGCGCCAGCGAGTCCAGCTGGCGCCGCACCCCGGCCTGCAACGGCACCCCCAACGCGCGGCACTGCTCGAGATACTGCGCTTCCCGCCAGCCCGGATACCGGATCGGCGTCCCGCCTTCCGCCCATCCGAGCATGCTGCCGAACACCGCACTCGCCGCCCGGTAAAAGCCGTCCGCGCTGCGCAGTGTCGTCGGGGCGATCGCGAGTACCAGCAGTCCGGTGTCGTGTTCGTGGTCCGCGACGCCGGACAGCACGCCGGCCAGTACGTCGACCATCAACGCGAACCCGGCGAACTGCGGATTCCGAGCCGTGTCGGCGAGGTCGACGTCCAGCACGAACTCCGGGTACGCCCCGGCCGGCGCGGCCATGCCCAGCGGGTGCACCGGCTGATCGCCGTACCCGCCGGCCGCCATCACGAGGCCGATCATCCCGTGCGGGAGCGCCCGCGCGGCATGGTGGCCGACGCGGCCGAACGGCCCGACTCCGCGCAACGACAGCAATCCGACGCCGAACCGTCCCGCTCGCTGCACGGCCCGGTCCATCGCCTCCCCGACCGCCCACAACCCGGACGCCCGCCGGTAGTCGACCAGGGCCGCGGCACCGCGGTCCGCGATCAGCAACGGCTCGGCGGACGGGCTGACCAGACCGTTTTCAATCGCGGGCAGGTGCACCCGGGTCAGTTCCGCGACGCCCGTATCCGGCGCGCCGGTGAGATCGCCGTGGCAGAGCGCCTCCGCGGCCGGGCGCGCTCGCTCCTCCGGAAAGCCTTGAGCCATCAGGACAACTGCGACGAGCGTGACCAGTTCGTCGGCGGGAACGCGCCGCCATGCCTGCTCGGGAATGGGAGTGTCGGCGGGAACGTCGGGGGCGGGGCGGGCGGAACGAAGCGCACGGGGTCTGAGGGCCACTTCATCAAGGTTGCCGGGCATTCTCCGGCCCCGTCAACGAGGTTGGCCCGAGAGTGTGATGTGGGTTGCCGAAGAGACGTACCCTGAATCGCATGTGCCGAAACATCACGACGCTCCGCGGCTTGCAGCCCGCTGCCACGACCGATGAGATCGAAGCCGCGGCACGCCAGTACGTGCGGAAAGTGACCGGGGTGCAGTCCCTTTCGGACGCGACGCGCGAGCCGTTCGAGGCCGCGGTCGCGGAGATCGCGCAGATCACGGCGCGGCTGCTGGAGGAACTTCCGCAGCGCCGTCAGCCGCCGGCGACCGTGCCGCCGTTGCGGCGGCCGGAGGTCCAGGCGCGGATCGCGCTGCGGGAAATGAAAAAAGCCTGACCCCGGCACGAAAACGGTTCAGTCCACCTCTTGCCCGGGAAACCGCGGCTTGATCTCGCGGTTGAGATACCGGCCCGGGCTCTGCGCGGCCATCAGTTCGCGGTGCACTCGCGCGGGCACGAGGTGGTAGCGGTACACCGAACCGTTCCGGAAACCGACTTCCAGCACCGATCGAGCGGCGTCGTAGCCGACGTCGCGAAGGACGGATGACTCCACGGGAACCCGGCGCACAGCGAGCATCAGGATACCGTGCGACCAGCCGTCCGGGTGATCATTGGCGACGGGAACCAGGCGACCCGCCAACGTCAGCGAGCCGCCCGGCGCCCCTCACGCCGGAATGAGCGCCCAGACCGTCTCGTGGCTGGTGCCGCCCAGGAACGGCCGCTGCTCCAGGATCGAGGCGGTGCCGTTGCTGACCTGCCGCACCGCGAGCCCGCTGTCCCGGTTGACCAGGCCATACATCATGTCCGCCGTCTTGACCAGCTTCCACAGCTGATTGGACGAAGAGCCGCAGCCGGTCTGTTCCAGCTGGACACCGGCCTTGGTGCTGCCTCCGACCGGACGCATGCACTTGCCGCTCTTGTCGTTGACGATCTTCCAGTACTGCCCGTCGGCGACCAGCTTCCACTTCTGGCTGGCATCATCCTGCCGGCCGGTGTTGTCGAGCAGCGCTCCGCTGGCGGTCGAACCGTTGACCACCGCCGCGCTGTTCCCGTTCGACGTGTTGGCCAGGTAGTACTTCTTGCCGTTCTTCGGGCCGGCGTCCGCGACCGGGTTGAGCTTCCACTGCTGGCTGGCCGCCCCGGTGTAGGGCTGCTGGACCAGCGGTGCCGGGTAGGAGCCGTTCTCGGTGAGCGCGTACCCGGTCAGGTAGTTGAAGATCGCCACGCGGCCGTTGCCGAGTGACTGGAACGCCCACCGCATCCCGTTCTGGCCGTTGCAGTTGTACTGCAGGACCTCGGTGCCGGGCGCCGTCCCGCTCTGCGCGCTGTCCACGCACAGCTGGCTGTTGGCGTTGACGAGCTGCAGACCGGTTTCGTAGTACAGCACCCATTTTTGGCTCAGCGAGTCGTTTTTGTTCTTGGTGCTGAGCTTGACCAGTCCGCCGGTCGAGGAACCGATGATATCGACGGCCCGGCCGCTGGCCCCGGTGATGACGTAGGTCTTCCCGCCCTGGGCGTGCCCGTCGTTGTTGTCCGGGGTGTCCTTCTTGATCAGGAAGGCGCTGTTGGCGACGTTCCAATGCGTGGCGAGCCAGCTGCCCGGCTTCGGGTTGGTGCTGTAGTAGTCGTCGTGACCGCAGTCCATCAACCGGTCTTTGTCTCGCTCCGGGCAGGCGCTGTAGTCCTGGGTGTCGCCGTAGCACATGATGTCCCATTCCTGGGAGCAGTGGCCGCCGCCCTGGAAATGCGGTGCGCCGGGCAGGACAGCGCCCAGCATGTGGCCCAGTTCGTGGGCCATCGCGTTGGCGCCCCAGCAGTTGGGGCCGATCTCGGTCCAGTGCCCGCCGTTGTTGAACCGGTTGGCGGGGCCGGGCTGGTCGTCGCTGTCGCCGACGGTGCCGCCGCAGGTCGCGCTGTTGTCGGAGAAGATCACGTAGTCGCGGTCTTTGTTGTTGCCGTCGGCCTTGGCCACCGCGTCGAAGATGTTCCCGTACCCGCCTTTGGGAAGCACCAGGTTGCCGATGTCGAGCTGGCAGCCCGCGCCGGCCGTCGTGACGTACCGGATGTGCCGGCTGCCGCCGGTGTCCGCCGCGCTGTCGTTGTAGGCGTCGTCGACCCCGGCCGCGTACGCCTGCAACGACGGAACGACCTTCGCGTACCGGTCGGGCTGGTCCGCCTCCCGGACGTAGAACACCTTGACGCGCTTGCCGGTCTGCCCGTCGCCTTCGCAGGTGATCGGGCTGGCGGCGATCTGCGCCCGCGCGGCGGCGGGCGGGAGCGGCGCTACCGGGGCCGAGCCGGGCGGCAGCGGCTCGGAGAAGAAGTTCTCCGCCGGCACGGCTCCGGCTCCGGTGGCGCTTCCGGCGAGCAGGCCGCACACCAGGCCCGCTGCCGTGAGCACCCCGGCCAGCCTGCGCTTTCTTTCGGACATGGATCTTCCTTCCGCGAGAGCGAGTTCGCGATGGACTCCGACGAAGCCACAAGTTAGAGATCAGATGAATACGGCACCAGGCAGAAAGACCGACAGAACCCGTTGCGTCCTGGTGATCGACACAGGATGGCCCGAATGGGCGTAGACCAGCTCACGGAACCTCGACGACAAGACTTCCCGACACGCCCGAACGCACCGCTGTCATCGGATGTGTGAATACGTCCGGCTCTTCACCGATCAGCCTCGTCGCGTGCTCGCGGCCGCTGGTTGGCGACGCCGGTTGAGCTGACGATTTCCGCCCTCGGATACCCTGGTCGCGCGCCGGGTAGCGTGTCCGAGCGGCCTAAGGAGTGCGTCTTGAAAACGCATGAGGGTTGATCCCCTCCGTGGGTTCGAATCCCACCGCTACCGCAGCCGGAACTGCCCCGCACCCTCTCGGGTACGGGGCAGTTCTTCGCTTCGACGCGGAAAGAGACGCGGAAAGATCGGTGCGCGCCGGCCCTACTGGCTCAGCGTTTCCCGCCGCCCCTCCACCTCGTCCAGATGCTCGAGCACCCGGGTGAACGCGTTCCCCATCGCGGACTGCTCGTCCGGTGTCAGCAGGTCGATCAAGTGCTCGCGCGCGCCCCGCACATGGGTCGGAGCGGCCTCGGCCAGCACCTCGTGCCCGGCGTCGGTCAACGCGGTCAGCACCCCGCGCTTGTCGTCCGGATCCGGCCTGCGCGCAACCAAGCCCGCCGACTCCAGTTTGCCGATCTGGTGCGACAGCCGGCTCTTCGTGGAGCCGAGCAGCGCGGCCAGTTCGGTCATCCGCAAGCACCGGCCCGGGGACGCGTCCAGGACCACCAGCACCTCGTAGTCCGACAGCGATACCCCGTGCGCTTCGGTCAGCTCGCGGTGCAGGCGCTGGCGCAGCCGCAGCGACGCGACGATGTACGCGCGCCAGGCGTGCTGCTCCGCCGGATCCAGCCAGCGCACGTCCTGGTCGTCGCTCATCTACGCAGCGTAGAAGGCGGGCCGCGAAGTGCGCGTTCGGGCCCGCGGTGAAAACTTCCCCCGATGGGGGGTTACGAAAAGGTTGAGACTCGCTCCGAAGAGGCGCATCCTCAATGGACAGCGGAGGGCAGGCCCGGATCCCGGAGCGCGCCGCGGGGGTGCGCCGGCCCGGTCTCCCGCCGGGAGAGGCCAGGTGGTGGCATGGCAGGTAGTACCCGCGGTTGACCGCCCGCTGTGTCCCCGCGACCGGCACGGACCGTTCCGGTTCGGTCGCGATTGCGAACAGCACTGGCACCCCGTGCGCTCGGCATCGACCACGCGCACACCCGGCGTCGTTGAGGCGTGCTTCTCTTCGCGGCCTCGGCACCGCGAAGGCATAGCCGGACGCCAGCCCGACCGGTGGTTGACCGCTGAAACGAAACCTCGGTAGTACCTGGGTGCGGCTCCTCGCGCAGGAGCCGCACCCAGCCATGTCGGCGGCGGTGCGGTTACGCTTCCGGCGTGCGATTCGACGACAACGCGGGACTGGACGCCTCCGAAGTCGAGGACATGCGTGGCAGCGGCGGCGGAGGGGGCGGCGGCCTTGGCCGCGGCATGGCGATCGGCGGCGGCGGGCTCGGCATCGTCGGCGTGATCATCTACTTCGTGATTTCCCAGCTCGGCGGCGGCGGGACGGGGGCGGCGCCGGCGGCGGGCGGGCTCTCGCTCGGCAACGTCGGATCCGGGCAGCAGGTGGACACCAGCGCGCTCGCGCAGAAGTGCCGCACCGGTGCCGACGCCAACCGCGACCACGACTGCGCGATCCTCGCCGTCGTCAACTCCATCCAGGACTACTGGACGCAGGAGTTCTCCCGCTCCGGCCAGACCTACCGGAAGGCGACCACCCGGTTCTTCACCGGCGGCGTGCGCACCGGGTGCGGCAGCGCCACTTCGGACACCGGCCCGTTCTACTGCCCGGCCGACTCGCACGTGTACATCGACCTGTCGTTCTTCAACGAGCTGAAGACCCGGTTCGGCGCGCAGGGCGGGCTGTTCACCGAGGCGTACGTGCTCGCCCACGAATACGGCCACCACGTGCAGAACCTCACCGGCACCTCGAAGAAGGGCACCGGCACCGGCGCGACGTCCGGCTCGGTCCGGCTCGAACTGCAGGCCGACTGCTACGCGGGTGTCTGGGCCAACCACGCCTCCACCACCCCGACCCAATCCGGGAAACCGCTGGTCCAGGACGTCACCAAGGACGACATCTCGCGGGCGCTGGACACCGCGTCCCGGATCGGCGACGACTACATCCAGACGAAACTGGGCAGCGGGCACGCCGACTCGTCGACGTTCACGCACGGCACCTCGGCACAGCGCGAGAAGTGGTTCACCACCGGGTACCAGACCGGCTCGCCCGCCCGCTGCAACACCTTCAGCACCAACAACCTCGGCTGACCCGGGATACAGTCGGCCCATGCACGCGATCACGATCCGCGAACCCGGTGCCCCTGACGTCCTCGAGTGGACCGAGACCCCGGATCCGGAGCCCGGTCCGGGCGAGGTTCTGCTCGACGTCGCGGCCAGCGCCGTGAACCGCGCCGACCTGCTGCAACGGCAAGGAAACTACCCACCGCCGCCCGGGGCCAGCGAGGTGCTCGGCCTGGAATGCTCCGGCACGGTCGCCGCGCTCGGCGAGGGTGTCGAGGGCTGGCAGGTCGGCGACGAGGTGTGCGCGCTGCTCGCCGGCGGCGGGTACGCGGAGCGCGTCGTCGTCCCGGCGGGTCAGCTGCTGCCGGTTCCGGCCGAGGTCGACCTGATCGCCGCGGCCGGACTGCCCGAGGTGGCCTGCACGGTGTGGGCGAACGTCGTGATGCACGCCGGGCTCGGAGAAGGCCAAGTACTGCTGGTGCACGGCGGCGCGGGCGGCATCGGCACGCACGCGATCCAGGTCGGCAAGGCGCTGGGCGCGACGGTCGCGGTCACCGCCGGCTCGGAAGAGCGGCTCGAACGCTGCCGTCAGCTCGGCGCGGACATCGCGATCAACTACAAGGAACAGGACTTCGTCGAGGTGCTGCGCGCCGAAACGAAGGGCGCCGACGTCATCCTCGACAACATGGGCGCGAAGTACCTTGGCCGCAACATCGACGCGCTGGCGATGGACGGCAGGCTGGTCATCATCGGAATGCAGGGCGGCGTCAACGGCGAGCTGAACATCGGCAAGCTGCTCGGCAAACGCGCCAGCGTGTTCGCCGCCGGGCTGCGTTTCCGTCCCCTCGACCAGAAAGCGGCGATTGTCGCGGATGTCCGGAAGCGGTTGTGGCCGCTGGTCGAGCGAGGCTCGGTGAAGCCGATCATCGGCGACATCGTGCCGATGGCCGAGGCCGCGTCCGCGCACCGGATGCTCGAAGACGGCGAGATCTTCGGAAAAGTACTGCTGACCGCCAAGTCCTGACCGAGTCCGTGAAGGGAACATCGAGGGACTCTGAGTCCCTCAATGTTCCCTTCACGGCAGGTCAGCGCAGTTCTTCGAGAACCCGCACCAGCTGGTTGATCTCGAACACGTTGGAGTAGTGCGCCAGCCCGATCCGCACCGCGCCGCCGACCTCGCCGACGCCCAGCGACGCGAACACGCCGCTGGTCCCGTCGTCGGCGAACGCGCACAAGCCTTGCGACGCCAGATATTCCGCGACCTCGGCCGATTTCGCGCCGGCCACCGCGAAGGCGAGCGCGGGGATCCGGCGCATCGCGTCGCCGATCACCATCACATGCCGCAGCGAACGCAGTTCGGTGGACAGCTGCGCGAGCAGCCCCGCGTGGTAGGACTTCGCGGACCCGAGCGACGTCACGAGCCGTTCGCGCCGGGACCCGGCCGCGGCGTCGTCCAGCCCGGCCAGGTAGTCGATGGACGCGACGAGCCCGGCCAGCAGCGGATAGGCGTGCGGCCCCAGTTCGAGCCGCGCGGGGCCGCGGGCGGCCGGGTCGAGCGAGACCGACGAGATGCGTTCCAGCAGCTCCGGATCGCGGAAGACCAGCGCGCCGACCGCCGGTCCGCCCCAGGCGGGAGCCGAGACGACCAGCACGTCGGCACCGAGTTCCTGCAGGTCGAGCGGCACGAACGGAGCCGCGTAGGTCGCGTCGACCACCACCAGCGCGCCGACCCGCTTCGCGAATTCGATCACCGTCGGCACGTCCGGCCGGGTCCCGACGGACCCGGACGCCAGCGTCACCGACACCGCCTTGGTCCGCGCGGACACCAGGTTCTCGTACTGCCAGGCGGGCAGCTCGCACGTTTCGATGTCGATCTCGCTCCAGCGGACGACCGCGCCGACCCGCTTCGCGGCACGCCGCCACGGCGCGATGTTGGCCTCTTCGTCCAGCCGGGAGACGACGACCTCGTCGCCGATAGTCCAGCGCTCGGCAAGCGCGTCGACCAGCCGGCGCAGCAGCACCGGGGCGCTCGGCCCGAGCACGACGGCAGCCGGGTCCGCCCCGACCAGATCAGCTACGGCCCGCCGGGCCGCGGTGACGATGCTCTCCGCCCGCTGGGAGGCCGGAAATGCTCCGCCGGGCCCGGACACCGGAGCCCGCATGGCTGTCGAAACGGCCGAAGCGACCTGTTCCGGCACGAGCATTCCGGCGGCGCCGTCGAAGTGAATCCAGCCGTCACCCAGCGCGGGGAACAGCCCACGGATACGAGCGACGTCGAACGCCATGGGGGACACCGTACGGACGTGCGGTTTCGCCGTTGCCGCGGGGTTGGGCAGAACTGCCCGAACGGCCGCTAGGCTCGGACCCAGGACCGCTAGCCAGTGACGGGGATGGAGCACATGAGCGAGCCGCACTTCCGGGGAATGGGCGCAACCGGGGACGGAACGGACGCGTCGCACGTGGTCGTCGTCGGACCGGACGGGGTTCCGGTCGGCAGCGCACAGATCGCCCCCGAGGGGGAAGAAGCCGAATCGGCGGTCGGCGACCTCGTCGAGGAACCGGCCAAGGTGATGCGCATCGGCACGATGATCAAGCAGCTGCTGGAGGAGGTCCGCGCCGCTCCGCTCGACGACGCCAGCCGCGACCGGGTGCGTGAGATCCACCAGACCTCGGTGAAGGAGCTGGAGCAGGCGCTCGCGCCGGAGCTGCGCGACGAGCTGGAACGGCTCGTGCACCCGTTCACCGAGGACCGCACGCCCTCGGACGCGGAGCTGCGGATCGCGCAGGCGCAGCTGGTCGGCTGGCTGGAAGGGCTGTTCCACGGCATCCAGACCGCGCTGTTCGCGCAGCAGATGGCCGCGCGGGTGCAGCTGGAGCAGATGCGCCGCGGCCTGCCCGCCGGCTCGTCCGGCCGGGGCGGCGAGACGCCGGGCCCGGGGATCTCCGGAACTGGGCAGTACCTCTAGAGCCCGGAGAAGAACGCTCGCAGGTCGCCGATCACCGCGTCGGGTTCCTCGAGCGCGGGGAAATGCCCGCCGCGCGGGAACTCCGTCCATCGGACGATCCGGTCGGTGCGCTCGGCGAGCTGCCGGATCGGCAGCCCGATGTCGTCCGGGAAAACGGCGACCGCGGTGGGCACGGCGGAGATCGACGGCTGCGCGCCCCACTGCACGTCCTGGTAGGCGTAAATCCGCGAGGACGACGCGGCGGTGCCGGTGAACCAGTAGATCGAGACGTTGGCGAGCAGGTCGTCGCGGTCGATCAGGTCGTGGTCGGCGTTGGAGAAGGAGCGGAACTTCTCCGCGATCCAGGCCAGCTGCCCGGCCGGGGAGTCGGTGAGGCCGAAGGCAAGCGTTTGCGGCTTGGTGGACTGGATCATCGCGTAGCCGATGCCGGTGCGCTGGAAGGCACGCGCTTTGTCCAGGGAACGCTGTCCCAGCTCCCGGTCGTCCAGGCCGTCGAGGTCCTCCTCGGTGCGGGCGACCGCGGACGGCAGCATGGTCACATGCGCGCCGACGACCCGCTCGGGGAACTGGACGCCGAGCTCGCGGGAGATGAGCGCGCCCCAGTCGCCGCCGTGCGTGCCGAACCGGTCGTAGCCGAGCCGGGTCATCAACTCGGCCCACGCTCGGGCTGTCCGCGCCGGTCCCCAGCCGCGGTCGCGGGTCGGCCCGGAGAACCCGAAGCCCGGGACCGAGGGAACGACGACGTGGAACGCGGTGGCCGGGTCGCCGCCGTAGGCACGCGGGTCGGCCAGTGGGCCGATGAGGTCGAGGAACTCGACGATTGAGCCAGGCCAGCCGTGCGTGAGCAGCAGCGGGAGGGCGGTCGGCTCCGGCGACCGCAGATGCAGGAAGTGGACGTTCGCGCCGTCGATCGTGGTGGTGAACTGCGGAAAGCCGTTGAGGCGGTCTTCCTGGGCGCGCCAGTCGAACTTGAGGCGCCAGTGGTGGGCCAGGTCTTGGACTTCGGCGACCGGGATGCCCAGGTCCCAGGCCGGATCGTCGAACGGGTCGGGCCAGCGGGTCGCGGCCAGCCGGCGGTGCAGGTCGTCCAGGTCGGATTGGCGGACGTGGACTCGGTACCGGGTGAGGTCTTGGGCCATGTCCGGAGGCTAAGCGGGATTGCGGACCAGGGCGGTCCTCGATGAACCGATTTCGCCGACCGGTCAACTCCCCCGGTCATCGGCGTCCTCGGTCACCAGTTCAACGAATCGAGCACCCGGTCCACCCCGTGCCCGTCCACCGCGGCCCGCCCTGCCGAAGAGAGCCGCGCCCGCAGCGAAGCGTCCGACAACAGCTGCCGCAGCGTCTCCGTCACCTCCGGCAGGCGGTCGGCCAGCGTTTCCGCTTTCCCCAGCCCGCGTGCCAAGCCCCGCTCCAGCGCCGCCCGGTAGCCCGTCGCCTGGTTGTCCACCAGCTGCACCGCGGCCGTCGGCACGCCCAGGCAGCACAGCTCCAGAAACGTCACTCCCGAGGCGCTGATCGCGACCTCCGTCGCCACGAGCAGATCGAGCAACCCCGCGTGCGGCGCGGCGATCCGGATCTCCTGACCCTCCACAGTGGACGGAAGCGAAGGCTCGCCGCGCACCAAGGCGTCGGCGGTGAAAGGCAATCCGGTATCCGCCAACGCTCGCAGCAGCAGCGAAACCGTCGAGGCCCATTCCGCGCCACCGCCCAGCACGACCGTGACATGCGGCGGCTCCGACGACTCGGCCCGCCGTGCCCGGGCGTTCAGCACGACGTCCCGCAGCGGCGTGTACTCCACCCCGCGCAGCAGCAGGCCCGAACCGTCGTCCGGTCGCGGCGCGGGCGCGAAGCCCGAATCCACCACGACATCAGCCGGGCGCCTGCCGAACGTATCGTCCTCAATGGACATCAGCCGGGCCCCGGCGGCGTTGACCTCGGCCCGGACGTCGCCGATGCCGTAGTGGTCCACCAAGACCGCGTCGAAGCCGGCCGCCAGCCCGGGCCAGGAGGTGACCGGCAACCGCGGCACGGACAGCTCGTCGAACCGGGCGGCCAGCCACTCCGCGTTGGTCGTCGATCCGGCGAACCGCACGTCCCAGCCGCGCGCGACCGCGCGTTCGGCGTAGGCGACCATCCGGGAGATGTGCCCGGCCCCGATGTCCGGCGACGAGTCGGCCCGCAGCAGCAGCTTCACTGGCCGACCTTCTTCTGCTCGACCTCCGCGTTCAGCGCCACCAGATCCGGCCGCGACCGCAGCAACGACACCACCGAACGCCACGAGCCCGCCGCGTCGCCGAGCTCGGCGACCACCGCGGAGATCAGCTCCCAGTCCTGCGCGGTGTCCAGCGTGACCCGCAGGTCCTCGGCCGCCGGGCTGACCACGACACCGGTGCAGGAGTACCGGTGCGGCTGCCGGTAGATCGCCGAGGTCACGTGCTCGCGGTCGGCTCCGGTCGCGGTCGCCGCCTGCTCCGCCAGCACCGGCGCCCGCACGAGTTCGGCGTCGAACCCGCGGGGCAGGGTCCGCACCAGCGTGGTGGAGACATAGTCCAGCGTCGGCTCGGCCCGCCAGATCGCGACCAGCCGCCCGATCAGCGCCGGATCGAGCAGCGGGCAGTCGGCGGTGAGACGGATCACGGCGTCCGCCGGGTACTCCGACAGCGCGAGCCCGAACCGGGCCACCACGTCGTCGAGCGGACCCCGCACCACGGCCGCGCCACAGCGGGCGGCTTCGGCGGCGACCGCGTCGTCGTCCTCGGCATCCGAGGTCGCGACCACCACCCGGTCAACGCCGGGAGCGGCAGCGGCGGCCCGGACGACCCAGCCCAGCACGCTCCGTCCGGCCAGCGGCCGCAGCACCTTCCCGGGCAGCCGGGTCGAGGAGGACCGGGCCTGTATCACGGCGTTGACGCCGGGGCCTGCACGCATGGGTGACATGATGGCCTGCGGCGCACCGCGCCGATCCACGAACCCCAACCGCGGAGGTCATCGATGTCCGAGCTGGATGGCTCCAGCATCCTGCTCACCGGCGGGACCGGCTCTTTCGGCAAGGCGTTCATCGCCTACGCGCTCGAGAAGCTGAACCCCAGCCGGCTCGTGGTGCTCTCCCGCGACGAGCTGAAGCAGTACGAAGCCCGGCAGCTGTTCAACGACGACCCGCGGCTGCGCTGGTTCATCGGCGACGTACGCGACCGCCGTCGTCTCGAACGCGCCATGCACGGTGTCGACTACGTGGTGCACGCCGCCGCGCTCAAGCAGGTCGACACCGGCGAATACAACCCGTTCGAATTCGTCCAGACCAATGTCACCGGCTCGCAGAACGTGATCGAGGCGGCAATCGACACCGGCGTGCAGAAGGTCGTCGCGCTGTCGACCGACAAGGCGTCCAGCCCGATCAATCTCTACGGCGCCACCAAGCTGTGCGCGGACCGGATGTTCATCAGCGGCAACCACTACGCGGCCGCGCACCCGACCCGGTTCTCCGTGGTGCGCTACGGCAACGTGATGGGTTCGCGCGGCAGCGTCATCCCGTTCTTCCGCAAGCTCGCCGAGCAGGGCGAGTCGCTGCCGATCACGCACAAGGACATGACCCGGTTCTGGATCACGCTGCCGCAGGCCGTCCAGTTCGTGGTCGACTCGTTCGACCAGATGTCCGGCGGCGAGCTGTACGTGCCGCGCATCCCGAGCATGCGGCTGGTCGACCTGGCCCAGGCCATCGCGCCCGGTTCGCCGATGCACGAGGTCGGCGTGCGCCCGGGCGAGAAGCTGCACGAAGAGATGATCGCGCCGGATGACGCGCGCCGGACCGTGCGGCTGTCCGACCGCTACGTCGTGCAGCCGCACCTCGCCGGCTGGGGCTACGAACCGCCCGCCGCCGGCGAAGAAGTGCCGGAGGGCTTCGCGTACCGCTCGGACACGAACGATCTCTGGCTGGAAGCCGACGAGCTGCGCGAGCTGGTCGAGCAGTATGCCTGAGTCCGATGCCGTCTCCGCGGGAAAGAGCACGTCGGCGGAGTTCCTGCCATACGGCCGCCAGTCGGTCAGCGAGGAAGACATCGAAGCGGTCGTCGCCGTCTTGCGCGGCGACTGGCTGACCACCGGACCCGCGGTCGCGCGGTTCGAAGCGGACCTGGCTGAACACACCGGCGGCACGCCGGCGGTGGCTGTCACGTCCGGTACCGCGGCGCTGCACGTTGCTTACGCCGCGGCCGGAATCGGTTCGGGCGACGAGGTGGTCGTGTCGCCGATGACCTTCGTGGCGACCGCCGCGACGGCCGCGCTGCACGGAGCGAAGGTGGTGTTCGCGGACGTCGAGCCGGACACCGGAAACCTGTCCGTCGACGCCGCCGCGGCCGCGATCACCAGCCGTACCAAGGTGATCGCCGCGGTGGACTACGCCGGACACCCGGCCGAGCTGGACGCACTCGGGAAGCTCGCGCACGACGCGAACGCCCTCCTGCTGGAAGACGCCGCCCACTCCGTCGGCGGCGCCTGGCAGGGCCGTCCGGTCGGGTCGATCGCCGACCTGACCACGTTCTCGTTCTTCCCCACCAAGAACCTGACCACCGCCGAGGGCGGCGCCGTCGTCACCGGATCCGCCGAGCTGCTGCAACGCGCGCAAGCGTTCCGCAACCACGGACTGGTCCGCGACAAGAGCCGCCAGCGCTACCCGGACGAGGGCGGCTGGCACCAGGAAGTGCACGAGTTCGGGCTGAACTACCGGCTGCCAGACGTCCTGTGCGCTCTCGGCAGCAGCCAGCTGACGCGGCTGGCTGAGTTCAAGGTGCGCCGGGCCGACATCCACGCGCGGTACAACGCCGCGCTCGCGGAGGTGGAGGGTGTCTTGACCCCGCCGCGCCGCGACGGCGCGGACCCGGTCTGGCACCTGTACCCGCTGCGAGTGCTGGAGGGCCGACGGCGAGCCCTGTTCGAGCACTTGCGCGCGCTGGGCATCGGCGTGCAGGTCAACTACATCCCGGCGTACTGGCATCCGGTGTTCGAGGATCTGGGCTATCGACGGGGGTTGTGCCCCGCCGCGGAAACGTATTACGAGCAGGAGCTTTCGCTGCCGTTGTTCCCGTCGCTCACCGACGCGGACGTGGATCGGGTGATCGACGGGGTGCGCGAGTTCTTCAGGAGCTGATCGCGTTTCCCCAGGTCCGTGAAAGGCCCCTTGAGGGAATCCAAGTCCGGCAAGGGGCCCTTCACGGACCACAACTCCGCTCCCGCCGCCCGCATGAGCCCGCTACGAGCCATCCCGGGCCTTCACCCTGGCCAGACCCAGCGAAACCGCACTCACAACGCCGCCTTAAGTTCCCGGCATTGAGACTCAGAGCAGATCCCACGTCAGCGCGGTCCCCTTGGCGGCATCCACCCGGAACGTCCGTCCCAGCACCGTCGTGATCTCCCCCGGCGCCAGACCGCCGGCCGGCCGGATCGACCGGACGTTCTGTGGCGTCACCACCTCGCCCGCGCGCACGTCCTCCACCACGTACAGCGACCGGCGCAGGCGCAGACCTTCCTTCTCGCTCTCGCGCGGTCCCAGCACCGGCGAACCGAGCGCCTCCCACGCGCGATGTGTCTCCGTGACCAGCGCGGCCAGCTCCGTCGGCTCCAGTGAGAATTCCGAATCCACCCCGCCGTCGCTGCGTGCCAGTGTGACGTGCTTCTCGATCGCGACCGCGCCCAGCGCGACGGCCGCGACCGGCGCGCCCAGGCCCGGCGTGTGGTCGGAAAGGCCCACCAACGTCCCGGTGAGGCCGGCCAGCAGCGGCAGGCCGCGGAGGTTGCTCTCGGTCGGCGACGCCGGGTAGCTGGCCGTGCAGCCGAGCACCACCAGCTGGTCGTTGCCCGCCGCCCGGGCGGTGCGCACTGCCGCGTCGATCTCCGCGACGTTCGCCATCCCGGTGGAGATCACCAGCGGCTTGCCGGTGCGCGCGCACAGCTCGATCAGCGGCAGGTCGACGATCTCCGACGAGGCGATCTTGTACGCGGGCGCGTCCAGCGATTCCAGCAGCTCCACCGCGGTCGGGTCGAACGGGCTGGAGAAGATCTCCAGTCCGCGCTCCCGAGCGCGAGCGAAGAGCGGCGCGTGCCATTCCCACGGGGTGTGCGCCTTTTCGTAAAGCTGGTACAGGTTCTCCCCGCCCCACAGCGAATGCCCGTCGCCGATCCGGAACGCCGGGCCGTCGACGTCGACGGTGATGGTGTCCGGCCGATACGTCTGCAGCTTCACCGCGTGTGCGCCGGCCTCGGCGATCGCGTCCACGATGGCCAGCGCGCGGTCGAGATCACCGTTGTGGTTGCCGGACATCTCCGCGATGACGAAGGGCGGCTGCTCCGGTCCGAGCAGGTGCTTGCCTATGCGGACTTCGGACATGGGTGGCGTCCTTCCGGTGTGGGTCAGTGCAGAGTCTTGCGCAGCCGCCGGAAGCCGTCCGCGGCGGGCGCGTCCTCCAGGTAACCAGCTCGCTCGAACAACGCCGCCGAGGCCGCGTTGTCCGGATGCACCGCGGCGAGCACCGCTGCCGCGTCCGTGCGGGCGGCCAGCGCCTGCTCTCCGGCGGCGAGCACTGGGCGGGAGAGCCCGCGGCCCCGGCTGCCCGGCGCGAGCGTGATGCTGACCTCCCATTCGCGGTCGCCCTCGTCGTCGAACCGCACCGTGCCGACCGGAGTCCCGGCCCGCATCGCTACCAGCAGTATCCGGTCCGGCGCCGTGAGCACCCGGCGCAACCAGCGCAGGTGACTGTCGAGGTCGATCACCCCGGCCGACCGCGACGCCTGCCTCGTCGCCGGATCGTTGCGCCAGGACAGCAGCAGCTCGGCGTCGTCCTCGGTCGCGTCGCGGACGGTGACCGCGGGTGCCGTCACGATGCCGGAGTGAACTTCGCGTTCTCGAGCCGGCTGAGCCGTTCCTCGTACCGGGCGACGCCGGCCATCCGGATCCGGATCTGCGCGTGCTGACGCTGGATCTCCTCGATCAGCGACCGCGCCTCGAGGTTGTCCCCGGCGTCCGAGCGCGGCGTCATCGCGATCGATTCGCGCAGCGTCTCCAGCTGCGCTTCCTGGGCCGCGACATGCGGGATCATCCGGTCCAGCTCGCCGCGGATCCAGCGCAGGTCGCCGGCCGCGGTCTCCAGCCGGCTCTCCGTCTCGTCGAGCCGGCGGCGGTGGTCGACGGTGCAGTGCTCGAGCTCGTCGATCCGGGTCTCGAAGTCCCGGATGACGTCCCGGGTCCGCTCCTCGACGCGGTGGTCGACGATCCGGGCGAGGCGGGCGCCGAAGAGGTTTCTGAGCTTGGCGACGGGCATAGCGGGTTTCCTTCGGGAAGTGCCGGAGCCGGCAGTGGCTTCAGCGGAGCAGGGTGGTGGTGCCGGTGCGGGTCCAGGACTCCAGCAGCCGGCCCTCGGCGGCGATCTGGTGCTCGGGGCCGACGATGCACGAATCGCCTGCCGCGTGCTCCCACGAGGTCTGGTCCGGGTTGTCGATGAACGAGAACCCGGTGAGCACCAGCTGCGCCTCGGGGAAAGACGTACGGGCGATCCAGGCCGCGAGGGTACCCGTGGTCGACCAGGTCGGCTCGGAGCGCGTGGGCAGCCCGAGCGCGTCCGACAGCGGCAGCACGACGTCGCGGTTCGACACCGGGACGAAGCCGAGGTCCTCGGGCCACCAGCCGGGCAGGTCCTCCGGCTCCCAGTGCAGGCGGCCCGGCTCGACCAGCAGGTACAGCCGGCGGCGGTAGTCGCGGAAGACATGCCGGGTGGCGCGCACCGCGCGGTTGAAGACCACCGCATGCACCTTGCGTCCGGTGACATCCGGACCATCCGGTTCGTCCACTACGAACCCGTTGACGCGAATGACCAGGTCACAGTCGTCGACTGCCTTGGCGCGCGCCGGGTCCGGAGCCAGCGGCTGGTTGCCGACCACGGCCACCGAACGCGGGTCCGGCCGGTCCGCATACGCCGAAAGCAGGTCGCCCATCAAGCTCGCCGCACCAAGAGCAGCACTCATAGAGGAGAAAACTACCAGGACACAAGGAACGACCATGCCCGTATCGCCCGAACACACGCACCGGCCGGGCCGTGATCAAGCCGAGGTCGCGCCGTGATCGAGCCGGGGCGGACCGAGCCCGCCGCGCCCCATCGGTACCCTCGTCCACGTGCATGCCACCAGCACGGTTCACGCAGCCGAACCCGATGTGTCGACCTCGGTTCCACCGACGTCGGACAGCAAGACGTTCAAGCGTGCGATCGAAGACATCAGGTCCGGTTTGGCCGCCCGTGAGCTCTGGACTCACCTCGGCTGGCAGGACATCAAGCAGCGCTACCGGCGCTCGGTCATCGGGCCGTTCTGGATCACCATCAGCCAGGGCGTCATCGCGCTCGGCCTGGGCCTGCTGTACTCGCAGCTGTTCCGCACGCCGATCGAGGTGTTCCTGCCCTACCTCTCCACCGGCTTCATCATCTGGGGATTCATCCAGGGCTGCCTCACCGAGGGCATGGAAACGTTCATCTCCAACGAGGGGATGATCAAGCAGCTGCCCGCGCCGCTGAGCGTCTATGTGCTGCGCACGATCTGGCGCCAGACGATCCAGCTCGCGCACAACATGATCGTCTACGTCGTGCTGCTGATCATTTTCTTCTCGGCGCTCGACAATCCGTATTCGCTCGGGTCGAAAGACGGTGCCTGCCTGCCCGACAAGTACTGCCATCCGGGCCTGAGCTGGAACATCTTCCTCGCCATCCCCGGGTTCGTGCTGCTCGCGCTGACCGCCGGCTGGGCGGCGCTGCTGCTGGGCATCATCTCGACCCGGTTCCGGGACATCCCGCAGCTGATCAACTCGCTGATCCAGCTGATGTTCTACGGCACCCCGATCGTCTGGCCGGTCGACCAGCTGCTGTCCGGCGGGGCCCGCGACGGCGCGTCCTGGGCGCTGCCGATCATCAAGCTGAACCCGCTTTACCACTACATGCAGGTGGTGCGAGGGCCGCTCATCGGACAGGCGGTGAGCTGGACCAGCTGGGCAGTGGTCGGCGGGCTCACCGTGGTCGGGTGGGGGCTCGCCCTCGTCGCCATGCGCAATTACCGGTCCCGCGTCTCGTATTGGGTGTGACAGATGGTCAGCATTGACGTCCACAACGCGTACGTGGACTTCCCGATTTTCGACGCGAAATCGCGTTCGATGAAAAAGCGCGTGCTCGGCAAGGTCGGCGGCAAGATCGGCACCGAGCAGAAGGTGCCGATCATCGAGGCGCTGCACGACGTGTCGATCAGCCTGCGCGAGGGCGACCGCGTCGGTCTCGTCGGGCACAACGGCGCGGGCAAGTCCACGCTGCTGCGGCTGCTCGCCGGCATCTACGAGCCGACCCGGGGCTCGTCCCGGATCGTCGGCAAGATCGCGCCGGTGTTCGACCTCGGCATCGGCATGGACCCGGAGATCTCCGGCGAGGAGAACATCATCATCCGCGGTCTTTTCCTCGGCATGAGCGCCAAGGAAATGGAGAAGCGGGTCGACGACATCGCGGAGTTCACCGAGCTCGGCGACTACCTGCAGATGCCGCTGCGCACCTACTCCACCGGTATGCGGGTCCGGCTCGCGCTGGGCGTGGTGACCTCGATCGACCCGGAGATCCTGATCCTGGACGAGGGCATCGGCGCGGTCGACGCGGCGTTCCTGAACAAGGCCCGCGACCGGCTCAAGGACCTGGTCAAACGGTCCGGCATCCTGGTGTTCGCCAGCCACTCCGACGAGTTCCTCTTCGAGCTGTGCGACTCCGCGATCTGGATGGACGAGGGGCGGCTCAAGCAGCAGGGATCGCTGCGCGAGGTGCTCACCGGCTACAAGGGCCGCGACCCGTTCGAGAACATGAGCCAGGAAGGTCTCGAGCGCCTCGGCATCGAGCCCGCGACCACGAAGAACGGCGGGGAATGATGACCAGCGAGACGCGGGAGCTGCCCGAAGGCGCCGTTGTCGGCGTGGTGGTCACGCGGCATCGTCGTGAGCTGCTCGCGGACTCGCTGAAAATCCTCGCCGCCCAGACGCGGCCGATCGACCACCTCGTGGTGGTGGACAACGGGCCGGACAAGCCGGCCCGCGAAGTGGTCGAGGGCTACCCGCTGCCGTACACGTACCTGCCGTCGCACCGCAATCTCGGCGGCGCGGGCGGGTTCGCGCTCGGCATGCTGCACGCGTTGTCGATGGGCGCGGAATGGGTGTGGCTCGCCGACGACGACGGACGGCCCGCCGACGAGCACGTGCTGGAAATCCTGCTGGAAGAGGCCGAGAAGCGCGGGCTCGCCGAGGTTTCCCCGGTGGTGGCGAACATCGACTCCCCGGCGAAGCTGGCGTTTCCGCTGCGCCGCGGACTCACCTGGAAGCGTTCGTCGGCGGAGCTGGGCACGGACTTCCTGCCCGGCATCGCGTCGCTGATGAACGGCGCGCTCTTCCGAGCGTCCACTTTGGACGTCACCGGCGTGCCGGACCTGCGGCTGTTCTTCCGCGGCGACGAGGTGGAACTGCACCGCCGCCTGGTCCGCTCCGGCCTGCCGTTCGGCACGTCGCTGCGCACGACCTACCTGCACCCGGACGGCTCGGACGAGTTCAAGCCGATGCTGGGCGGAAAGTTCCACGCGCAGGACCCGGAGAACGAGGTGAAGCGGTACTACACCTACCGCAACCGCGGATATCTGCTTTCCCAGCCTGGAATGCGCAAGATCGGTGCACTGGAAGTGCTGCGGTTCGGGCTGTACTTCGTGGGCGTGAAGCGCGATCCGAAGGCGTTCGCGCAGTGGCTGAAGCTGGTCCGGCAGGGGCGGGCGGAGAAGTTCTACCGGTACTGAACCGGCGTCCGAGCACCGGCTGACCACAGCAAAAGAGTCCGTTGTGGACAGTGCAGCATCCACAACGGACTCTTCGAAGAACCGCTACTCCCCGATCACCGGCGGCGCGGACCGGTGCCCGCCGCCGAAGTCTTCGTTTTCGTCGATCTCCATGACGAACGCCGGCTGGTCGTGCCCGTCGTCGTAGGGGCGGGCGCCGAAGCCCATCCCCGGACGTGCCGGCGCGCCGCCCATTCCGCCGGCCGCGACATCCGCCGCACCCGGGGTCATCGCGCCGTCGCCGGGACCGAAGCCCGCGTTGGCGCCGCCGCGGCCGACCTTGCTTTGGTGTTCCTCGTCGGCGCCGAAACCGCCGCCTCCGCCGCCCATCGGCATCCCGCCCATCGGCATCGCACCCATGCCGGCACCGCCCGCGTTGCCGCCGGCCGGACCGGAGTGGGCCGCGGCGGGCGCGTAGCCGGCCGCCGTCGTGGAAGCGTCGGGGACCGCCTGGTGCACAGCACCGGTGAACTGGGTCGGGCCGCTGACCGTGGGCGTGCTCTGCGAAACCGCCGAATGGTCAGCCGGAGCGCCTGCCGCTGCCGCGCCACCGCCACCCGCCGCGGCCGGAGCCGGGCTCGCCGGAGTGTCCGCGTGGCCGCCCGAGTGCTCGCCACCGGTCGGCATCGCGACGGCCGAGCCGCCGCTCACCGCGGCGCCGAACTTCGGCGGGTGCGCGAAGGTCGGCTGCTTCGAGCCCGACGAGTACAGCGACGCGTCGTACTGCTTCATCGTCTCCGCGGCCTGCTCGTGCGCCGAGCGGCTCTCCTGCTGCTTCTTCAGCGAGTCGTCGATCGCGTTGCTCATTTCGAGCGGCGTCGCGTGCGACCACTTGTCGAATTCCTCGGTCCAGTCGAACGGGACCGCTTCCGGCATCGAGTGTTTCGCCACCTGCGCCGCGGACGCCTGCTCTTCGACGTTCTGCGCGGCCAGCTTCGCGTTCTGCGCGTTCGCTTCCGCCCACTCGCTAAGGCTGGTGAAGTACGCCTGCGCACCAGCGGCCGCCTCGCCGCTCCACGCGTGCGCGGCCTTCTTCACGGCTTCGCCCAGCTGCGTCGAGAACTCCTCGAACGCCTTCTGCACCTCGGTGTAGGCGTGCGACACCGAGGAAACCTGCTCCACGTCGAGGTTCGTCTCGACGTAGGCCTTCAACTGCTGGTGCGGATGCCCGAGGTAGTCGGCGTCAGACGGCGCGAGCCCCGGCTGCGGCGTGCTCATTCGGTGCCCTTCACGGTCCGGTGAGTGTCGATGGCCTGGTTCTCGTTCTCCGTGTAGACCCCGCCCGCGCGCGCCAGCGCCTCGTCCGCCTCCTGCAGGATCCGGCCGAACTGGTCCAGCACATCGGCAGCCGAGCCGTGCGCGTCCGCGCCGCTCTTGCGGTCATGCTCGGCGACGGTCTGCCCGTACGGGTGGCTGCCCAGCTTCGGAGCGGACGCCAGCGCCTGCGTCTGCGGCTTGAGCCGCTCGAGACGGGTGACCATGTCGGTGAGCGCGGCTCGGAGATCGCCCAGCGCGTTCGTGTCGATGCTGAACCCGCCGGCTTTCGCGGCACCGGCCAGCTTGTGCGTTTCGGCCGCGGCTTCGGCGAGGCCCTTGGCGTTCAGCCCGCCGGCCGCCAGCGGATCAGTGCTCATGCGCCGGAGTGTACCGACGGGCGCGCCTTCGGTCAGGCGTTTGCCGAATACCCTTCAAGCTGGGTGAACAGCTGCTGGGCCAAACGGGCATTGTCAGCCGGCGCATAGGTGAGCCAGCGCTGGCCGTCGCTCGCGTCACGGGTGCTGAGCAGGTACCGGCCGAGCTCGGTGTCGAACCAGGCGAGCGAAGGCAGCGACTGTTCGTGGCCGCGTCCGTCGCCGATGTGCACGGTGAACTGCCCGACCGCCAGCCGCGGCTTCTCGAAGATCCGCTCCACTGCCCGCAGCTGCGGGTTGTGCGTTCGCGGGCCGCTGACCCCGGCGAACGGGTCGTAGGCGTCGCCGCGCACTGGCTTCTTCGCCGGACGCGCGACGGTGACCGACTGGCCGGGCGCGGCGGGCGTCAGCGGCAGCAGGTCGACGATCGCCGGGACGATGCCGGTCGGACGGACCTCTTCGAAGGTGAACATGCCGTCGCGGTGCACCACGAGCACCGCGTAGTTGGCGCCATTGGACGCGACCCGCGCGAACAGCTGCTCGTCGCCGAGCTTGGCCGCCGCGGAAACAGCGATGCTGGGCCGGGCGAAGGTGGCGAGCGCGATCTCCACGTCGTCGTCGACGCTCCCGCGGCGCAGCAATCCGCGCCCGTCGAGGTCGCGCATCACGGCGTCGCGCACCGCGGCGCGCTCGTCGCCGGTGATGCCGATGTGCGGCACCACGAACGGCACCGGTGCGCGGCCCAAGCCGAGCTCGGCCAGCAGGAGATCCACCGCTGCCGGCGACAGCGTGAACGAATACGGCACGTCCCACCCCTAAGTCCGGTCTCTGCCCGCGGAAACCGTAGTCCACCCGGCGGCGCGTCAGCCAATCGCGCTTCCGCTGTGCGCGAATCCGCTGGTGGCGAAAGCCTCTTGCTTCCGGCGAGCGACCGCTGCTGCCATGGAGATCATGACCGAACCGAAACCAGCACTGGTGCTGCACCTCGCGACCGGCGGCGAGCCGCTGATCTTCCCGCTCGCCGCCGAGAGCGCCCCGCCAGTCCAAGAAAAGCTCGCCGACCTGCTCAGACACGGCAGCGTGCACTCCGTGCAGACCCGGGACGGCAACGTCGTGTCGGTGAATTTCGCGCACGTCGCCGCGGCGTATGTCGAAGACCTGAGCCGGAAGGGCAAATTCGGGCTGTCCGTCTAGCCGACGGCGAGCAGGCCGAACCGGATTTTCGCCTCGGCCGGTGGTCCGTGAAGGACCCCTTGCCGGACTCAGATTCCCTCATGGGGCCCCTCACGGACACCGAGTCCTTCAAGGGGCCTGGCACGGAATTGCCCGGAAACGCGGGAAGGGCGCCCCGCCGAACGCGAGACGCCCTCCCTGACCAGCTCGAAAACTCAGAGCTCGTACAGCCGCTTCCAGTTCTCCCGCGAGGTGAGCTCCGGCATCGCGCGCTTGTACTGCTCCTGCACGGCCGCGCCTTCCTTGCGCAGCCGGTTGATCACCTTCGCACCGCGCTTGGCCAGGTCGAACATCTTGACCTTGTCGTAGGTGCGGACGCGCACGCCTTCCTGCGACGCGTCGGTGACCACGGCGGTGTCGAACAGCGCGATGTGCCACCAGTGCGCCTCGTCGATCGGCACCGCGCCGAGGCCGAACCGGCTGCGGCCGAGCACCCGGTCCAGGACGCGCTTGATCAGCACCAGCCGCTGCATGCTGGGCCGCGGCGCGCTGTTGATGATGCCGATGTCGTTGGACGCGATGCCCGGCACGTCGGTGGCCTTGTGCCGCTTGGTCTCCGGGTACGCGTCGCGGATCCGGCGGATCTCCTTCATCGCCTCGACGCCGCCGTCACGCAGGATCTCCGGGCCCTCGAGGAAGTCCTCGACGGCCTTGATCAGCGTGGCGGACAGGCCGTACTGCATGCCGAGCAGGTAGCGCACCAGCTGAGCCAGCAGCACCCGCGACAGCAGGTTCAGGTTGAACGGCGAGTGCAGCGCGGCGGTGATGATCGAGTTGCGCAGGTTGAAGTACCGGTGCCACTCGTCCCAGTCCTTCCAGTGGAAGTCCGCGTGCCACACGCCGGCCCCCGGCAGGGTCACCGTCGGGAAGCCGTACTCGCGGGCGCGGTAGGAGTACTCCGCGTCGTCCCACTGGAAGAAGAACGGCAGCGGGTAGCCGATGGCCTTGACCACCTCGGCCGGGATCAGGCAGGACCACCAGCCGTTGTAGCCGGCGTCGAGGCGGCGCTCCTGGCGGTTCGGGGCCCCGGTCTCCTCGTCGACGCCGAGCAGGTCGGCGGTGGAGAGCGAGTGCTGCACCGGCTGGCCCGGCTCCAGCGTGTTCAGCCGGGCGTACTCAGCGCCGACGTGCAGCTGGTTCGGGTGCAGCAGGTTCAGCATCTGGCCGCCGACGATGATCGGGTTGGCGGCGCGGTTGGAGAACGCGGTCATCCGCACGACGAGGTCCGGCTCGAGCAGCACGTCGTCGTCCATGAACAGCACGTTCGCGTGCTCGGCGGCGGACTGGCCGGCCACCTCGTACAGGCCGCGGGTGAAGCCGCCGGCACCGCCGAGATTGCCCTGCTTGATGTAGTGCAGCTTGTCGCCGAGGTCCTTCGCGACCTGCTCGAAGCCGTCGCGGGTCTCGACCCGGTCGGTGCCCTGGTCGGCAACGTAGATGGCGTGCAGGGTGTCCAGCGAGGACACGTCCGCGGCCAGCGCCTGGAGGTTCTTCAGGCAGTCGTCGGCGCGGTTCATCGTGCAGATGGTGACCGCGGTCGGGCGGATCTGCTCCGGTGCCTCGACGGTCCAGCGGACCTGCTCGGCGCGCAGCGTCTGGCCGCCTTCGGTCTCCAGGTCGAGCCACAGCGCGCCGCCGTCGTGGAACTTGTCCAGCTTGGCGCTCAGCACGACCTTCGTGCCCTTCGCGCCGGACACCTGCTTGGCGTCCGCCACGCGCGCGTCGCCGAGCAGGTCGGACGCGCCCATCGAGAGCAGGCCGTCGCCGGTCACGACCGCTTCGACCTGCACCTCGGTCGCGGTGGTCCAGCGCTGCCAGTAGCTGGCCGGGAAACGGCCGAAGTAGGTGTTTCCGGTCACCTTCGCCGACGGCTCCAGCGAGATGCTGCCGCGCTCGCGCAGCGCGTTGCCGTGCACGACCTCGGCGTACAGGTCCTTGCTGACGATCGGAGCCGGCCCGGAGTACAGCCCGCGCTGGGCGGTGAGCCTGCCCTCCGGGGCGTGGTCGGCGAACCGGGTCTCGCCTGCGGGGGCCGCCTCGGCGACCGGGGCTGCTTTACCGGGCATCGAACTCAGTTCTCCTTTACCGGTCGCACACGGAACACGACCCACTTGAGCATCACGAAATTGATCACGGTCGCCGTGGCCTGGGACACCACCCAGGCGAGGGTGGCCTGCCACCCCGACTCCGGCAGCACGCGCAGCATCACCTGATTGACGCCGACGGCGACGAAGAAGGTGACGGCGTACAGCAGAACGAAGCTGCCGACCTGGGCGTTCCCCTCGCGCTTCCCCGCGGCGAAGGTGAATCGCCGGTTGAGGAAGAACGCGGTGGTCGTGCCCACGATGAAGCTGATCGCACGGGCGAGGTCCACCCACGGGGCGGCGTCCATGCCGACCGCTCGCAGCAGCGAGTACGTGCCCAGGTCGAGCAGCGCGCAGAACCCGCCGATCACGCCGAACCGGACCAGCTGGCCCAGCAGCCCGGGACCCGCGGTCCCCGGCTGCGTTTGGTCACTCTGCGGTTCTGTAGCCACCACTTGGAATACCTTCTCGGCCTATTGCGTCAGTGTCCGTATTACCCACTTCGACGCTCGGACGCTTGTGCCTTGATGCGCAAAGTGTAGAAGCGGGCACTTCAGGGTCACGTTCCGGGCGGTGTTCGGCGTGGCTACCCTGGTCGAGTGACCCACGCACCCGAGACACAGCGCCGCACGCTCACCGGCTGGGGCCGCACCGCCGGGACCGTCGCCGACGTGCTGAGCACGCGCGATGTCGAGGCGATCGCCCGCGCCGTCGCTTCCGCAGGCCCGCGCGGGGTCATCGCACGCGGGCTCGGCCGGTCCTACGGGGACCCGGCGCAGAACGCGGGCGGACTGGTCGTCGACATGACCGTGCTCGACCGGATCCACTCGATCGACCCGGACTCCGGTCTGATCGACCTCGACGCCGGAGTGAGCCTCGACAAGCTGATGCGCGAGGCGCTGCCCTACGGCCTGTGGGTCCCGGTGCTGCCGGGCACCCGCCAGGTGACCATCGGCGGCGCGATCGCCAACGACATCCACGGCAAGAACCACCACTCGGCGGGCAGCTTCGGCAACCACGTGGTGTCGATGGATCTGCTGACCGCCGACGGATCCGTGCACACGCTCACCCCGGACGGCCCGGAATCGGAGCTGTTCTGGGCGACAGTCGCCGGAATCGGACTGACCGGCATCATCGTCCGCGCGACGATCCGGATGAAGAAGACCGAGACGGCGTACTTCTACGTGGACGCCGACCGCACGTCGAACCTCGACGAGACGCTCGGGCTCTTCACCGACGGCTCGGACCTGAACTACGACTACTCGATGTCGGTGCCGGACCTGATCTCGTCCGACAGCCGGCTCGGCCGCGCCACCTTCTCCCGCGGCTCGCTCGCCACCATCGACCAGCTGCCGCCGAAGCTGCGGAGCAACCCGCTGAAGTTCGACGCGCCGCAGTTGCTGACGCTGCCGGACGTGTTCCCCAACGGGCTCGGCAACAAGCTGACCTTCGGACTCATCAATGAGCTGTGGCAGAAGACGGTTCCCAAGAACGGCGCGCGCGGCAAGATCCAGAACCTCACGCAGTTCTATCACCCGCTGGACATGCTGAGCGAGTGGAACCGCGCGTACGGCAGCAAGGGCTTCCTGCAGTACCAGTTCTCGGTGCCGTTCGGCGCGGAGGACAAGCTCAAGGAGATCTGCCGGGTGATCTCGCGGTCCGGGCACTACTCGTTCCTGAACGTGTTCAAGCGGATGGGCGACGCGAACCCGGCCCCGATGTCGTGGCCGTCGCCGGGCTGGATGCTGTCGGTCGACTTCCCGATCAAGAACGGGCTGAGCCGGTTCTGCGCGCAGATGGACGAGATGGTCCTCGCTTCGAACGGCAGGCTCTACACCGCGAAGGACTCCCGGACCTCGGCGGAGACGTTCGCGAAGATGTACCCGCGGCTGGAGGAGTGGCGCAAGGTGCGCTCCTCCGTCGACCCCGAAGGCGTTTTCGCCTCTGACATGAGCCGGAGGCTCGCACTGTGATCGACGCGGTCGGTAACCCCCAGTCCCTGCTGCTGCTCGGCGGCACGTCCGACATCGCGCTGGCGATCGCGGAGAAGTACCTCGAGGAGAAGCCGCTGCGGGTCGTGCTCGCCGCCCGTCCGTCGGCGCGGCTGGAGGACGCCGCGCAGCAACTGAAAGACCTCGGTGCCGAGGTGTCCACGGTGGCGTTCGACGCCCTGGACACCGCGTCCCACCCGAAGGTGCTGGACCAGGCGTTCGCCGGCGGCGACATCGACGTGGCGGTGGTCGCGTTCGGTCTGCTCGGCGATGCCGAAGAGATGTGGCAGGACCACGCCAAGGCGGTCGAGCTGGCGACGGTGAACTACACGGCGGCGGTCTCGGTCGGCGTGGCGCTGTCGGAGAAGCTGAAGGCGCAGGGGCACGGCAAGGTCATCGCGCTGTCGTCGGTGGCGGGCGAGCGCGTCCGCCGGTCGAACTTCGTCTACGGCTCGACCAAGGCCGGCTTCGACGGCTTCTACCTCGGCCTCGGCGAGGCCCTGGCGCCGCACGGCGTGCAGGTGACCGTCGTCCGGTCCGGCCAGGTCACCACGAAGATGACCGCCGGGATGAAGGACGCGCCGCTGACCCGGACCGCCGAGCAGGTGGCCGAAGTCGCGGTGGACGCCTGCCGCAAGGGCAAGGAGCTGGTCTGGTCGCCGTCGGAGTTCCGGCTGGTGATGTCGATCCTGCGGCACGTGCCGCGCAAGATCTTCCGCAAGCTGCCGGTCTGATCCCCCGCGCATCCACCGGTCGGTGGATGCCGGCCTGACCGGCTCGACGATGCCCCCGGACGCCCGGCGCGCCGAAACTCGGGGCATGGCGAACGAGTTCCGCTCCGCACTGGCCACGCTGATCGTCGACTTGGCCACTCCGGTCGGCGGCTACTACCTGCTGCGGGCGTTCGACGCATCGCCGGTGTGGGCGCTGCTGCTGAGCGGCCTGCCGCCGGCCGTGCGCGTGCTGTACGGCCTGATCGCGCACCGCCGGGTGGACGGAATCGGCCTGCTGGTCGTCGCGTTCCTCGCGGTGGGCTTGGCCACCACGCTGCTCACCGGCGATGCCCGCCTGATGCTCGTCCGCGGCGCGTGGTTCAGCACTCTGGCCGGGGGCTGGCTGCTGGCGAGCATGGCCATCGGCAAGTACCCGATCACTTACCAAGCGGCCCGGACCCTGCTGCCCGGCCGCGGTTCGAGGCTGGACGCAGCCTGGGACGCGCACCCGTCGTTCCGGCGGGCGTGGCGGACGTTGACGGTGGCGTGGGGCGTCGGCAGTTTGGTCCACAGTGGACTCAGCGTGGCGATGGCCTACACCTTGCCGGTGGACGAGGTGCCCGGACTGGACGCCGGGTTGTCGGTCGGGTTTTTCCTGCTGCTGCAGGTGATCACCCAGGTGCTGCTGATCCGGGAGGGCACCCTGCGGCAGGTCGTCCGGCCAGCAGCGGCCGCCGCCGGTGGTCGGTGAAGGGCCCCATCTCCACCCGACGGTTCGGCGCGGGTGCACAGCGGACCGCTATTCGTCCCCGCGCGGCGGCCGCAGCTCGTCGGCCAGCTCCTCCTGATTGAGCCCCGCCCGGTTCCGGAACTCGCGCACCCGCTCGCCCACGACGCGCGCGGCGGCGGAGATCGGCGTCTTGACCATGGCCGCTTAAGCACACACGACTAGGGCATTTGATATCAATGCACAGATGTCTATATCATTTATATCTAGGCGATAAATGACTATGATGTTTATATCTAGACCATGCTTGGCCGCCCTCCCGCATTTCCCCGAATCGCATCCACCCCGGGTGATCGATCGGCTACCGTGCTCTCTGTAGGCAATTGCAGACACCGGGCCGAGGGGGCACAGGGTGTGGGAGGACACGTCGTTCACGGTCGCGATCTGGGGTGACCAGGTCAGCGCTCCGGAGGGCTTCGTGATGGAGCCGGACGAAGCGAAGATGCTGCTCAGCAAGCTGCAAGGGGTCCGCGGAAAGCTCGCGGCAATGCGCCGATCGGCGGCCTATCTGTGCGGCATGCAGGCTCCTTCGCAAGACCCGTCCACCGTCGCCGCGCATGTGGCAATGACCGGTGACGGCTCCAGCAATTTGGGTGCCTACTCATACGGCGGAGGTCATATCGACCTTCAGATTGCGTACCTGGACGAATTCATCCAGCGCATCGAGGGCGCGCTGGGCATGACAAAATCAGGTGATCAACAGCAAGCTGGCCACTTCAACAGCATCAAAAACCAGGAACCGAAGGCATGAAACTCCGCGTACCCCTCGTCATGCTCAGTTCTGCCCTGCTGCTCGCTGCCTGCTCCAGCACCACCGGCGGCATCCCGGCGCCCGCACCAAGCACCAGCTCGTCGCCCTCCGGGGACCTGCCTCCGTACGGCGGTGCCCCCAAGGTCGACAACCCGCTTCCGGACTCCGTGCTCTCCGGCAGTCCTTGCGAGGCGCTTACCCCGCAGCAGATCTCCAAGAACTTCGGCACGGACGTCACCGGCGAGCCATCGTCCAGCCCGCTCGGCACGAAGTGCACCTGGTCCGCACCCGACGGCGGCCCGGTGCTGGTGATCTTCTACACCACCAAGCAAAAGCAGGGCCTGAGCATCGTCTACAAGCAGGTCAAACCCCAGATGAAGCGCTTCGACGTGCTCCCGCCGATCCAAGGTTTCCCCGCCGTCGCCTATGACAAGTCGCCCGGGCCGATGTCGCCAGGGTGCCAGGTCGCGGTCGGGCTTTCCGACACTCTCGAGTTCGAAGCCGGGCTCGAACTCGGCGAAGCCAACCGCGGCAAAGCCGACGCCTGTGACCTCGGTGCCGATGCGGCGGCCGACGCGGTCACCACGATCAAGCAGAAAGCCGGGCGGTGACATGGGCGGGAACTGGTTCGAGGAGTTTCTCGCGCAGGCGCGGAGCCTGACCATGCCGATCGAGGAGATCGTCCAGCACGTCCACGCCAGCAAACCGGAAACCTGGCACGAGGGAAGCGCGGTCGCCAAGCAGCTCGCCGGCGATCAGGAGGCGGTCAGCCAGCAGGTGTCCGAGGTCCTCGGCGGCCTCGAATCGGTCTGGAAAGGGGCGGCCGCGGATCGGGTTTCGCAGCGGCTGCAGATGATCCGTTCCTCGATGTCGGACGCGCAGCAGGCGTTCCACGACAACGCGAGCACGCACGCCTCGACCGCGTCGATGCTGGAGAACCTGCGCAATCAGATGCCTCCGATCCCGCCCATCACCAGCGCTCCGACCAGCGGCCTCGGCCTGTTCAACGTCGACTACTTGAAGCAGGCCGTCGTGCGTTCCGCCGCCGAAGACGACGCGAACCGGGCGTACCAGCAATTCACCAATCAGACCCAGGACAACTCGAGCCAACTCAAGTTCGACTACGGCACGATCGGCAAGTACGACGGCAGCGCGGTCACCCTCAACCAGCCGTCCGGTCCCGGTCCGGGCCCGGACACCGGCCCGAGTCATCCGCCCGCCCACGGGCGTGGCCCGACGCCGGGAACCAACGAGCCGTGGCCGGGCACCAGCGGACACCTCCCGAGAGGCAGCGGGCCGAGCAGTTTTGGCCCCGGCACCAGCTCCGGGCCGGGCGGAACGAGCGCTCCCGGCCCGCAGTCCGGCACCGGTGCCCCGGCTGCCCCGAACGACCGCACCGGCACCTCCAGCTACCAGCCTCCGGCCGGGCTCGGGCCGTCCGGCCTCACTCCGCCCGCCTACCAGCCGGGCGGCTTCGGTCCCGGCGGGTCGGGGAACTCGGGCAACAGTCTCGGCTACACCCCGGGTGTCGGCTTCGCCGGCGGCTTCGGCCCGACTGGCGGCGGCAGCGAGTCCGGTTCGGCGCCACGCGGTACCGGCGGCGTTCCGGGCGCGGGGTCGCGCGGCAGCGGTGGCGCTCCGGGAGCGGGTTCCCGGGCCGGCGCGGGAGAATTCGGCCCGCGTGGCGGTGCCGAGGCAGGCCGGGGCGGTGCGGCCGCCGGTGCCTCCGGGCAGCGCGGCGCGCCAGGCGCGGGGATGGGCGCGGGCGGCGGGCGCGGCAAGAAGGAGGACGACGCCGAGCACGACCGCAAGTACGTACTCGACACCGACGACGTCTTCGCCGGCGAAGACGCCACGGTCGATCCGGCCACCGGTCTCCGGGCGACCCCGCCCACGCTCGGCGCATGACCGGCATCGATCAGACGGTCCTCCTGCCGACCCCGGCCCTGTCCGTCGCCTGGGACATGCTCGACCTCGGCAACGTCCACCCGATGCTCGGCGCACGGCGGCTCTGGGTCGCGGAAAGCGCGCAACGGCAACTGCACGCCGCCACCATCGAATACCTCACCGCGCTCGGCCTCGCGCGCGACGAGACGCCAACGCCGCAGTTCCGGGCGCTGCTGCAGGTCATCGCCTATGCCGAACGCGAGTTCTTCGCCCGCTCAGAGCCGAGCCACGGGCCGAGCCGTTCGGTGCTGATCGCGCAACGAGCCGAGGACGCGGTCCAGGTGATCGCCACGGACGACCGGGTCGAAATCCGGGCGACCGCCCCGACCCGGTTGGCCACCACGCTGTTCGACTTGCTGCCCCCGCTTCCCGGCGCCCCGGTGCGGGCCGTCTCGGTGCCCGGGGCCTCGGACGCGGCACCCGATCCGTTCGACGAGGACAACAACACCCACGAATACTTCAATTCCGTGCTGAGCCAGCCGCGGATCGCCGTGCACCAGCTGTATGTCGCCCGGCGGAGCAACGGAACGCACACCACCGGCGGCCCGATCTACGCGCTGGACCTGGAGTCCGGCCGCGTCCTGACCTACCAGAACACGAACGACCGCAAGGAGCTGATCCCGGGCGATCCACGGGCGATCGTGAAGGTGCTGAACGACGCGATCGGAGCACTCTGAGAGCAGCGCGGGCGGAAAACCCGGGCGGCAGTGCTTCCCCTTCCGGCAAAGGAATTCCCGGCCCCGGGAGGCGCGAATTCCACAGTGGACTAGACCCGTTGCTCCTCGACCGACGGCGGGTGCAGGCCATCCACCAGGCTCGCTGGATTCACGCCGAGACCGTCGGCGAATTTGAGCAGGTTGTGCAAGTTGATGTTGCGCAGGCCGCGTTCGACCTGGCTCACGAACGTCCAGTGCACGCCGGCCCGCTCGGCCAGCTGCTCCTGGCTCAGCCCGGCCTTCACCCGGAATTCGCGCACCCGCACGCCGACCATGCGCGTCGCAGCGGAGATCGGAGGCTTGGCCATGGTCGGTTAATCACACATGTCTACAACCGTGGGATCCAGAGAAGTCATGCCTAGAGAAACGGCATCCTAAGCATCAACGTCTAGGGATCAGGTCACGTGTAATCAATTGCCGACATCGATGTCCACTGTGGACTGTCTATAAGCGACTTCAGGGGTGGCCGAGAACCCTCCGGCCTGGCGGACATCGTCCGGGCGGCGATGGACGGGCTCGAAGCGAAGAAAGCCGTCGCGGTGAAGGCCGAACTCACCCGACACCGCGGTAGCTGCGCCCCGCGTCGCTCACGGCTGGCGGTGAGGCCGCCGGGCAGAGGAGCGACGGCCCGCTGAGGCTGCCCGGGGTGAAGACGCCACGGCCAGCTGCGAGCCGAGCGGCTGTGCCGAGGTGAATCGGCACAGCCGCTTTGGCGATCAAGCGTCGGGCGGCTCGGTCAGATTCCGGGTCCGGTGCCGTTGCCGTTGTTCGGCCCGATGTCGTTCGAGCCGTCGTTCGAACCGGTGCCGTTCCCGTTGTTCTGGCCGTTGGGAATGCGGTGGCGCTGTCCGGGGCCGCCATTGGTGAAGTGGTGGCCGTTGCCGCCGCGATGCTGGCTCGTGCCGGGGCGGTCGGGGTGGTCCGTGGCGGCCATGACGCCGCCCACGACACCGCCGCCGATCGCCAGGCCCAGGACTCCCACCGCGACCAGCTGGGTCGCCCGGTGGCCCACGAAGCGGCGGAACCCGCTCGACTTGGGCGGGGGCAGCGGCATCCCCCATTGACCGGCCTGGGCGTACTGGCCTGGTTGCCCGGCCGCCGGACCGGGCTGGCCAGGCGGAACCTGCTGCCCGGCCGCCGGGCCGGGCTGGCCCGCGGGCGGCACTGGCTGGCTCGGTCGCGTGGGCTGCTCGGACGCCGGGACCGACTGGAACGCGGCTTCGGGCTGCCCGCCCGAACCACCTGGAGCCGGTTCGCCGGAAGGGCCGCCGGTCTCGCCCAAATCCCCCACCCGGCTGAGGTGCTCAGTCGGCTGCTGCCCCTCGGCGCCCGGCCCGTCGGGGCCGGTCGGGGTGGGGGTGTCGTTCTCGCTCATCGTGGTCCTCCGGGCTGCGCGGGCGGGAGGCGGGCCGACCCCGGCTCCCACTCCCGAGGGTGACCGTCGATGCTGTGGAGAAGCTGAATCTCAGCTGTTTAAATCCGCGCCCCGTTCACAGGGAGCGCATCACAGGTAGAACGACAGGAACAAGGTCACGACCCAGGTCGCGCCGAGCACCTGCAGCACCCGGTCCTTCAGCGCGATCTCGTCCGGCGCCCCGGCGTTGCCGCCGTCGACGTCGACCGCGTAACGGAGCACCGCGATCACGAACGGGACCATCGACACGACCGCCCACACCGAGTTGTGCTCGGCCTGGCGGATCTCGAACGCCCACAGGCAGTAGGACATGATCAGGATCGCCGCCGAGGTCGCCCACACGAAGCGCAGGTAGCTCGCCGAGTACTTCTTCAGCGACGAGCGGATCTTCGCGCCGGTGCGCTCGAACAGCATGATTTCCGCGTAGCGCTTTCCGGCCACCATGAACAGCGAACCGAACGCGGTGACCAGCAGGAACCACTGCGACATCGCGATGCTGCCCGCCACGCCGCCGGCGATCGAGCGCATCAGGAAGCCCGAGCCGACGATCGCCAGGTCCACCACCGGCTGGTGCTTGAGGCCGAAGCAGTAGCCGAGCTGGACGGCTTCGTAGACCGCCAGCACGATCGCCAGCTTCCAGTCCGCCGCGAACGACAGGCCGAGACCGGCCAGGAAGAACACCACCGCGGCCGCGTAGGCGACCGGAACCGGCACGATGCCCGCCGCGATCGGCCGGTTGCGCTTGGTCGGGTGGGCCCGGTCGGCCTCGACGTCGACAGCGTCGTTGATGAGATAGACCGACGAGGCAGTGAGCGAGAACGCCGCGAACGCGATGAGCGCGTCCACGACCAGCTCGGTCCGGTTCGTCGCCTTCGAGAACGCGAAGAACGGCGCCGCGAAGACGAGGACGTTCTTCACCCACTGCTTCGGCCGCGCCGTCTTGAGCACGCCGAGCGCGAGGCCCAGCGGACTCGAACTGGCGGCCGGCGCGGCCGGAGCCGGGGCTTCGGCCGCGCCGGCCTTGTCGGCCGCCTCGGCCTTCTCGACCGCTTCGGTCTCCTCGGCGGTCGTTTCGGCAGCCGGTTCCGAGGCTGTCGAGGACTCGGCCGTACCGGACGCGTTTTCGGTTCGCTCGTCGGTCGTTTCGCTCATCGCTTCTTGGTCAGCTTCCGTCGGATCAGACCGCCGACGACGCCTCCCAGGGCGGCTCCGGCAAGAACGTCTGTCGGATAGTGAACGCCGAGCAGCAGCCTCGAGGCGAGCATCGGCGGTACCAGGGCGGGCACCAGGTTACGCCCGGTCAATCCGGAGTAGAGCACCGCCGCCGCTGTCGTCGACGTCGCGTGCGACGAGGGGAAGCTCAGCTTGCTCGGCGTTCCGACCAGGACCTCCACGCTGGGATGGTCTGGACGGGGCCGCCGCACGACCCGCTTCACCGCGATCGACGCGGCGTGCGCGCCCACCACTCCGGCCGACGCGACCAGCCATTCCTTGCGCCGGTCCCGGTCGAGCGCCGCGCCCAGCAAGCCCAGCGCGAACCAACCCGCGCTGTGCTCGCCGAACAGCGACATGCCCCGCGCGACCTGCACGGTGCCCGGCTTCTTCAGCACCTTCTGGGTGCGGGAGAGGACGGCGGCCTCGCCGCGCGGGGTGCCCTTCTCAAGCATCGATCGACCCGTCGAGGGGCGCGCCCTCGGTGAGGTGCGGAGCGATCTTGTTGTCGAACATCGAGAGCGCCGACCCGATCGCCATGTGCATGTCGAGGTACTTGTACGTGCCCAGCCGTCCGCCGAACAGCACGTTCTTCTCGCGCGCCTCGATCTTCGCCAGCTCGCGGTAGCTTTCCAGCTTCTCGCGGTTCTCCGCGGTGTTGATCGGGTAGTACGGCTCGTCGTCTTCCTTCGCGAACCGGGAGTACTCGCGGAAGATGACCGTCTTGTCCTTCGGGTAGTCCCGCTCCGGGTGGAAGTGGCGGAACTCGATGATCCGGGTGTAGTCCACGTCGGCGTCGTTGTAGTTCACGACCGAAGTGCCCTGGTAGTCACCGGTGTTGGCGACCTCGGACTCGAAGTCGACGGTGCGCCAGGTGAACCGGCCCGCCGAGTAGTCGAAGTAGCGGTCCAGCGGCCCGGTGTAGACGGTCGGGGTGCCGGCCGGGATCAGGTCGCGCACGTCGAAGTAGTCGACGTTCAGCCGGATCTCGATGTTCTCGTGCTCGGCCATCTTCTCGAGCCACGCGGTGTACCCGTTGACCGGGAGACCCTCGTAGGTGTCGTTGAAGTACCGGTTGTCGAAGGTGTACCGGACCGGCAGCCGGGTGATGATGTTCGCGCCGAGGTTCTTCGGGTCGTTTTCCCACTGCTTGGCGGTGTAGTCCCGGATGAACGCCTCGTAGAGGGGGCGGCCGATCAGGGAGATCGCCTTCTCCTCGAGGTTCTGCGCGTCCTCGGTCCGGAACTCGGCCGCCTGCTTGGCGATCAGTTCGCGCGCCTCGTCCGGCGTGTGCGACTTGCCGAAGAACTGGTTGATCATGCCGAGGTTCATCGGCAGCGGGTAGACCTGGCCGTCGTGCTTGCCGAAGACCCGGTGCTGGTACCCGGTGAACTCGGTGAAGCGGTTGACGTACTCCCACACCCGCTTGTTGGACGTGTGGAAGAGGTGCGCCCCGTAGCGGTGCACCTCGATGCCCGTTTCGGGCTCGACCTCGGAGTAGGCGTTGCCTCCGAGGTGGTGGCGGCGCTCGAGGACCAGGACCTTCTTGCCCAGCTCGGCCGCGGCCCGTTCGGCAATGGTCAGGCCGAAGAAACCGGACCCGACGACGACGAGGTCGTAACCGCGAAAGTCGTCTTCAGTACTCTTGGCGGAGTTCGTGTGCTCGCTCACGGGCGCTCAGGGTACGCAGTCCGGTGACCGCGGCCCGAACCGACCTCGGCATCCCGCCAGGTTTTACCCGCACTACACACGTGAGAACATGCCTGCACCCGACACCTTCTGGACCTATCTCGGCGCGGTCACCGCCTACTTGGCCGTGCTGGCTGTCCCGGGCGCCCTGATCGGACGTGCCGCGGGACTGCGCGGATGGGCCCTCGCGGGCCTCGCGCCGCTGCTCAGCTACGCCGTCACCGGCCTGGCCGGTCCCTGGCTCGCGATGGTCGGCCTGCGTTACAACGTCCTCACCGCGGCGGCCTGCACGCTGTTGCTGGCGGGCGTCGCGTACGGCGTGCGCCGGCTCTGCCTGGTACGCGGGTGGATCAGGCCGGGCGCGGAGGAACCGCCGGTGGTCTGGACGAACCGGGCGCACTGGGCGGTCGCCGCGTGCGTGGTGGTCGCGGTCGGGCTGTCGATCGCCGTGGTGCTTTCCGCACGGGGCGGCACGACAGCCGTCTTCCAGCGCTGGGACACCGTCTACCACGCGAACGGCATCCGCTACATCGCCGACACCGGCGACGGCTCGCTCACCGGCATGAGCACCATCAACTGGTATCCCAACGGCGCTTTCTACCCGAACGGGTACCACCTGGTCGGCGCGCTGGTGTACGAGATCTCCGGGACGAGCATCCCGGTCACGCTGAACGCCGTCACCATGCCGATCGCGGGCATCTTCGCGCTGTCGATGGTCGCGCTCGTCCGTCAGATGGGCGGCCGGGCGGTGCACGCCGGTTGCACGGCGCTCATCGCCGCAGCGGCCACTACGGGCGCGTACGAGTCGGTTTCGAGCGGCCTGCTCCCGTACGCGCTGGGCATCGTTCTCACTCCGCTGACAGTGGTCGCTCTGCAGCGCTTCCTGGTCCGCCCGGGCGTCGACACCGGGCTGGTGTTCGCGCTCAGCGCGGACGGCCTCCTCGTCGCGCACTCGAGCGCGCTGTTCGGCGGCATCCTCTTCGCCGCGCCGCTGGTGCTTCAGCGCTGGTACCGCTCGCTGCGCAAGCTGCCGGTCGACGGTGTCCCCGAAGGACGCGCCGGGCTGCGCGCGATCGGCCGCGACATCCTGTTCACCATCCCGGTGATGGTGTTCGCCGTTCTGCTGGCGGTGCCGCAGATCTTCGGCGCGATCCAGTTCACCTCCGGCGCGTACCCGTACAACGCGTGGGGCTCGCATCTGCCGGTCATGTCCGCGCTCAACATGCTCGCCACGTTCCAGCAGGTGCTGCACTCGCCGCAGCTGTGGCTGACCGCGCTGCTCGCGATCGGCGTGCTGAGCTTCCTGCGGCTGGGCCGGATGCGCTGGCTGATCGTGTCCGCGCTCGGCCTGTCCGGCCTGTTCGTGCTGGTCACGTCGTACGGCAACGTGCCGCTCGTGATCTCGCTGTCGCGGCCGTGGTGGAACGACCGGTTCCGGCTGATGGCGCTCGCCGCGATCCCGCTCTGCCTGCTCGCCGGGCACGGGATGGCCGAGGTGCAGCGCTGGATCGCCCGGCTGGTCCGGTCGATCGGCTGGGCGAAGGAACGTCCGCAGGTGGTGTCCCGGCTCGGCATCGTGACCGCCGCGGCGGTCGTCGCGGCGACCGCGGTGCTCACCGGCGGCTTCTACCGGACGGCGAACGCGACCGCGGTGTCGTTCCTGTACTACAACGGCCCGGAGGGCGAGGTCACGCCGCCGGTCAGCCCGGACGAGATCGCGGCCATGGAGTTCCTCGGCCGGATGGGCATCCCGCCGGACCAGAAGGTGCTGAACGACCGGCTGGACGGCACTGCCTGGATGTACGCGCTGACCGGGGTGCACCCGGTGGCCGGCCACTACGACGGCAGCGGAGCGATCTCGCCGGACGCGAAATACCTCGCCCTGTACTTCCGCAATTACGACCAGGACCCGCACGTGCGGGAGGCGGTGCGCCGGCTGAACGTGCACCACGTGCTGGTCGGCAGCGGCTCCATCGCGAGGGACGTACCGTTCTCGCCTGGGCTGACCGGTCTCGCCGGAATGGACTTCCTGAAGCTGGAGTACCGCAACCCCGGCGCTCAGATCTACACGATCATCAGGTGAGGCGGGTTTTCGGGACCGCGGCCGCCCCCGCCGCGGTCCCGAAGACCTCCCGTCCCCGGCGCCCTGGAAAAGGGCGCCCACTACCCCCGAGAAGGCGGCCTCCCCGCGAAGCCGCTCCCCCTCTTCTCGTCTGCCTTGACGCCGGACCGGCGGGCCGGGTTTCCCACCTCCGCGCAGGCCACCCGAATGGAGCAGCTACTCGGTTTTCAACCCGGGCAGTACTTCTTCGACGACCTTCTCCAGCACCGATTCGTGCCCCTCGTACGGTCCGCTCGACCGCGGCCAGTGCGCGATGACGTCGGTGAAGCCGAGCTCGCGAGCCCGTTCGGTGGCCTCGCGGAACGCCGCGACGCTGCTCAGCGAGAAAACCGGCGCGGCGTCCAGGCTCAGGTGCCGCTCGATGCCGGCCGGCTCGCGCCCGGCCGCTTCCAGCCGCTGCTCGAACGTACGGACCAGCTCGGCGATGCCGGTCCACCACTCGTCCAGGGTCTGCCCGCCGCGGCCGGTGGTGACCCAGCCCGCGCCGAACCGGGCAGCGAGTGTCATGGTGCGCGGCCCGTTGGCGGCGACCAGGAACGGCAGCCGCGGCCGCTGCACCGTGCCCGGCAGGTTCCGGGCGCCGCGAGCGGTGTAGTACTCGCCGTCGAAATCGAACTTGTCGGTCATCAGCAGCCCGTCGAGCGCCTCGACGAACTCGGTGAACCGGTCCGCGCGCTGCCGCGCGGTGAGCTCCGGCCCGGCCATCACCTGCGCGTCGTAGCGCGAGCTGTCGACGCCCGCGCCCACACCCAGGACGAACCGCCCGTCGGCCACGTCGTCCAGGGTGATCAGCTCCCGCGCGAACGGCACCGGATGCCGCGCGACCGGCGAGGCGACGAACGTGCCCAGCCGGATCCGGGAGGTGACCATGGCCGCCGCGGTCAAGGTGGGCACGGCGGAGAACCACGGGCCGTCGACCAGTGACCGCCAGCCCAGATGGTCATAGGTCCACGCGTGGTCGAAGCCGTATTCCTCGGCCGCCCGCCACTTCGGCTCGGCTGCCCACCAACGGTCCTCGGGAAGAATCACGATGCCTGCTCGCACGGGGCCGACGGTAGCGTCCGGCACCGACGTTCGCTCGCACGGGCAGCGACCGGGAGAATGGGACCCGTGGAGAAACCCCGGTTGGTCGCATCCGATGTCGACGGCACGCTGCTCGGCCCCAGCGAGGCGGTGACGTCGCGCACGATCGCTCTCGTCCGGCGAGTCGTCGAGGACGGCGTCCCGTTCGCCCTGTGCACCGGCCGCCCGCCGCGGTGGATCGCGCCGGTCGCCGGACCGCTCGGCCTCACCGGGTACGCGGTGTGCGCCAACGGCGCGGTCCTGCTGGACATCGGCGCCGACGAGGTGGTCGCTGTGCACGGCGAACTGGCCCCTGACCTGCTGCACGACCTGGCCTCGGCGTTGGACAAGGCGCTGCCCGGCTGTCGGCTGGCGGCGGAACGGGTCGGCGGCGGATCGGCCGACCACGACCTGCGCAACTTCGTGATCGAGCCGGAGTACCACAATCCCTGGGGCGACGAGGAGAGCCGGATCGCGCCGCGCGCGGAGGTGCTGGGCAGGTCCGCGATCAAGCTGCTGGTCAGCCACCGCGGAATGACGTCGGAGGAGATGGCCGAAGCGGTCGGCACGCTGGTCGGCGACGCGGTGGACGTGACGTACTCGTCCTCCGGCGGCTTGATCGAGCTGGCCGCGCACGGCGTGACCAAGGCGACCGGCCTGGCCGAACTCGCGGAGCGCTTCGACGTGCCGTCGGAGGCGGTGATCGCCTTCGGCGACATGCCCAACGACATCGAGATGCTGCAGTGGGCTGGGCACGGCGTCGCGATGGCCAATGGCCACGAATCCTTGCTGGCGGTCGCGGACGAGGTCACCGCGCCGGTCACCGAAGACGGCGTGGCGCAGGTACTGGAGCGCTGGTTCTAACCCGCGGACCGACTCCAGCCTCGTGCGCAGTCGGTCCGTGAAGGGCCCCTTCCGGGAATCCAAGTCCCGCAAGGGGCCCATCACGGACAGCGCGACCCGCTCCACGACGGGAGCGTCAGCGGCGGTCCAGTTCGGCGGCTTCTTCCGGAGTGGGCGCGGTTCCCCCGAGATGCGCGGGCAGCCACCACCGGTCGTCTTCGCCCGAGGGAGTCGCCGGATACTCCGACTGCGCCTTCTCCAGCAACGCCGCCATCCGCGCCCGCAGATCGGCAGTGAGGGCCTCGCAAGACTCCTCGGCCCCAGGACGCATCGCCTCGCCGATCACCACCGAAATCGGCACATGCCGCTTGGTGAGCTCCTTCGGCCGCCCCTTGGTCCACAGCCGCTGCGTCCCCCACAGCGCCATCGGCACCACCGGCACTCCCGCCTCGGCGGCCATCCGCACCGCCCCGGTTTTCAGCTCCTTCACGGTGAACGACCGGCTGATCGTCGCCTCCGGAAACACGCCCACCACTTCCCCGGCCCGCAACCGCTCGACCGCCTCGGCATACGACGCCTGACCGGCGGACCGGTCGACCGGAATGTGGTGCATGCCGCGCATCAGCGGACCGGAGATCCGGTGGTCGAAGACCTCTTTTTTGGCCATGAACCGCACCAGCCGCTTGGCTGGCAGCGCCCCGAGGCCACAGTAGATGAAGTCCAGGTAGCTGATGTGCGTGCACGCGATCACCGCGCCGCCGGTCGCGGGCACGTTCTCCGCGCCGGTGACCCGGAGACGGTTGTCGAGCAGCCGGAACATCAGCCGCGCGGCGGCTATGACGGGCGGGTACACGAGATCAGCCATGACTCCAGGTTACGGGACCGTAAGTTACTCGCCCGTCAACCGAGGCAGTCGGTTCCGCCACACTTCAGCGGCACGCGACGTAGCGGAAGCCGGGTGCCCGGTCGAGTCCTTCGACGAGCCGGCTCGCGTCTTCGGCACGCGGGTACACCGAGATCCAGTACGGCGTGCCGGTGCGCTGGAAGGTCGCGACGCGATACCAGGCGGACAAGTCGTCGGCGCAGTCCTGGTGCGACGCGTAGCCCGATCGATCGGGCAAGGCGAGGGTCGAGCGGTCCGCGTCCAGGCCGACGACGAGCACCTGCGCCCCAGCGCGGCTCGCGAGCAAACCGGGCGTCCCCGCGCTCACGACGGACCCGGGCGGCAGGTAGCGAGCCAGCCAGTCCCCGATCTCCGCCAGCTGCGCGCCCTGGTTGTGCCACGTTCGCACGCTCGCCAGCATCTGCGGGTCCGACACCGACACTGCCACCGCGACGCCGGTGAGCACCGCGGCGGCCGCCGGAACTGCCAGCGATGCGGTACGTGGCCGCGGCGCCGAAGCGAGGACGCCGTACGCCGCCACTGCGGAAACCGCGAGCAACGGCGGTACCGGCGCGAGCAGCCGCCACGACAAGCCGGTATCGGTCTCGAAGATCAGCACGAACGCGACCTGGCAGACGGCGAACGCGAACAACAGCCACAGCGCGGACCGTGCTTGCCCCGCCTGGCCGCGGATCGCGATCAGGAACCCGCCCGCTACTGCCGCGGGTAGCAAGAAAGCCAAGTGCGCCAAGGAAAAACTGCCGAGATATGACCAGTCCGGCCCCAGCGACGGCAGTTCGCCGGAGACGAAGTGGTGGTAGTAGGTGACCCGCCACGCAGTCCACGGCACCAGAAACACGAGCGCGCCCAACACAAATCCAGCAGGAGCCCACCACGTATGCCGTCCGCGCGAGGCCGCGTACGCAAGCCACAGCCCGGCGATGAGCAGGACGACCAGCCCTTCCGGACGCGTCATCACCGCGCCGGCCACCAGCACTCCCGCAACGACCGGACGGCGCGCCACCAAGGCGCACCCGACACAAAGGACCAACAGCGTGAACATCGGCAACTCGGTGCCGGAAGGACCGTACACGGCAAGGCCGTTGGCACCAGCGGTAAGCAGCGCGGCCGCGACGCCGAGCGCGCGCCGCGGCTGCACCCCCGCGGGAAGCGCGAGCACGACTATGCGATTAGTGAGGAAGTATGCCGCTGCAACGCACCCGAGCGCGGCAGCAGCGCTGAGCACGACCGCGGTAGCAGGCACGGCCGCGTCGAACGCCGCGCGCGGCAACGCGATCACCACGAGCCACAGAAAGTTCGCGTATCCCTCAGTGCGGTCGCCCGCGTTGAAAACCGGACCAGCGCCGTCCGCGATGTTCTGCGCGTACCGGAAACTGGCATACGCGTCTTCCGTCACCGTGGCGAACAGCAGCTGATGCAGCAACGCGAACCCGAGAACGAGCGCCAAAGCCGCGATCCGCCACCGCCGGTCGTGCGCGATCCGCTGCCACGCGGCAATGACCAGCGCGGCCAGCACCAGCCATCCCCCCACGACCGCGTAAATCACGCGTCCCCCTGCTTCCCGCGCCCCTCACCCGTCCGGCCGAGCCCCCGCCGGACCGTCTTCACCGGTTCCAGTCAAGCGCGCCGCTACGCTTCCCGGACATAAGCCGTTCGGGTGTATATGCGGCCAGCTAACCTGGGCAGCGATTCCGATCCGCCACCCGAGGGCAAGGCGGACACCCCCACCAGTTGAGGAAGACTGTGCCGAGCGAACCCTCCTTGCTGTCCGTAGTGGCGAGCATCGCTTGCTGCCTGCTCGTGCTCGGGATTCCCGGGCTGATCACCGGTGCGCTGGCCGGCCTGCGCGGCTGGCTGCTAGCCGGCGTGACGCCACTGCTGAGCTACGCCATCGGCGGCCTGGCCGGCCCGTGGATGCACGTCATCGGGCTTCCGTTCAATGTCTGGACCTATCTGCTGACCACGGCGATCTTCGCCGCTGTCGCGTTCGGAGTCCGGCAGCTGACCGTGCGCCGATGGCCGCCCGAGCCGGAGCAGCGGGTCTGGGAACCGCGGGCGAACTGGGCAGTCGGCGCCTGCCTGGTGCTCGCGGCCGCGATCGGTTTCTACGCCGCCGTACGCGGCATGGGCCACCTCGGCGCGATCGCGCAGGGTGGAGACGCTCCGTACGCGGCGAATGGCGTGCGCTACATCGCCGAGTCCGGCAATGGCAGCCTCTTCGGCACCGGCAGCGTGAACTGGTACGGCGACGCTTCGCCGCCGTTCTACCCGAACGCCTACCACCTGCTCGCGGCCGTGCAGTACCAGCTGAGCGGCGGTTCGATCCCGCTCACGCTCGACGTGAACACCGCGCTGCTGCCGGGTCTGCTCGCCCTTTCCCTGGTCACGGTGGTGCACGTGTTCCGCGGCCGCGCGGTGCTCGCCGGAGCGGTCGCGCTCGCGTCCGTCGCGCCGGTGATGAGCACCTACGAGTCGATGGACCGCGGTCCGCTGTACCCGTTCCTGCTGGGCTTGGCGCTTACCCCGCTCGCCGCCGTGGTGCTGCGCCGCTACCTCGACCGGGTCGCCCCGGACACCGGCCTCCTGCTGATCGCGGGGGCGGTCGGCCTGCTCTGCATCCATTCGTCCGCGTTGTTCGGCGCGATCCTCTTCGCCGCCCCGCTGCTGGTGCAGCGATGGGTCGGGCAATGGCGGCTGATCGGCCGGGATCTGCTGGCGCTGCTGCCGATCGCGGTGGTGTCGGTGCTCGTGGCGGGGCTGCAGCTGTTCGGCGCGATCGGGCTGGCGAACAGCTCGCTGCCGTACTGGGGCTGGCCGATCGAACGGCGCGCGACCGACGCGCTCGGCGTCCTGCTCGGCTTCCAGCACTTCGAGAAGTTCCCGCAGGTGTGGCTGTCGGTGGCGCTGCTGTTCGGTTTCATCTTCTTCCGCAAACTCGGCGCACTGCGCTGGATCGGACTCACCGCACTGGCCACCGGGTTGTTCTACATCGCGGTGGCCTCGTCGGACGCCAAGCTGGTGATGGCGCTGTCGCGGCCGTGGTGGGACGACCCGTACCGGTTCGTGTCGATGGCGATCGTGCCGCTGTCGTTCATCGCCGGCCATGGGGTCGCCGCACTGCACGACTGGCTGAAACAACGGCTCCCGTCCCGAGTGCCGCCCGCCGCGCTCGCCGCGCTGGTGTTCCTGGGCTTCCTCGGCGTTACGAAGGGCCTCTACGCGCGCACCAACGGGGATATCGTCTCCGCCGGCTACCGCGCCGCCAATCCGCGCACCCTGGTCATCACGCCGGACGAGGAAAAGGCGATGGTCGAACTGGGCAAGCTGGCCAAGCCCGGCGAGTGGGCGATGAACGACCGCTTCGACGGCACGGTTTGGACCTATGCGCTGAGCGGCGTCCGCACCGTCGCCGCACACGACGACCAGACGAGCCCGCCCACGGACGCGCTGACCCTGGCGCTGCATTTCCGGGACTACGACACCGATCCGCAGGTGCGCGCGGCGGTGAAACGGCTCAACGTGCACTGGGTGATCCTCGGCCGCCCGGCGGCACCGCCGAAGCCCGCGTACTCGGACAAGGGGATGATCGGGCTGGAAGGCAAGCCGTTCCTGCGCGAGGCTTACCGCAACCAGGACGCGGTGATCTACCAGCTGGTCGGCTGAGCGGCGTTTTCCGGACGGCGGCAGGGTTTCCCTGCCGCCGTTCCGCTTTTCCGACCGCTCAGCGTCCGTATTCCAGACGGACGGCACCGACCGGGCCAAGCAGTGCGAACCTTCAGGCAGCTCGCGAACGCAGGCAAAGCACCGCTGCCGCTAGCCGGTCGAAGCTCGCAAAAAAAGAGACCGGCCAAGCGCGGTGCGCTTGACCGGTCTCCCGGAAAACTCGACCGTCAGGCGGCGTCGGCGGGAACCGCCCGCCGCGCGGACAGCTTCGCGGCCAGCGCGGCGAAGCCGGCGGTCAGCAGGTCCGCGACGGTGAACATCACCCGGGACGCCACCGCGAACGCGGTCGCCTGGCCGACCGTCAGGCCGCTGGCCGTGAGCACCGCGACCTGGGCGACCTCGCGAACGCCGACCCCGCTGGGCAGGATGAACGCGAAGGTGCCGACCGTCATCGCGACGGCCATCGCGCCCACGCACAGGATCAGGCCGTTGAAGCCGGGTGCGCCGACCGAGTTCGCCAGCAGCCACAGGTGCACGCCCTGCAGCACCCAGGCGCCCATGGACGCGCCGAAGGTCTTGACCACCACGCCCCAGCCCAGCGGCTCGGCGAGCGGCGGGCGGCGCAGGATCTTCAGCACCAGCGAGGTGCCCCAGGTCAGCACGCGCGGGTGCAGCAGCGCGAGTCCGACCGGAATAAGCACGAACAGCCACATCGCGCGCGGGCTGTTGCTGAACACCGCCGGAGCCGCGAGCAGCGAGACGACCAGCGCGGACACCACGCCGACGCCGAGCTGGATCAGCGACCCGGTGAAGATCCGGGCTCGCGCCAGGCCCGCCTTGCGGCCCAGCTCCATCTGCAGCAGGTACGCCCACACCGAACCGGGCACGTACTTGCCGAGCGAGCCGACCAGGCAGATCTGTGCGCCGCGGGCGTAGCCGATCGGCTTGCCCAGGTGGTCGACCAGGACCTGCCAGCCCCAGGTCGACACCATGATGGACGCCACCAGCGCCAGCAGGCTGAGCACCGAGGACTGCCAGGCGACGTCGTCCAGCGTGCGCCAGAATTCGTCCCAATTGGACGCCAGGCTCTTCGCGGCGAACCCGATCACCAGCAGGATGGCGACCCAGCGCACGATGTCGAGCACCCGCGCCTTGGTGGACTTGCGGGCTTTCGGACTAGCCGGGGATTCCTCCGCGGACGGGGTCTCGTCCCCGGGTGTGCGTACGGTCGTCACTGCTTTCTCAGCTCCTCAGGCCTGAACCGTGACCAGTCGGCTGAACTCGAAGAGCAGATCGTAGCCGTCCCACACCCCGGCGAAGGTGAGGGCCGACCCGAACGGCACGACCCGGTCCACCCCGCGGCCGGCCAGCGCTGTCACGAAATCGGTCAATTCCTCGCGGGTGAAGCCGAACTGGCTCACCGTCTGGTCCTTGCGCTGCACGATCGGAACCAGTTCGGCCAGCGATTCGACCGAGGCGTTGGCGAACGTGCCCGCGCCCAGCCACTCGCGCGGCATCACGGTAGCGTCGGCCAGCTCGAGCGTGGCCAGCGCGTTGCCGTCGAAGCGGATCGACGACACCAGGCCGTCCACCGCCGCGCCGTACGCGGACACCCGCTTCTGCACGGCCATCGCCGGCTCGGTGACGTGCTGCTTCGCGACCAGCACCTCGGCGAGCAGCCGGCGGAACTCGTGCCCGGCCGCCTGCGCGCACTCGGCGTCGCCGACCCAGAACACCGCGCGCGGCGACGAGCAGGCGGCCTGGTCGAACCAGTACGAGTCGTTGTAGAAGCCCTCGGCAGCGGCCTTGCGCTGCTCCGGAGTGGCTTCTTGCCAGCCGCGCACCGACGCGATGGCGAACGACGAGCGGTCCGGGAAGGTGAGGTCGCGCGCGTGCGGGGCCAGCGGGTACTTCCGCAGCGCGGCCACTGACGCGTCGCCACCCCAGATCACCCGCAGGTCGGCGGCCAGCGACAACGCGCCGCTGACCTCGTCGCTGCGTTCGTAGGTGACCATCCGCTGGGTGGCCCGGATGGTGGCCGCGGTTTCCGGCGACACGTCGTCGAGCGCCGCGTTCAGTGCCTCCAGCACCGCCTCGGCCGCCCCGGCCGAACGCGACGAAACGCGCACCACGTTGCTGTTGCCCGCCAGCGCGGACAGCGCCCACGAGTAGACGAAGATCGTGTCCACGTTGGCGGGCGGAACGTGGAAGACCAGCCCGCGCGGGAACCGCAGCGAGTCGCCCGCGGTTTCCAACGTCGCAAGCGACTTGGCCAGTTCTCCCTTGCGCAGGAAGAAACCCAGCGAAGCCAGCTCCGGGAAGCGGCGCGCCAGCGCGGGCGCGAGCAGCTTGCGGGCGAACTTGGTGACGAACTCGACCACCCGCGGGTCGCCGACGGTCAGCCGTCCGCCGGGCGGCTCCTCGCGCACCTCGTCCAGCAGCGCGTCGGCCGAAACCGAGCCGCCGAGCGGAAAACGCTGTTCGAGAACACTCACGCGGCAGCTCCCGAGAACGTGTCCGAGCACCCGCGGGCCTCGGCCTTGGGCAACCGGCCGAGCACCGAGAAGTGCTTGCCCGGCCAGTCGCCGTCGTCGATTCCGTTGTACACGCCGAGGTCCTCGGTGAGCAGGACGTGCCCCGGATACGACTTCGGCAACGTGCTCACCACCTCGATCACGCCGGGCTTGCCGACCGGCTGTTCTTCCCAGGTCTCCGGGTCGCGGATCACCACGTCGGCGAAGTCCGGGCAGTACAGCGAGTTCCCCGACGGGCCCTCGAGAAACACGGTGCCGATCTGCTCGATCATCCCGTAGTAGTTGTGGATCTGGGTGAGCCCGGTGTCCTCTTTGAACCGGCGGCGGAACTCGGTGTTGTCGACCGCGCGGTCGATCAGCTTCTTCCAGCCGCCGGAGTGGATGAGGATCCCGTTGGACAGGTCCAGCTCGTTCTCGCGGGCCACCTCGTAGAGGTACTGCCACACCATGAACGTGAAACCGAAGATCAGGAAGGGCTTGTCGCCGTACTCGGCGAGGAACTTCTTGACCGCCTCGACGTCCGGCCGGTCGTTCTCGTCCAGCACGTAGGTGTGCTTGCGGCCGAAGTTGGCCATGCCGAGCACGCCCGCGCCGCGCGCGGAGAAGGACCGGCGGTTCTTGATGATGCCGATGGTGTCGACCATCAGCATCGGCAGCCGTTCGCCGCCGAGGACCTCCTGCAGGGTGGCGCCCAGCTGCTTGGTCTGCGCGCCGGCCGCCTCCTTGTCCAGGTAGATCCGCGACGCACCGGCCCCGGTGGTGCCCGAGGAGGTGAGGGTCTTGAACACCTCGGCGTCCGGGATGGACTTGAGATCGTGCGTCTTGAACATCCGCACCGGCAGCCACGGCAGGTCGGCGATCGCGCCGAACGAGGCGTCCGGCGCGATTCCGAGCGAGCTCAGGATCCGCTCGTACCCGGCGGAGTTCGCCCGGTGGTGCGCGGTCAGCTCGGTCAGCTCGGGAAGCAGGACCGCTTCCCGCTCCGCCTGCGAGCGCGTGAACACACTCATACCCGTCCTTCCAGAGACCGGTAGTCGATCTTGCCGCTGGCCAGCAGCGGCACGGTGTCGATCGGCCGGACGTCGAACCCGCTGCTGTGCAGGTGCAGCCGCTCCGAAAGCGCCCGCGCGGCGTCCTTGCAGATCGCCTTCGCGCCGTCGCCCTCGGGCAGTTCGGCGAACAGCACGACCTTGTCGCCCGCCGCGACAGCGGCCACCACGTCGATGCCCACCGCCGCGGTGCGCACCGCCTGCTCCAGGTCGTCCAGGCTGACCCGGTTGCCGAACACCTTGCCGATCCGCTTGAGCCGGCCGGTGATGTACAGGTAGCCCTCGTCGTCGAGGTACCCGAGGTCGCCAGTGGCCAGCAGCCCGCCGCGCTCGTCTCCCGCGGCCAGCCCTGCTTCGTCCTCGGCGTACCCCATCATCACGTTAGGTCCACGGTAGAGGACCTCGCCGACGATCTTCGGGTGCGTGGTCTCCTCGCCGTCGTCCCGGCGGATCGAGAACGCGCCGCCGGGCAGCGCCGGACCGGCCGAACCGAGCTTGTCGGCGAGCCGCTCGGCAGGCACCGTCGTCATCCGCGGCGACGCCTCGGTCTGGCCGTACATGACGTACATCCGGCCGCCGACCGCGAGCATCTTCTCGTTGAACTCGGCGACCAGTTCGTCCCGCAGCTTTCCGCCCGCTTGGGTGAGGGTGCGCAGGGTCGGGTATTTCGCCGGGTCGAACTTCAGCCGGCGCAGCATTTCGTAGTGATACGGGACGCCGGAGAGCGAAGTGACTCCGTGTTCCTTCACCGAATCCCAGAAACCGCGGCCAAGCACGCCAGACGATTCGATGACCACCGTCGCGCCGCGCACCAAATGCGAATTCAGCACAGAAAGGCCGTAGCTGTAGTGCAGCGGCAAGCAGGTCGGTGCGACCTCGTCCGCGTCGATCCGCAGCACCTGCGCGATCGCGTCCGCGTTGGCCAGCAGCCCCTGCCGAGACAGCCGGACCAGCTTCGGGTTACCGGTGGAACCACTGGTCGGCAGCAGAACGGCCAGGTCCGGGTGCGGAACCGTGCCGTCGGCCGATTCGCGCACCCAGTGCCCGTTCTCCGCCTGGTACCCGTCCGGCGCGTCCGCCTCGGGCGCGGCCAGCACCGCGGCCGGCCGGAACCGGGCGATCAGGCCCGCCAGCACGTCCGCGTCCAGCGCCGGGTCGATCAAGGCGACCGCCCGGCCCGCCTCGAACGCGCCGAGGTACCTCAGCACGCTGTCCAGCTCCAGCGACATCCGCGCGAACAGCACGCCGGGCGGCAGCTCCGCCAGCGCGGCCGCGGACCGCTCGATTTCCGCCGTGAGCTCCTCGCCCGCCAGCGTGCCGCCCCCGGCCACGTCGACCAGCCGGGACCCTGCGCCAACCAGATTCACCGAATCTCCTCGTCGTGCTCGTGCGGCGGCCGCCGGTTCGCACCGGCTCCGGCCGTCACAACACCAGGCCGCCGTCGATGCCCAGCACCTGGCCGGTCACGAAGGACGCCTCGTCGCTCGCCAGGAAGCGGATCGCCTTCGCGACCTCCTCGGCCTTGCCGAGCCGGCCCAGCGCGGTGTCTTCGATGCGCTCGGCGATGACCTTCTCGCCGAGGTGGGACGTCATGTCCGTCTCGATCACCCCGGGCGCGACCGCGTTGACCCGGATGTTGTGCCTGCCCAGCTCCTTGGCCGCGGACCGGGCGATGTTGCCGACAGCGGCCTTGGACGCGGCGTACGCGGTCTGCCCCGCGCTGCCCCGCTCGCCGACGATCGACGCCAGCAGGACGATCGCGCCGGACTTGCGCCGGCTCATCACCCGCGAAGCGGCCTGCACGGTGTTGATGGTGCCGCCGACGTTGGTCGAGAACATGCGGTCGACCAGGTCGTCGCTGATCATGCCGAGCAGCGCGTCCTCGAGGACGCCGGCGTTGGCGACCACGATGTCGAGCGCGCCGTGCTCCTTCGCGACCCCGCGGACCAGCGTCGAAACCGCCTTGGCGTCGGTCACGTCGAGCGCGAGCCCGGCGGCAGCGCCCGCCTCGGCGGCGATCTCCTTCGCCCGGCTCTCGTCCCGCCCGGTGAGCACGACGGTGGCGCCCGCCTCGACGAGCGCGCGAACAGTGGCCAGGCCGATCCCGCGCGTCCCGCCGGTGACGAGAGCGACGCGGCCGGTCAGATCAGTCATTCTTCGAAACGAGGTCGGCGACCATGTCGACGGCGACCTTGAAGCTCGACATGTCGATCACCTGGTCGGTGTCGAACTCGATGTCGAACTCGTCCTCGATCGCGGCGACCAGGGCCATGTGGCCGACCGAGTCCCACGCCTCGAGGTCGCGGTACTTGAGGTTCTCCACATCCACGTCCCCGTCGAGGTCCAGCGCCTCGACGAAGACCTCGCGCAGCTTGGGGGCGACTTCCGGCCTCGCGGCCTGAGCGTCAGACACAGTCATGGTTCCTTTGCACTTAGTGTTCTTCGCGCGGGCGTGCGTCCCACGCCCTGACCAAGGTAGAGAGTTCTTCAGGCAGGCCGTCGGCCGGGAGGTCGCCTTTGCCCTTCACCCACGGCCCGAGCGCCTCGACGGCCGCCTCGTCCAGGCCGCGGCGGGACAGCCCGACCACATTGACGCCGGTCACCCGTGCCGGGTTGCCGACCGTGATGGTGAACGCACCGACCTCCCGGCGGACCGCGGAGCCCATGCCGACCATCGCGCCGGGGCCGATGCTGCCGCCCTGGTGCACGACAGTGCCCATGCCGAGGTTCGCGAACGGCCAGACGTGCGTATGCCCGCCGAGCATGACATTGCAGGCGAGCGTGACCTGGTCGTCGACCAGCACGTCGTGCCCGATGTGGCTGCCGCGCAACACGTAGCAGTCGCTGCCGAGGGTGGTGGCCCGCCAGGTGCCCTGCTGGATGCTGGTGTACTCGCGGACGCGGTTCCGGCTGCCGATCACGACGCCGTGGCCGTCCTGGCCCGGGTCGCCGGTCGGCGCGCCCTCCCAGGCGACGGGATGCGGACCGCCGCGGTCCTCGCCCGGGGTGCCGATCGTCACGTGCGGGCCGATCCAGTTGCCGTCGCCGATCCGGGTCGGCCCGACGATGACCGCGTACGGTCCGATGACATTGCCTTCGCCCAGCTCCACGCCCTCGCCGAGGACTGCAGTGGGGTGGATCCGGTTGGGTGCCGCAGGTGACACAGTCGCTGATCCGTTTCGTCGCGTCCGGCCGGTGTGGCCTGGGGTCAAGGGCTTGCGGCGGCGCCCGGTAACGTGTGGCCCGCGTGCACGCAGGGGTCCGGGCGCAGAACCGGCGGCTCACTGTACCGGACGCACCGAAATCCCCAGCCGAGAGAGACTGCCGATGATCCCCATTACCGTGGTCGACGTCAAAGACGCGGAGGACCTGGTCGTCGAGGTGCTGCGATCCGGCGCCATCGCACAGGGACCGATGGTCAAGCGCTTCGAAGAGGCTTTCGCGCAGGTCGCGGGCACGAAGCACGCCATCGCCGTGAACAACGGGACGACCGCGCTCGTCGCGTCCCTGCAGGCGCTCGACCTGCAGCCCGGGGACGAGGTGGTGACCACGCCGTTCACCTTCGTCGCGACCCTGAACGCGATCCTGGAAGCAGGCGCGACCGTCCGGTTCGCCGACATCCGGCGCGACGACTTCGCGATCGACCCGGACGCGGTGGCCGCCGCGGTCACCGACCGGACCAAGGTCCTGATGCCGGTGCACCTGTACGGCCAGACCGCCGACATGGGCAAGCTCGCGCCGTTCGCGGCCGAGCGCGGCCTGCAGGTGATCGAGGACTCGGCGCAGGCGGTCGGCGCGTCGTTCGAGGGCAAGCCGGCCGGATCGTATGGCATCGGCTGCTTCTCGCTGTACGCGACGAAGAACGTGACCACCGCCGAGGGCGGTGTGATCACCACCGACGACGACGCGCTGGCCGACAAGCTGCGCGTGCTGCGCAACCAGGGCATGAAGGCCCGCTACCAGTACGAGATGGCCGGCCACAACTACCGGATGACCGACCTGCACGCCGCGGTCGGCATCCCGCAGCTGGCGAAGCTGGACCAGCTCACCGCGGCCCGCCAGGCCAACGCGAAGCGGCTGTCCGAGGGCCTGGCCGGCACGCCGGGCCTGGACATCCCGCAGGTGCTGCCCGGCCGCGAGCACGTCTGGCACCAGTACACCGTGCTGGTCGGCCCGCACGCGATGCTGTCGCGCGACGAGGTCGCCGCCGCCCTCACCGAAAGGGGCATCGGCAACGGGATCTACTACCCGAAGATCGTCTTCGACTACGAGTGCTACCGCGGCCATCCGCTGATCCCGGACGCGAAGGTCGAGGACTTCCCGGTGGCGGCCGACGTCGCCGCGCAGGCGCTTTCGCTGCCGGTGCACCCGCACCTGAGCGAAGCCGACGTGGACCAGATCGTCGCCGCGGTTCGCGAGGTGCTTGGCGCATGACTCACCGCATCGCACTCGTCGGCACCGGCAACATGGGATCGCTGCACGCCCGCGTGCTGTCCCAGAACGACCGGGTCAGCCTGACCCGCGTGATCGACCCGCGCGAAGAAGCGGGCCGCGCCGTCGCCGACCGCTTCGAAACGCAGTGGACGCCGGAGATCGGCTCGCTGTCCGATGTGGACGCGGTGGTGCTCGCCTCGGCCACCGAGGTGCACTACGAGCTGGCGCAGGAGATTCTCGGCCAAGGCAAGCCGCTGCTGGTCGAAAAGCCGGTGTGCAACAGCCTGGAGTTCTCCCAGGACATCGTCGCGCTGTCGGCGCAGAAGGACGTCCCGCTGATGTGCGGGCTCCTGGAGCGCTACAACCCGGCCGTGATGACCGCCCGGGCGCTGGTGAACGAACCGGTGCACCTGATGGCGCGCCGGCACGGACCGTACGCGCCGCGGATCAAGACCGGCGTCGCGTGGGACCTGCTGGTGCACGACGTCGACCTGGCGATCCAGTTCTTCGGCGGGGCCACTCCCGGCCGGGTCACCTCGAGCGCGGGCTACTTCCACCCGCAGTCGGTCGAGGGCGCCGAGGACACCATCGAGACCGTGCTGTCGTTCCCGAGCGGCCTGGCCACCGTATCGGCCTCGCGGCTGTCGCAGCGCAAGGTCCGTTCGCTGATGGTGTCCGAACTGGACCGGATGGTCGAGATCGACCTGCTGCGCCGCGACGTGACGATCTACCGGCACGTCTCGCACGATTCGGTCACCCCGGACGGCCTCGGCTACCGCCAGCAGACGGTGATCGAGATCCCCGAGCTGGTCAGCGCGCGCGAGCCGCTGGCGACCCAGCTGGACCGGTTCGTCGACCTGCTCGAGGGCAAGGTCGACGCGGACACCGAGCGGGCGCTGATCCTGCCCTCGCACGAGGTCGTGGCGCAGGTGCTGGCCGAGGCGGCCTGATTACCTGGTGAGGCGGGTGCCGTCCGCGGAGTAGGCGACCAACGGGGTCGCCCGGTCCGCGGATGGCACGTCCTTCTGGTTGAACCAGAACACCACGACGTCGGGGTCCTGGCTCCAGCGCGCGAGATTCGCGGCGACCGGTCGGCCGTCCACTGTGGTCACGATGCGCGCGGCCGGCCCGGCGAAGTAGCCGTAGACCGGCACCCAGGTGCCGGAGACGGTCATCCCGCCCGACGTGGCATGGAAACCGAAGGAGCGGTCGCTGCCTTCGGTTTCGTTGGCGAAGTACAGCGGGCGCAGGTCGCCGTCGCGTTCGCGGAGCCCGGCCACGACGCCGAACTGGACATCCGGCATGGTCTGCGGATCGTCGATTTCCGTCGCGTAGAAGACGAGCTGCGCGTCTCCGCTGTAGGTGCCGGTCGTGATCATCTTGCCGAGTGGCCGCGATTCGCTCGTGGTCGGCGCGGCGGTGGTCGACGGCACCGGGTCTGACGGGGCGGTGGACAACGCCGAGGGTGCCGCGGCCGCCTGCAACTGCCGCGGCGGCGAGGTGCCCGGGGTGCGCAGCCAGACCGCGCCGAAGACGACCGCGACCACGGCGAACACCGCGCTGGCCGACGTCAGGAACCGCCGTCGGCGCCGAATCCGCCCGCCCTCGGCGAAAATCCGGTCCAAGTCGGGCGCGGCGAAGGATTCCGCGGGCGATTCGTGCAACGCGGCACGGAGCCGGTCGAGTTCGTCGTCGCTCACTTCTCACCCCCCGACCAAAGCGCCGCCCTCGACGCGCAGTTTCGCGAGCGCACGCGAGTTGGTGCTCTTGACGGTGCCGACGGAAACGCCGAGTTCGACAGCCACTTGCTGCTCGGGCAGATCGAAGAAATGCCGCAGCACCACGACGGTGCGTTCGCGCGCGGTCAGCCGGGCCAGCGCGCCGGAAAGCCATTCCCGATCGGTGACGGCCTGCGAAATGTCCGGCATCCGCGCGGTTTCCGGCAGTTCTTCGGTGGCGTATTCGCGAATCGGCCGGCGCCAGCTGTCGATGACGTGGTTGGCGAGGACGCGGCGAGCGTAGGCGTAGGGATTCTTCCGCCGCACTCTGGCCCAGGCGGCATAGGTGCGGGTGAAGGCAGTCTGCGCGGCGTCCTCGGCCTGATGGCGGTCGCCGGTGAGGAGGAACGCGGCGTGTGTGAGCCGGGCGGAACAGGACCGCACGAAGTCGGCGAACTCGTCGTCTCCGCGCACCTGTCCACCCCTGCTTTCCCGGTCTTTGCCGACCAGGTTACGGGGATTGAGGTAGTGCGTCGATGAAGTCGGGCGCTCAGCGCTGGGCGCGGGGGTCGATCAGGGCGTCCAGGTTGAGCTTGATCGCGGCACCGGCCACTTCGAGCGAGACGTCGCCGGAGAATTCGCCGGAGACCTCGTAGTGGCAACGAGGATGTCTGGGACACGGATCGTCAGCAGGGTCTCGGTCACGATCATTTCGAACTCGCCGATGGCCGCCGACTCGGCGGCATCTGCCCAGTCGTCCAGGGCCAGGAGGCGGTGAGGCCGCTCAAGGGCACTCACGCACGTTCAGCGGCCGGGAACAGCGTCCCGTGTTACCCGGTGCGCCCGCCAGCCGCGCGCACCGGGTAATCGCTTCACTTCCCGCTGAAGTCCCCCGACGGAGAGCCCCATCCCGAGGAATCGTCCGACATCGCGCGGCGGCGGGCGTTCTCCTCGCGGACCCGCTTCACCTCCGACTGGATGTACTCCTCGTCGTAGCGCTGGAACACCCGCGCCGGGTTGCCCGCGACCAGCGAGCGTTCCGGCACGTCCTTGGCCACCACCGAGTTCGGCTGCACGGTCGCGAAGTCACCGATCGTCACACCCGGCATGATCACCACCAGGCCGCCGATGAAACAACCCTTGCCGATCTTCACCGGCTTGCGTTCGATCAGGTCGCTGCCGGAGTGGTTCTCCAGCGCCATGTTCGACAGCCAGCTCGAGTGCGTGAACACCAGCGTGTTCAGGCCGATGCTGGTGTGCTCGCCGATCTCCAGGCCGCCGCTGGCGTCGAGGGTCGCGCCCTCGCCGATCCAGCAGTGCTCGCCGATCGTGAGGTTGCCCGGGCTGACGATCTTGACTCGCTCGCGCACCCGGCACGACTCCGGCAGGCCGTAGAACTTGGCCCGCTCGGCGTCGTTGAGGTACTGCGACACCAGATCGTTCATGATCATCGGACGCAGCCGGTTGCTGCGCTCGTCGTCGAAGAACATCAGTTGTCCGCCACCAGTTTCGTGAGTACCCGCAGGTGTTCCTCGGCCACTACGTCCAGCCCGAAGTTGTCGCGGACCATCGCGCTTTCCCGTTCGGCGATTCGCGCGCGCTTCTCCGGATCGTCCAAAAGGGACAGCACGGTGGTCTTGACCGCTTCCGAGTCGTTCGGCTGCACCAGCAGGATGTTCTCGCCGTTGCGCAGCTCGATGCCCGGGTAGTTGTCCTCGGTGACCGACGCGATCGTCGCGGTGCCGGACAGCATCGCCTCCAGCGACGCGGTGCCGCAGCCGCCGTTGAGGTCGTGCGTGACGATGTCCGCGGCCGCGAAATACGCCGGCACGTCGGCCTTGGGCACCGCGCCGGTGACGATCAGCGCGTCCGCCACACCCAGTTCCTCGGCCCGGCGCTGGAACGCGTCGTGATACACCCGGCCGACGATCACCACGCGCAGCCCGGGGTGCTTCTCCAGGATCTCCGGCAGCGCCTCGATCAGCGGCAGCCGGTTGCGCAGCGGGATCACGTGGCCGAGCGACACGATCAGCGGCGCGTCCCCGATCTCCAGTTCCGCCCGCACGTCCTTGGTCACCGGCTTGGCGAAGTGCCCGGTGTCCACCGCGATCGGGAAGTACTCGGAGTTGTCGTCGCTCGTGCCGTAGCGCTGCACGCAGTAGTCCACGCCGAGCTTGTCGAGAATGACGTAGCGCGGGCGCAGGTACTTCAGCACCGGCTTGACCAGCATCGCGTCAAGCGCACGGAACACCCGCCCGTACATCTTGTTCTCGCTGATCAGCAGCGTGTGGATGGTCAGCAGCACGGGCAGCTTGCGCCGCCGCGCGTAGACGCCGACCATCCAGGACAGGTCGAAGAACTGCCCGTGCAGGTGCACCGCGTCCGGCTTGAACTCGTTCAGCAGCTTCCACAGCCGCCGCCAGTTGCCCGGCCGCATCGACGCGAACGTCATGTCGAAGTCGATCGACAGGCCGAGCTGCGGCATCTTCACCGCGGGCAGGCGCACGACGCGGTAGCCGTCGCGCTCCTCTTCCGCCGGCGCGTCACCATAGGCAGCGGTGATCGCCAGCACTTCGTTCCCAGCGGCCGCATACTCGGCGGCCAGCGAGGCCGACATGTGCGCGCTTCCGCCCACTCGCGGCGGGAAGAAGTTGTTCACCACCACGATTCGCATGGGCTTTCCTTCGGCCGGGCCCGCAGTGCTCATTCCGCTTCCCCCTGGGATAACGCGCCGACGGAAGTGCTCACGCGGAGTCCCGCACCAGCGCGCGCATGCCTTCTTCGACGGTGATCTGCGGCTCCCAGCCGAGCACCTCGCGGGCACGGGTGATGTCCGCGGCGCGGCGGGACACCAGCACGTCGCGCTTGTTGAACTCCGGCTCGACGTCGACGCCGACCGCTTCGATCAGGATCTTCGCCAGGGTGGCGATCGAGGTGTCGATGCCGGTGCCGATGTTGATCGGCAGGTTCGCCTGCTCCGACTCCAGCGCGGCGACGACGCCCTTGGCGAGGTCGGTGACGTGCACGAAGTCCATCGACTGGTCGCCGGCGCCGTCGATGACCGGGGCCTGACCGGCGCGCAGGCGCTGGATGAAGTGGTTGATCACCGAGGTGTAGTACGCCTCGATCTTCTGGCCGGGGCCGTACACGTTGAAGAACCGCAGGGCGTTCCAGGAGAGGCCCTTCTGGCGCTGGTAGAAGCCCAGCAGGTCCTCGCCCGCGCGCTTGGAGATGCAGTACGGGGTGAGCGGGTTGAGCTTGTCGTCCTCGTGCATCGGCAGCTTCTCCGGCTCGCCGTACACCGAGGCGCTGGACGCGAACACCAGGCGCTCGACGCCCTCGTCGGCGGCGGCCGCGAACACGTTGTGGTTGCCGACCATGTTGATGTCGATCGACTCGCCCGGGTCCGCGATCGACTTGTTGATCGACACGGTGGCGAAGTGGATCGCGTGCGTGCAGCCGCGCATCGCCTCGCGGACGCCGACGCCGTAGCGCACGTCCTTCTCGATCAGCTCGACCTTGCCGGTGGCGACGAGTTCGTTGACGCGGTCGCGGTCGCCGCGGGTCATGTTGTCGAAGATGCGGACCGAGTAGTCCTTCTCCAGCAGGATCGGGATCACGTGCGAGGCGATGAAGCCGCCGCCGCCGGTGAAGAAGACCTTCTTGTCGGACATGTTTTCTCCTCGGGAAGTTCTGCGTCAGGAAAGAGCGGACACGGCTTCGCGCACGGTGGTGACCACGCGCTCGACTTCGCTGTCGGTGAGCTCGGAATGCATCGGGATGGCCAGCTGGCGGCGGAACGCGTCGGCGGACACCGGCAGCGGCTGCTGCTCGCCGTACACCGGCTGCAGGTGCGAGGCGTAGGTGCCGAAGTTGCACTGCACGCCCTGCTCGCGGATCCGCAGCGCGAGCGCGTCGCGGCTGATCTCCGGGGCCACCGTCAGCAGGTACGCCTGCCACGGGTGCTCGCGGTCGGGCGCCTCGAACGGCACGGTCAGCGCCTCGACGTCGGCGAACGCCTCGTGGTAGCGCTTGGCCACCGAACGGCGGGTGGCCAGCAGGTCGGGCAGCCGGTCGAGCTGGACGCCCATGATCGCGGCCTGGATGTCCGACATCCGGAAGTTCCAGCCCAGTTCGTGGAAGCTCGGGATCGGCAGCGTGTCCGAGCCCTCGCGGCTGATCGCCGGCTCGATGCCGTAGGTGTGGATCTTGCGCGCGTGCGCGATCAGGTCCTCGCGGTCCGAGACCAGCGCGCCGCCCTCGCCCGCGGTGATGCCCTTGCGGCCGTGGAACGAGAACGCGGCCAGGTCGGCGAGGCTGCCGGCCGGGCGGTTGCGGTAGGTCGCGCCCGCGGAGCAGGCGGCGTCCTCGAACAGCCACAGGCCGTGCTTGTCGGCGATCGCGCGGTACTCGTCGAAGTCGCCCGGCTGGCCCGCGACGTCGACCGCCAGGATGCCGACCGTGCGCGGCGTGATGAGCGCTTCGATCGCGGCCGGGTCGGCGCTGAAGATGTCCGGGCGGATGTCGGCGAAGACCGGCTTCGCGCCGGCCTGCAGCACGGCGTGGCCGGTCGCCGGGAAGGTGTAGTCCCCGACGATCACCTCGTCGCCCGGCTGGACGCCGAGCACCTTCAAGCCGAGGAACAGGGCTGAGCCGCAGTTGCTGGTGGTCAGAGCGTGCGCGGTGCCGGTGAGCTGTGCGAACCGCTCCTCGAACCGGCGGCACGCCGGGCCCGCGCCGGCCAGCCAGCCGGATCGGAACACTTCTGCGACCGCTGCCAGCTCTTCTTCACCGACGGTCGGCCGCCCGAGCAGGACGGGTTCGCCCACAGTAGATCTCCTGTGCATCGGGGTGTCCCGCATTGCGCGGGGTCGCGCCAAAGTGTATAGAAGTCGCACTTCACCTCGGTTTTGGGGACGGACCCCGCCGGTCAGGGCCGGTTCGGGGCCTAGGCTCCGAGCCATGCGGATCGGGGTCTTGGGGGCCGTCGTCGCGTGGGACGGCGCGGGCGGGCAGATCGTGGTGGGCGGCCCGCGCGGGCGGGCCTTGCTGGCCCTGCTCGCGGCGGATGCCGGGCGGTTCGTCTCCGCTGAACGGCTGATCGACGGGCTGTACGGCGAGGAGCCCCCGGACGGGGCGGCGAACGCGCTCCAATCTCAGGTGTCGCGGCTGCGCGGCGCGCTGAAGCTGCCCGTCGAACTCACCTCCGCGGGGTACCGCCTGCGGATCGAACCGGACGAAGTGGACGCGCACCGGTTCGAGCGGCTGGCCGGCGAAGGCCGCCGGGAGCTGGCCGCGGGCGACCCGACGCGGGCCAGCGATCTGCTCGGCGAAGCGCTGGCGCTGTGGCGCGGGCCGGCGTTCGCCGACGTCCCCGCCGCGCAGCCGCAAGCGACCCGGCTGGCCAGGCTTCGGGACGAGGCGGCCGCCGACCGGGTCGACGCGGAGATCTCGCTCGGCCGGGCCGCGGACGTCCTCGACGAGCTGCGCACCGCCATCGCCGGCGACCCGCTGCTGGAGCGGTCGCGCGCGCAGCTCGTCCGGGCGCTGCACGCGTCCGGCCGGACCGCCGAGGCGCTGGCCGCCTTCGAAGACGCCCGTCGCACGCTCGCCGACGAGCTGGGCGCCGACCCTGGCCCTGAGCTGACCGAGGCGTACCTGGCCGCCCTGCGCGACGAGCCGTCGAACGCCGCGACGCCGCTGCCCGCGCAGCTCACCAGCTTCGTCGGCCGCGACGGCGAACTGCGGCAGGTCGCCGATTTCCTGCGGCACGCTCGGCTGGTCACGCTGCTCGGCCCCGGCGGGACCGGGAAGACCCGGCTGGCCGTCGAAGCGGCGGCGGACGCTGGTCCGTGCGTGTTCGTGGCGCTGGCTCCGCACGTCGCCGCCGGCCTCCCACAGGCCGTACTGACCGCGCTCGGCCTGCGCGAAGGAGCGTCCGCCCTGCGCGGACCCGGGCATCAGGATCCCGTCGACCGGCTGGTGTCGGCATTGCGCGACCAGGCGACGCTGCTGGTCCTCGACAACTGCGAGCACGTCGTGGCCGCCGCGGCGCAGCTGGTCGCGCAGTTGCTTCCGGCCTGCCCCGGGCTGCGCGTGCTGGCGACGAGCCGGGAACCGCTGGGCATCACCGGCGAACAGCTCGCGCCGATCCCCCGGTTGGCCGTGCCGCCGCCGGGCACCCCCGCCGCCGAGGCCGCCGCGTACCCGGCCGTCCGGCTGTTCCTCGACCGCGCACGGGCGAGCGACCCCGCGTTCCGGCTGACCGAGGACACCGCCGCTGATCTGGTCCGGATCTGCGCCGCGCTGGACGGTCTGCCGCTGGCGATCGAGCTGGCCGCCGCCCGGGTCCGCACGCTGCCGGTCGCCGACCTCGCGGCCCGGCTCGGCGACCGGTTCCAGCTGCTCGCGCGCGGCAGCCGGACCGCGGACGAGCGGCACCGGTCGCTCCGCGGCGTCGTGGAGTGGAGCTGGGATCTCCTGGACGAGGACGAACGCGGCCTCGCTCGCCGGCTGACGGTCTTCCCCGGCGGCGCGACGCTCGCCTACGCCGAGCAGGTGTGCGACGCACCGGTCGACCTGCTGCCCGAACTGGCCGACAAGTCACTCGTGGAGCCGGCCAACGGCCGCTACCGGATGCTGGAGACGATCCGCGCGTTCTGCGCGGAGAAGCTGGACGAAGCCGGTGAGACCGAACGTTTCCGCCGAGCGCACGCGGAGACGTTCCTGCGTCTCGCCGAAGAAGCGGATCCGAAGCTGCGTACCGCCGAACAGCTGGACTGGCTGCGGAAAATCGACGCCGAATACGACAACCTGATAGCCGCGCTCCGCTGGTCCGCCGCGGCCGAACCCACGCTTGCTCTGCGGCTCGCGGCCGCGCTGTCGATGTATTGGTGGCTGCGCGGACGACGCTACGAAGGCGCGGCGCTGTCGACGGAAATCCTGCGGCACTGCGTCGCGGAACCGCCGGAGGGCTACCGCGAGCAATTCCTCATGTGCCTGCTCACCGCGATGGCTGGCTCTCCGGAAGCGGCCGAGACAGCGGCCTATCGGTCCTACGTGGAGCAGTACCTGGTGGATGCTTCCTGGGTTCCGCAGCATCCGATGATGCTCATGCTGTCCGGCGTCGTGCTCGGCCCGCCCGAGGACGACGACGCGAGGCTCCGGCTGTCCGATCTCGCCCTGCACTCCGACCCGTGGTTCACCGCTCTCGTCCCGATGGGCGACGGCCTGCGCGCGATGCTCGCCGGCGAACTGGACGAGGCCGAGCACGGCCTGCGCGAGGGCGAAGCACGCTACCGGGCGCTCGGCGAGCGCTGGGGCCTGTCGATGGCACTCGACCACCTGTCGCAGCTGCTGGTGCTACGCGGCCAGCACGACGAAGCGCTCGACGCGATGACCGAGTCGCTCGCGCTCATGGAACGGCTCGGCGCGACCGACGACTACGCGGACCTCCTGTGCCGCCGAGGCGACAGCCGGGCGCTGCGCGGCGACCTCGACGGCGCACGCGCCGACTACGAGCAGACCGTGGAGCTGGCGCGCCGCACCGGCATGCCCGAAACCCGCGCCAGCGGTCACGTCGGCCTGTCCCACCTCGCGCGCCGCGCCGGCGACCTGGCCGGTGCCCGCGCCCTCGCCGAGCGGGCCGCTGCCGAATCCACCGCGAACTCCTTCTCGGCGACGATCGTGCGGGCCGCCGCGTCGGTCGCGCTCGGCTGGGTCGACCTCGCCGAGCACCGGACCGCCGACGCCGGGCGGAGGATGCGGGCCGCGGTCGAGACCACGCACCGCTGGCATGACCACGGCTCGCTGGCGAACGCGCTGGAGGGCGTCGCCGGGGTCTGTGCCCAGGAAGAACGGTTCGCCGACGCGGCCCGGCTGCTAGGTGCCGCGGCGGCGGTCCGCGGCACCGCCGTGCCCGGCCGGCCGGATGTCGTACAGGTCACCTTGGCCGCGGAAGAGGCGCTCGGGACGGCCGGGTTCGCCGCCGAGTACGCCGCCGGACAGCAGCTCGGACCCGCCGACCAGCTCGAACTCGCCGGATTGTCCCCGGACCGGTGACCGGATACCACGCCGTCGGGGGGTACGCAGCTCTCCGCGGGAGCGCGTAGCCTTCCCTGCCGTGCGGAACGTAGTGGTGATCGGCGGGGGAATCGTCGGACTTTCGGTCGCGTGGGAGCTGTCCCAGCGCGGCCAGGACGTGACGGTGCTCGAAAAGGAAGCAAACTGGGCGGCGCACCAGACCGGGCACAACTCGAATGTGGTGCACGCCGGCCTGTATTACAAGCCCGGTTCCTTCAAGGCCCGGATGTCGGTCGGCGGCAACCGGTCCATTGTGGATTTCGCGCGCCAGTACGGCGTACCGGTGCAGGTGTGCGGCAAGCTCGTGGTGGCCACCCGCGAGGAGGAGATCCCCGCGCTGGACACACTCGCCGAGCGAGCCGAGGCCAACGGCGTGCCCGCCAAGCGGATCAGTCCGGCCGAGGCCCGTGAATACGAGCCGGAGGTGTCCTGCGTCGCCGCGCTGCGCGTCGAGTCGACCGGGATCATCGACTTCCCGGCGGTGTGCGCGGCACTGGTGCGGCTGCTCGACGAGGCGGACGCGGACCTGCGGCTGAACACCCCCGCGCTGGGCATCCGCGCGGCCCGCGGCGGCGGGGTCGAGGTGGCCACCGGCACCGAGGTGCTGCGCGCGGACGCGCTGGTCAACTGCGCCGGCCTGCACGCCGACCGGGTGGCCGAACTGGCCGGTCTCAAGCCGAGCGCACGGATCGTGCCGTTCCGCGGCGAGTACTACGAGCTGAAGCCGGAGCGCCGGCGCCTGGTGCGCGGCCTGATCTACCCGGTGCCGGACCCGACGCTGCCGTTCCTCGGCGTGCACCTGACCCGGATGCTGGACGGCAGCGTGCACGCGGGCCCGAACGCGGTCCTCGCGCTGCGCCGCGAGGGCTACCGCTGGGCGGACGTGTCAGTCAAAGACCTGGCCGACGTCGCCCGCTTCCCGGGCGCGTGGCGGCTGGCGCGCAAGTACGCGTATCCGACCGGGCTGGAGGAGGTGCTGCGGTCGTTTTCCAAGAAGCGGTTCGCGCACAGCCTCGCCCAGCTGGTCCCCGCGGTCACCGAGGACGACATCGTGCGCCACGGTTCCGGGGTGCGCGCGCAGGCGCTGCGCCCGGACGGCTCGCTGGTGGACGACTTCCTGATCGAGTCCACAAAGGACCAGGTGCACGTGCTGAACGCGCCCAGCCCGGCGGCGACCAGCGCGCTGGAGATCGCGAAGTACATCGCCGACCAGGTGACCGACTGAGACTCGTCGCCGGTCGGGGAAGGCCCACCGAAAAACCCGGTTGATCACTATGCGACCGTTTAATCAGGTCCGTGAAGGGCCCCTTGAGGGAATCCAAGTCCGGTAAGGGGCCCTTCACGGACCACAACTCCCGGGCGGCGGCATAGCGCAGTTCCTGGCATTGGACCTAGCTTCCCTCCGGGGCCCTTCCCGGCCAGTCTGGATCAGGCAGGCAGATTCCCGGACACCAGCGGGATCCCGGCGCGGATCGCGTCGCACGCCTTGGCCGGATCGTCGAGGTTGCCGCTCACGATCCGGACCGACGAGGTGCCCGCCACGGTCACCGCGGCCGCGCAGATCGCGTCGAGCCCGCCGAGCTTCGGAAACAGCGACCACTTCCGGCCGCCGTTGTCGATCTGCTCGGTCGGCGCGACGTTCATCCCGGCCCACTGAGTGATCGGCACGCCCGGTCCGACCCACACCTCGAACGGCTTCTGCCCGGCGTCCCCGTCGGTGTCCTTCCACAGGCAGTAGCTCGCCGCCGCGATGACCGACGAATGATCCAGCTGGCCCTGCGGTTCCATCTTCAGCTGCTGCGCCTGCTCCGGCTTCAGCAACGTGCACGGGTTGACGGACGCGAGCGGACCGGACGGCGGAGCGTCCGAGGGCGTGGTGCTGGGCGGCGCGAGCGGCGGGGCCGGCTGCCCGCCCGGCAGTTTCGCGGCGACCTGCGGGGTGACCTGCTTCGCCGTCTGGCACGCTTTCGCGTCGTCGTCGTTGGCCACGCTGACGAAGGCGAACGACTTCTCGCTGAACGTCGTGTACAGGTCGCAGCTGCCGCCCATGAAACCGGCATAGCGCGTCCACTGGAGCCCACCCAGCGACACCGGGTCGGCCTTCTTCAACGCGCCCTGAAGGTACTCGTCGAGGCTCTGATCCACCGACCAGCCGACGATCAGCATGGTGCTGTGGTCGGGGTCCGTCCCGGTCCACCGGCACGTCGCGGGCGTCCGCCGTTCCTTGCTCGCCTTCTCCGGTTTTCCCTGCGCCTGGTATCCGAGCGCGGCGAGTTGCTGCGCGTCGAGCAGCGCGCACGCGTCGACGACCGGCGTCACCGGCCCCTGCCCGGGCACTGGCGACGCCGAGCCGCTCACCTGCGTCGTGCACCCGGCCAGCAGCAGCGCCGCCGCACCGAACGCGGCCGCCGTTCCTTTGAACCCCATCGACTGTCTCCTTCTCCGCAACCGCACCCTACTGACCAGTGCGGTTGCGCACTCGCGGAACGAGAAGGAACAACCCGGGAGCACCGGCCGGGCACGCCGGGGCACCAGAAGAAAGCACTCGACGGGCGGCGGCCGGGCGTGGTTGGTCCACTGTGGCCAGTGGACCAACCGCCGTTCAGCGCTTGACCGGCTCCAGCACCTCAAGCCCGCCCAGGAACGGCCGCAACGCCACCGGCACCCGGACCGAACCGTCCGGCTGCTGGTGGTTCTCCACGATCGCGACGATCCAGCGGGTGGTCGCGAGGGTGCCGTTCAGCGTGGCCGCGGTCTGCGGCTTGCCGTTGTCGTCGCGGTAGCGGACGGACAGCCGGCGGGCCTGGAACGTGGTGCAGTTGGACGTCGACGTCAGCTCGCGGTAGGTCTCCTGGGTCGGCACCCACGCCTCGCAGTCGAACTTGCGGTAGGCGGACGTGCCGAGGTCGCCGGTCGCGGTGTCGATGACCCGGTACGGGACCTCGATCGCGGCCAGCATCTCCTCTTCCCAGCCGAGCAGCCGCTCGTGCTCGGCTTCGGCGTCCTCCGGCTTGGCGAACACGAACATCTCGACCTTGTCGAACTGGTGCACCCGGATGATGCCGCGGGTGTCCTTGCCGTACGACCCGGCCTCGCGGCGGTAGCACGACGACCAGCCGGCGTAGCGGCGCGGACCGGAACCGAGGTCGAGGATCTCGTCCGAGTGGTAGCCCGCGAGCGGGACCTCGGACGTGCCGACCAGGTACAGGTCGTCGTCGCGCAGCTGGTACACCTCCGACGAGTGCGCGCCGAGGAATCCGGTGCCGGCCATGATTTCCGGGCGGACCAGCGACGGGGTGATCATCGGAGTGAAGCCGTTCGCCATCGCGCGGGCGACGGCCATGTTCAGCAGCGCCAGCTGCAGCTGCGCGCCGACGCCGGAGAGGAAGTAGAACCGCGACCCGGACACCTTCGCGCCGCGCTCCATGTCGACCGCGCCGAGGCCCTCCATCAGGTCGAGGTGGTCGCGCGGGGCGAAGTCGAACGACGGCACCTCGCCGACGGTCTTCAGCACCGCGAAGTCGTCCTCGCCGCCGACCGGTGCGTCCGGGTGCACCAGGTTCGGCACGATGCGGAACAGCTTCTCGAACTCGTCCGAGGCTTCGTTCTGCTCCTGCTCGGCGGCCTTGACCTGCTCGGACAGGTCCTTGGCGCGGGCGAGCAGCTCCGGGCGCTCCTCCTTGGACGCCTTCGGCACCTGCTTGGAGACGGACTTCTGCTCGGCCCTCAGCTTGTCGGCGGCGGCAATCGCAGAGCGGCGGCGCTGGTCGAACTCGAGCAGCTTGTCGACCACTCCCTCGTCCTCGCCACGGGCACGCTGCGACGCGCGCACGGCTTCCGGGTCTTCGCGCAGAGTCCTGGGGTCAATCACGGAGAGAAGGGTAGTCGCAGGCCAGCCACGACTTCGACGCGGTTTCCCGTACACACTGTGCGGTCGCCTCCGGACAACCCGACAGTCTGATCGTTGTCGCCCGTTTCCCGCGCTCCCCATACTCGCTAGAACCCGGAGCGGAGGGAATTCACATGACCGACGACCTGCTCGCGCGCCACCGCGCGGTGCTCCCGTCCTGGATGTCCCTGCTGTATGACGAGCCGATCGAAATCGTCCACGCGCACGACCGCCGGCTCACCGATGCGAACGGCCGCACCTACCTCGACTTCTTCGCCGGCGTGCTCACCAACTCCATGGGCTACGACATCCCCGAGATCAGCGACGCGGTGCGCAAGCAGCTCGACACTGGCGTGCTGCACACCTCGACGCTGTACCTGATCCGCTCCCAGGTGGAGCTGGCCGAGCGAATCGCCGAGCGCTCCGGCATCCCGGACGCGAAGGTTTTCTTCACCAACTCCGGCAGCGAGGCGAACGACACCGCGCTGATGCTCGCGACCCAGTACCGGCGCAGCAACCAGGTGCTGGCGATGCGGAACTCCTACCACGGCCGTTCCTTCGGCACGGTCGCGATCACCGGCAACCGCGGCTGGTCCGCCTCGTCGCTGAGTCCGGTCAAGGTGAACTACGTGCACGGCGGCTACCGCTACCGAAGCCCGTTCCGCGATCTGCCGGACGCCGCGTACATCGACGCCTGCGTCGCCGACCTGGTGGAACTGCTGGAAACCGCGACCGCGGGCGACGTCGCCTGCCTGATCGCCGAGCCGATCCAGGGCGTCGGGGGCTTCAGCTCCCCGCCGGACGGCCTGTTCAAGGCGATGAAGGAAGTACTGGACGAGCACGGCATCCTGTTCGTCTCCGACGAGGTCCAGACCGGCTGGGGCCGCACCGGCGAGCACTACTGGGGAATCCAGGCCCACGACGTGGTGCCGGACCTGATGACTTTCGCCAAGGGCCTCGGCAACGGTCTCGCCGTCGGCGGCGTCGTCGCCCGCGGCGACATCATGGACTGCTTCCGGGCCGAATCGTTCTCGACGTTCGGCGGCAACCCGGTCTCGATGCAGGGCGCGCTGGCCGTGGTCGACTACATCGACCAGCACGATGTGCCGGCCAACTGCAAAGCCCGCGGCGAGCAGCTGATGGCCGGACTGCGGGCGGCGCACAGCCCGTTCGTCGGCGAAGTGCGCGGGAAGGGCCTGATGATCGGCGTCGAGCTGGTCGAGCCCGGCACGACGACGCCGAGCGTCCGCGCCGCCAAGCAGATGCTGGAGGAAACGAAGCGGCGCGGACTGCTGATCGGCAAGGGCGGCCTGCACAAGAACGTGCTCCGGATCGGCCCGCCGATGACGCTCACCGAGGCCGAAGCCGCCGAGGGACTGGCGATCCTGGTCGACTCCCTGGCCGCCCTCGCCTGATCCCTGCTTGCACCCCAATGCCACATTGGGTGCATCACATGCACCCAATGTGGCATTCGGTGCGTGACATGCACCCAATGCCACATTGGGGTTTTCTCAGCCGCGGCTGACGGGGTGCACGGGCAAGCGGGCTGGGGTCAGCCCCGCGCGAACCGGGCGATGTGCTCGCCGAGCGCCTCGCCTGCGTCCTCCTGCAGGAAATGCCCTGCCCCGGCGATCGTCGGGTGGTCCAGACCGGCCGCGCCCTTCATGGCGCGCCGCAGGATCGGCGCCATCCCGCCGGTGATCGGGTCGCTGTCGGAGAAGGCGCACAGGAACGGCAGGTCCAGCTCGGTCAGCGTGGCCCACGCGGCCCGGTTCGCCGCCGATGCCGGATCGTCCGGCCGGATCGGCACCAGGCCCGGCATCGCCCGCGGCCCGGCCTTGTACATCTCGTTCGGGAACGGCGCGTCGTAAGCGTCCTTCACCTCGTCCGGCAGCGTCGTCCGGCAGCCTGCCTGCACGAACCGGCCGACGTCGAACACCTGCGCGCTCTCGACCGCCTCCCGGAACTTGTGCCACACCGGGGGCATGTCGACGTCGCCGGTCGGCAGCCCGGTGTTCGCCGCCACCACACCGCGAAACCGCGACGCGTGCTCCGCCACCAGCCGCAGCCCGATCAGGCCGCCCCAGTCCTGCCCGACCAGCGTGACGTCCCGCAGCTCCAGCACGTCGAAGGCGAACCGGCGCATCCATTCGACATGCCGGGCGTAGCTGTGGTCGGCGATGTCGCCCGGCTTGTCCGACCGGCCGAACCCGACCAGGTCCGGCGCGATCGCCCGCAGCCCGGCGTCCGCCAGCACCGGCAGCACCTGGCGGTAGAGGAACGACCAGCTCGGCTCGCCGTGCAACAGCAGCACCGGCGGTCCGTCAGCGGGCCCGGCCTCGACGTAGCCGACTCTGATCAGACCGCCGTGCGGGTCGGCGAGATCGGTGTAACGAGGCTCGAAGGCGAAGTCGGGCAGGTCCGCGAACCGGTCTTCCGGCGTCCTGAGCAAGCGCACGCTCCCACGTTAGTGGGAATCCGACCGCCTGGCAGTACGCGGAAGCTACGAGATCGAAACCGCAACCACCAGACCGAGCCCGAGGTGCGCGGCCGCGACGACCATGCTGGCCGGCGCGAACGTCTCGCTCTCGATGGTGGACCCGACGTCGATCCGGGTCACCCACTCCAGCAGCCGCACCGCGAACACCTGCACGATCACCCCGAGCAGGCCGTAGACCAGCGAGGAGATCAGCCCGCCGGCCAGATCGCTCGCCGAGTTGTAGATCGCCACGACCACGATGAACGCCATCGACAGCAGTCCGGACGCGGTCACGATCACCGCGTTCGGCAGCCCCCGGGTGACCAGCTTCGACAGCTGGCCCGGCGTGGCCAGATCGATCGCGTAGAAGCCGACCACCATCAGCACCAGCCCGACCACGCCGTACAGCAGGATCGCGCCGATACCGCGCAGCAGGTCGGAACCGAACGTCGCGGAAAGGGCAAGAGTCGTGGTCACGCGGTCTCCCTGGATGGCCGGATCACACCAGCGAATCGGACATCCAGGGTTGTATCACGACTCCGGAATGCGATGCGGGACGAACGCGGCGCCGTCGTCGGTGACGAGTCCGCTGGTCTCCCGGATGCCGAGCCCGGCGGCCTGGTCCCCGACGATCCACGCGCCCAGCGCCGGGCGGTAGCCGTCGAACTCTGGCAGCGGGTCGAACGCCTGGTAGACGTAGCCTTCCGCGCCGTAGACCCCGTCCGTCTGGGTCTCGTAGCCGGTGGCCACGATCTGCACGTTCGCGCCCTCGCGGCCGAGCTTCGGCTTGCGCACGTACTCGGTCAGCAGGCCTGGATCGTCGGCGAAGGCGGGCAGCAGGTTCGGGTGCCCTGGGTAGTTCTCCCAGAGGATGGCGAGCAGCGTCTTGTTCGACAGCAGCATCTTCCACAGCGGCTCGACCCACAGCGTGCGCGGCATGGTCTCCACCGCGAACTTGCCGAATTCCTCGTCGACCACCCATTCCCACGGGTAGAGCTTCACCACGGTGGACATCTGGCCCTCGGCCAGGTCGACGAACCGCTTGAGCACCGGGTCCCAGCCGATCTCCTCGATCGCCAGTCCCACCGTGTCCAGGCCGGCCTCGGCCGCGGTCTCCTGCAGGTACGCCGTGGTGACGTGGTCCTCGCCGCTCGGATCGGCGGCGGACCAGGTGAAGTGCACTTCGCTCGACGGCAGCTTGCCGCCGATCTCCTCCCAGCGCTCGACCAGCTTCTCGTGGATCGAGTTCCACTGGTCGTCTTCCGGGAAGACGTCGGTCTTCCAGTGCCACTGCAGCAGCGACGCCTCCAGCAGCGTGGTCGGCGTGTCCGCGTTGTACTCCAGCAGCTTGGCCGGCGACTTGCCGTCGTAGCGCAGGTCGAACCGGCCGTAGACGTGCGGGTCCTGACGCTTCCACGATTCGGCGATGTGCGGCCACACCCATTCCGGGATGCCGAACCGGTGGTACTGCTCAGTGGTGATGACGTTGTCCACCGCTTCCAGGCACATCGAGTGCAGCAGCTCGACGTCCGCCTCGAGCGAGAGCACCTCGTCCATGCTGAAGACGTAGTGCACCGACTCGTCCCAGTACGGCCGTGGCTTTCCGGTGCCGTCGCGGGCCGGCGTGCCGTAGACCAGGCCCTGCTCTTCGACGATCCGCTGCCAGTCGCGCCGCGGTTCGCGCCGGTCCCGATACACCTCTACGAGCCTCCGCTCTTGCCGGTCCCGCCGGTGCCCCCGGACGTGCCGCTCTTGCCGCTGATGCCGAAGCCGCCGCGCTGAACGCTGGTGCCCGACTTGGTCGAAACGTTGGTGTTGCCGGACGGGGCGGTGTAGCTGCCGCCGGACACGCGCTGGCCGATGCCGCCGGCGCCGCCGTAGTTGTAGCGGTATTGCGAGTAACCGCCGCCGGGCAGCGGGATGAACCAGAACCCGCCGCTGTAGTGCCCGCCGTGGCTGGTCGCGTAGCTTTCGTCGCAGTACTGGTCAGCCTGGACGACGCCGTTGCTGTCGGTGCAGACCGCGGTGACCTCGTTGGGCTTGGCGATCGTGTAATAGGTCGAGATCAGCCCGACCAGGCCGACCGTGACGCCGCCGCCGATCAGGACCTTGCGCTTGGTGGCGGCCTTGGCGTCGGCTTTCTGCCGCTCGACGGCCGCTTCCTGGTCGGCGCGTTCCTGGTCGGCGATGGCTTGCGCGCGGGCCCGCTGCTCGGCCACCGAGAGCGGCCGGGTCGGTGTGTTCGCGTCCTGGAACTGCATCGAACCCGGCTTTTTCGGCTCCACCGGCGGCTGCGGCCCGCCGTTGTCCTGTTCCGTCATGTGCGCTCCGTAATCCCCCACCACTGCGAAACCCCGCGTTCCACCCTAATCGACCCGCCACACGCGCGGTTCATGCGGCGCGGGCATCATAGGTATCGATGTCTTCAGACGCCGAGCGGTTCCCTTCGCGTATGCAGACCCTGACCACCCGCGTGGTGATGGCCGGGGTCTTCCTCGGCGCGGTCGTCGCGCTGGCCCTGAACGTCGCGTTCTCCTGGACCGACACCCTCGCCGGCAGCGGTGCGGGCGGCGGCGAAGGCAAGCTCAGCCAGGCCGCCCAGCAGGCGTTCCACTCCCCGCCCGGAACCTGTCTGACCTGGGACGCGAAGGACGCCTCGGACGCGCACCAGGTGCCGTGCGCGCAGCCGCACCTGTTCGAGGTCACCACGGTGGTCGACATCGGCGCGAAGTTCCCGGCGCAGGCTCCGTTCCCGAGCCTCGACCAGTGGCAGGACATCGCCCGGCAGCAGTGCAACAGCGACGTGCGGCCGTACCTGGGCCACTCGCTGGACCCGTACGGCAAGCTCACCACCAACCTGCTGCGGCCCACGTCCTCGCAGTGGTCCGGCGGCGACCGCCAGCTGCGCTGCGGCCTGCAGTTCGCCGGCCCGGGCGGCGGTCTGCAGCCGACCAGCGGCGCGGCCCGGGATCAGGACCAGTCGATGGTCTGGGCCCCGGGCACCTGCCTGGCGCTGGTCGGCAAGGGCGTCGGCGACCCGGTCGACTGCGGCAAGCCGCACTCCTACGAGATCATCGCGACGCTCGACCTCAAGTCGCACTTCAAGGACGGCTACCCGAAGCTGGACGACCAGAAGGAGTGGCTCGACACCGAGTGCAACAAGGCGGCGAAGGACTACACCGGCGGCGCCGACCTGACCGCGAAGAAGCTCACCCTCGGCTGGGACTCGCGCGAGCAGGAAAGCTGGGACGCCGGGTCCACCAAGGTCAACTGCAAGGTCGCGGCCATGCTGCAGGACGGCAGCGGCTTCCAGGCGGTCACTGGCAGCGTCAAGGGCCAGGCGGCGACCGGCTCGGATTCCGGTTCCGACGCGCCGCCGCCGAGCAGCAAGTCCGGGGGCAACTGAGGTCATGCCGGTCGAGATGACCCGCACCCGGTTCGAGGAGCTCGTCTCGGACGCGCTCGACCAGGTCCCGCCGGAGTTCGCCGCGGCGATGGACAACGTGGTCGTGCTGGTCGAGGAGTTCAACGAGGAGTCGCCGGACATCCTCGGGCTCTACCACGGCATCGCGCTCACCGAGCGGACCAGCCACTACAGCGGTGCGTTGCCGGACCGGATTTCGATCTACCGCGAACCGATCCTGGACATCTGCGACACCGAGGCCGACGTGGTCGAGGAAGTCCTCATCACGGTCATGCACGAACTGGGCCACCACTTCGGCATCGACGACGAGCGGCTGCACGAGCTCGGCTGGGGTTGATCCGCGGATTCCCGCGCGCCCGCCCACACCGGGCTGCCGTTCTCCTGTCGAGGCCGTGCGATCACCACGGAAACCACTGAAAGTCACGTAATCATCACCGAGCGCGCCGAAATTGCCTAGACTGGTCGCGGAGAAGTTCCATCCGATCACGTGAGGTGGTTGTGCGGCACCCGAAGACGGACAGCCGGCTCCGCTGGCTGCTCGCCTCGAGCGCCACGTCCAACCTCGCCGACGGCGTCGCCAAGGTCGCCTTCCCGCTGCTGGCCACCACACTCACCCGGGACCCGGTGGAGATCGCCGCGCTGTCCGCGGTGCAGTTCCTGCCCTGGCTGCTGTTCGCCATCCCGGCGGGCACGCTGGTGGACCGGATCGACCGGCGGAAGGCGATGCTGGCCGCGAACGCGGCGCGGGCCATCGTGGTCGCCGGGGTGGCCGCGCTGATCGCCTTCGGCTCGGTGCAGATGTGGGCGATCTACGTCGCGTCGCTGCTCGTCGGCGTCGCGGAGACGGTCGCGGAGAGCGCGGCCAACGTGCTGCCGCCTTCGCTGGTCGAGGCGGACCGGCTGGAGGGGGCCAACAGCAAGCTGCAGGCGTGCGAGATCGTCGGTCAGACCTTCCTCGGCGGCCCTCTCGGCAGCGCGACGTTCGCCCTGTTCGCGGTGTTCCCGTTCCTGCTCTCGTCGGCCGGTTTCGCGATCGGTGCGGCGGTGCTGCTCGGCATGGCGGGCAGCTACCGGCCGCGACCGGAGACGAAACCGCACTTGCGAGCCGACTTCGCCGATGGTTTCCGCTGGCTGCGCCGGCATTCGCTACTGCTTCGACTGCTCGCGATCGCTGGTCTGCTCAGCCTGATCAGCGAGCTGGCGCAGGCCCAGCTGGTGCTTTACGCGCTGGAAGACCTGCGGTTGTCAGACGCCGCCTTCGGCGCCTTCGCGTTTGTCGGCGGCATCGGCGGCCTGCTCGGCGCGGGCGGCACGCCACGGCTGGTGAAGGCGCTCGGCCGCCGTCCGGTGCTGGTCGGCGGGGTGCTGTTCTGCGCGCTCGGCTTCGGCGGCATGGGGCTGATCCGGCAGCCGGTGGTGTCCGCGGTGCTGTTCGGCGTGTTCGCCGCCGCGGTGGTGGCGGTGAACGTGGTGCTCGCGACCGCACGGCACACGCTGGTGCCGGGTGAGCTGCTCGGCCGGGTGCTCGGGGTCTGGCGGACCGTGGTCTGGGGCGCGATCCCGATCGGCGCGCTGCTCGGTGGATGGCTCACCGAGCTGCTGGGTGCAGCGGGCCGCACCTTCGCCGTGTCCGGCGGTCTGCTGCTGTTGGTGACCGGATACGCACTGTTCGCGCTGCGCGGCGGCGTACTCGATGACAAAACGGCGTCGACCGGGGAATCAGTCCGTTCGCAGCAGTGATCCGGCGCGGTTTTGGTGCTGGAATAGCACCTCACCCGGCTGCGGCGGAGGTACGCGATGACTGCGATCGAAACGCCCTCGCTGCCGGACGACGACCACGGTGCCGAGGCCGCCCCTGAGCCGTCGGCTCCCGCGTCCCGCCGCCGGATCGTCGCGGCCGTCGTCGCCGGGTTCGCGCTCGGCGCTTCGGTGGTCGGTCTGCTGTGGGGGCTGGCCGGTCAGCGACAGGGCGCCAACGTCGACGCGGCGGCGGCCTGCGCCGCGTTCTACCGGGCCGGCCGCATCCCGAACACCGTCGGCGGTGCCGACGCGGCCCAGTTCACCCGGATGTCCGACGACGCGGTGCACCGCGTCACCGGCGCCGCCGAACTGGGCAAAGCGGCCGCGACGTTCGACGGCGCGTATCAGCAGCTGGCCCAGAACCTCGACGCGGTGAACCGGATGGTGCTCAGCAGCCGGTTCGACGACGCCGCGGCGCAGGCCGACATCATGCAGGTGCAACAGCTCTGCGCGCGGGGCTGACCCGCGCGCGGAGCTGCCGGGCTCAGGCGCGGACGACGCTCTTCACACCGAGCTGCTTGCCGTTGCCCGGCAGCGTCTTGGCCGCGCAGCCGAGGCCGTCGAAGGGCACGAACTTCGACGCGGTGTCCTGCGGCAGGTACACCCGGAAGCCCTTGGCCGGAGTCGGCTGGCAAGCAGCCGCGTCGTAGTTGCGCACGTTCGCGACCTGCAGGTCGGCTTTCGCGGACTGGCCCGGGGCCAGCTTCACCGGACCGAGTTTGTCGCCGTCGCGGGTCGCTGGCTGGCCGATCTGCTGTCCGTTGTCGCCGCCGACGTACGAGACGCCGGGGAAGCCCTGGATGGTGCACGGCTGACTGCTGGTGTTCTTGATCAGCAGCGGAAGGTACGCCGAGCCCGCACCAGCGTCGCCCTTGCCGAGCGACAGCGTGACGTCGCCCGCCTTGCACAGCCCGTTGTCGGCGGGCGGCTTCTGCGCCGGAGCCGTGCTGCTGGCCGATCCGGACGGCGCGGACGAGCTGGACGCGGGGGCCGAGGACGCCGACATGGCCGGGCTGCTGGCCGGGCCGTCGGTCGGGGTGCCGCTGGCACCGGGAGAGCCCTGGCCGCAGGCGGAAAGCAGCAGCGCTCCGGACGCGCCCGCCGCGGACAGGAAGACCAGGGAAAACCACGGTTTCTTCGTGTTTGCCATCTCACTCGCCTCGCTGTGCTGGAAAACGCCCGTGCTGGTGGAACCTTTGCCCGGAGGACGTGCGAGGTCCGGACCGGGTTGCTTCGCATCTAGTGAGTTCCCCACCCGGCACCCGCTCACGCGAGTGTTCCCCGCACGAGTGATCAAGGCCGCTCGTGCGGGGGATTCGCTGGTCAGCGGCCTCTGGCCAGGACCGTCGCAGGCACCGTCGCGTCGACCGAATTCCCACGTCCGTGAAGGGCCCCTCGCGGGACTCAGATTCCCTCAAGGGGTCCTTCACGGATCGCATTTTCGCTCCTGCCCGGAGGCCAGGTCAGGAGACTTGGCTGCCCACCCAGGTCGTGCATCGCCAGCCCGCGCCCTCGGTCACCAGTTCCACGAACTCCGTGTTCGGGATCAGCTCCCGGTTCGCCAGTTCGGCCGGCACGTTCCCGCTCAGCCATTCGCCCGCCAGCCGGATCGCGCCGCCGTGGCTGACCAGCACCACCGTGCCGTCCGGCGAGGTTTCCTCGTGCTTCGCCCGCAGCTCCTCGGCCGCGCGCCGCATCCGGTCGTGCACCTCGTGGCCGGTCTCGCCGCCGGGGATCGCGACGGCCAGCTCGCCTTCGGTCCACGCCTTGACCACGCGCAGGTAGATCCCGATCGACTCCAGGTCGGTCTTCCCCTCGAGATCGCCGGCGTCGACCTCCTTGACGCCCTCGATCACCTCCACGGCGATACCGAACACCTCGGCCAGCGGGGCGGCGGTCTGCTGGGCGCGCACCGCTTGCGACGCGTACACCGCGACGATCGGCTCTTCCCTCAGCCGCTCCGCGAGTGCCACCGCCTGCTCTCGGCCGAGCTCGGTGAGCGGCGGCCCCGGCAACGCCGTGTCCAGCGCCCGGCGGACGTTGCCCTCGGTCTGTCCGTGCCGGACCAGCAGCAGCCTCATTCCGTCGCCTCCTTGACGAGTTTCACCCTGGTTCGCCTGGCGGCGACGGCAGGAACAACGATGATTCGCTGGCGAGCCGCGCTCATGCGCCCTCCCCCTTCAACACCGCGTCGACCCATGCCTGCGCGGCAAGGAAATCCTGGTTCGCGTTACCCGGCCCGATTGTCGCCGCGATCTCGTCCGCCCGCGGATGCGAGCCGAGGAACCGCAGGTGGCAGCGCCGGCGCAGGGCCTTCAGCGCGTCCACGATCCGCGGCTCGGCGAGGTGCCCCTCGAAGTCGATGAAGAACCGGTACTCGCCGAAGTTGCTGCGGGTCGGCCGCGCGTCGATGCGGGTCAGGTTGATGCCGCGGCCGGCCAGTTCGACCAGCAGCTCGGACAGCGTCCCGGTGCGGTTGTCGGCGGCCGCGACGATCGAGGTGCGGTCGGCGCCGGTCGGTTCGGGCAAGTGGCCGGGCCGGCGCACCATCAGAAACCGGGTCTGCGCGTCGCGCACGTCGGCGACGCCGGTGGCCAGCTCTTCCAGCGGGTAGTGCTCGATCGCGACCGGCGCGGACACCGCGGCGTCGAAATCGCCCTCGACCACGCCGACCGCCGCGGCCGCGGTGGACGACGCGGCGACCGGGGTGGCCTCCGGCAGGTTCGCCTCCAGCCAGGCACGGACCTGGGCCAGCGCGTGCGGGTGGCTCGCCACCGTACGGACCTCGCCGCCGCCCGGCCGGGTCAGCACGCTGAAGTGGATCGGCAGGATCGCCTCGGCCACCGCGACCAGCGGATCGCCGTCGCTGAGCGCGTCGAGAGTCGTCGGCACGACCCCTTCGACGGAGTTTTCGATCGGCACGCAGGCGGCGTCCGCGCCGCCGTCGCGGACGGCCTGCATCGCCAGCCGGACCGTTTCGTAGGGGGTCAGGTCCTCGCCCGGCGCGAGCGCGCGGGCGGCCTGTTCGGTGAACGTGCCCTGGGGGCCGAAGTACGCGATCCGCATCACGACCGTCAGGCTACTGACCGCGGACGTGGCGGTTTTCACTCGGACGCCCGCCACCACGGCGGTTACGCCAAGTGGCGTTTTTTGCCATGCTGGACCGGTGACCGCCGATTCGGGCACGCACGCCGGACACGGGCGGGCCGGTTCGCCGGTTTCGCCCCGGACACCGGAATTGGTGCTGTGCGCCGTCGATGCACCGCTCGCCGCCGCGTGGACGTCAGCCGCGGCGGGGTTCGGCGGTGCCGTCCGGGTGCACCGTGGCTCGGTTCTCGACATCGGCGCCCAGGCAGTGGTCAGTCCGGCCAATTCACACGGCTGGATGCGCGGCGGGGTCGACGCGCTCTACGCACGGGCGTTCCCCGGCGTCGAGCAGAGCGTGCGCAGCGCGGTGCTGGCTTCCTACGGCGGTGACCTGCCGATCGGCGAGGCGGTGATCGTGGCGACCGGCGAGGTCGAACCCGCTTGGCTGATCAGTGCGCCGACCATGCGCGAGCCAGGCGAACGGCTGCCCGAAGACACGGTGCACCCGTACCTCGCGGCTCGCGCGGTGTTCCGGCAGTGGCAGCGCGGCCAGCTCGATTCCGGCCCGGTCCGCGCGGCGGTGCGGACCATCGCGATGCCCGGGCTCGGCACCGGCGTCGGCGGCGTCGCCCCGGCCGCGTGCGCCCGGCAGGTGGCCGCGGCGTGGCGGGAAGTCTTCGGCCCGAACGGTGACTTTCAGTAACTCGCTTCCGGGCGCGTGCAACACATCACAGCGCGTTCACGCGCGGTAAGCCCTACCGTTAGTACGGCGTTACGCGAGTAGCGCTTGAACGGAGCCAGCGCAGGCGACGGCCGAGGAGTGTGCGATGCCCCCACGGGTCCGTGAACTCAGCCCTTACGTAGAGCTGCACCGGGAACAGTGGCGGGAGCTGCGCAGCTCCACCCCGCTGCCGTTGACCGCGGACGAACTCGTCCGGCTTCGCGGTCTCGGGGAACAGATCGACCTCGCCGAGGTCGCCGACGTTTACCTGCCGCTTTCGCGGCTGATCAATCTCCAGGTGAAGGGCCGCCAGCAGCTGTACGAGGCGACCACCACGTTCCTCGGCGAGAACTGCCGGCGCACCAAGGTGCCGTTCGTGATCGGCATCGCGGGCAGCGTCGCGGTCGGCAAATCGACCACCGCCCGGATCCTGCGCACCCTGCTCGCCCGCTGGCCCGACCACCCCCGGGTGGACCTGGTGACCACGGACGGGTTCCTCTACCCGCGCGCCGAGCTGACCCGGCGCGGCATCATGCACCGCAAGGGCTTCCCGGAGAGCTACGACCGGCGCGCCCTGCTGCGGTTCGTCACCGAGGTGAAGTCCGGGGCCGAGCGGGTGGCCGCACCGGTGTACTCGCACCTGGCCTACGACATCCTGCCGGACCAGGAGCAGGTCGTGGAGCGCCCGGACATCCTGATCATCGAGGGCCTGAACGTCCTGCAGCCCGGCGCGAGCCTGACCGTCTCGGACCTGTTCGACTTCTCCATCTACGTGGACGCGAACATCGACGACATCCAGCGCTGGTATGTCGAGCGGTTCCTGAAGCTGCGGCACACCGCGTTCGCCGATCCGGCCTCGCATTTCCACCACTTCGCCGGCCTGTCCGACGAGGAGGCCCGCGAGGAAGCGCACCACCTGTGGACCACCATCAACGAGCCGAACCTGATGGACAACATCAAGCCGACCCGGCCACGGGCGACGCTCGTGCTGCGCAAGGACGCCGACCACGCGATCAACCGGGTTCGGCTCCGCAAGCTCTGATTCACCCCCACGCGTCTCAGCAGCCCCGGCACTCTCTCGTGCCGGGGTTTCTGACCGATCGGCCAGGGTCTTCGTAACCGGTTGGCCGATACCCGTGCGGGGTCTGCCGAGCGACCCTGAACAGAGCAAACCGGGCGCACTGACCTGCGGAGGAGGCCACGATGCTCACTCTCGTCCTGACGTGGATCGGCGCGGTACTGGGCTTGACGTTGCTGGTGGCGATGGCCGCTGGGGCGTTCGTAGTCGACTTCGACGACGCGCTGCGCGAGCGCCGGGTGAAGGCTCGCGACACGGCCGAGCACCCGAGCTGAGGCCGTGCCGCCCGGCGGGAGAGGCGCCGGGCAAGATGTGCTGCATGAGTCCGGTGAGCCGCGCGCGCAAGAAGAGTTCCCTACCCACCGCCCCGAGTGTCAACGGCCTGTTCAAGGACGTGCTGCGGGACTTCTCCGCGGTCGCGGCCGAGCCCGGTCCGTTCGACGTCGACCTGCTCGGTTCCGAGGTCGTCGGGCAGTGGCGGGAAGTCGTCGTGGACGGCGAGCCGGACAGCGAACTCGGCCTGGAGCTGATCGCGTTCGCGCAGCGCAAGATCACCCCGGGCGCGGCGGCGCTGCTGGCCGCGCTGAAGGTGCTGGCCGAGACCGAGCAGGAGCGTTCGGCGGCCGCCGAGGCGCTCGCGGTGGTGCTGGGCCGGGGCATCCCGGAGCCGGAATGGGCCGCCGAGATCGGCAAGGTCGCCGTTGGCGAATGCTGGCGAACCGGCGACGTCTACGGCGACGAATCCTCGCTGCTGTGTGTGTTCTCGCGCGGCGACGTGTCGCTCGGCCTGCTCGCGCTGCTGGACTTCACCGAGGGCGGCCGGGTGCGCGACCTGGTCGTGATCGAGGAGCCGCACGAGGTGCTGGCCGAGATGCGCTCGCAGGTCGAGGAGGACGGCGAACTGGTCGTGCTGGACAAGATCGAGCCGGCCGACGCGCACCGTCTGCTGGTGTCCGGCCTCGCCGCCACCGACGCGCTGGAGGAGCCGGAGGTCGGCGAGGACTACCTGCGGTTCCACGCGGTCGCGCTGGCCTGGGCACGGTCGCTGCCGGAACCGGCGGCCGCCGAGCCGGTCGCGGAGTGGAGTGACGCGCAGCGCGCCGAAGCGGTCGAGCAGTTCCTCGCCGAGACCACGCTGCCGGACAGCGACGCCGCCCGGGAGATCGCCGGCCTGCTGGTGGCCCACGGCTGCCGCACCGAGCCGGCGCACCCGCTGCGCGTCGGCCCGGAGAAGCTGGCCCGGTTCCTGGAAGCGCTGCTGGACGGCGAATACGAGCTGGAGGACGAGGACACGGTCGGGCCGGTCGTGCTGGCCTGGTCCGGCTGGGCCGCGGCCCGCGCTGGGCTGTCCGAGGTCGCGACGGCCGCGTTGCTCGAAGAGGTCACCGAGTACCTCGGCGAGTACCTGTCCGAGGACGAGGACGACGACTTCAGCGAGTACCTCGACGGCACCGAATCGGCCGACGAAGCGCTGGAAGTGGTGGCGCGGCGGCAGTTCGCGGTGCCGGACACCTCCACCGTGATCGGCGACGAGGAACTCACCGACCTGGACCCGGGCGACCCGGAACAGCGCAGGCTGCTGGTGATCGGCGACCACCCGGAGTACCACGAATCGCTGGCCTCGGAAGAGTTCGACGGCGCCGACGGCCTCCGGCTCGCACTCGAAACGTCCATTGTGGACCAGCTGTGGGACGACGAGCCGGCCGAGGTGTGGACCGCCGCGCAGCGCCTGCTCGCGCAGGAACTCTCCCGCGCCGAGGTGCTGGCCCGGCTGGTGACCGTCCTGGAAGGACAGCTGACCGAATCCGAGGAAGACGACCAGCTCGACTACGACCCGGATGCCTACCGCGCCGCGCTGATCCAGGTCGGGTGATTCGGTCCGCTTACGGCGGACTGCCGTGAGGGGCCCCTTCCCGAACTCAGATTCCCTCAAGGGTCCCTTCACGGACCTGGGTCGCCGCGCCCAGACCGACATCACGAAACTCGTCGGCGACAAGGCCGAACAAAGACAACGATCCCGAGCAAGCTAGGTCTTCGGCAGCGCGATCCGGGCCGCCCGGATCTCCGCCAGCAACCGGGTTTTGCGGCGGTGGACGTTCACCAGCTCGGCGACGTAGCCGGTGAACTCCGCCGCCGTGCCCGCTTGTTTGTGCAGGGTGCGGAGCTTCTTGAGGCACTGCGCCGCTTCCTGGTAGGAGGCCGCGTCCTTGTGCGCGATCAGCTCCGCGATCCGGTCCCGATACTCCGAAATGGTCTCTTCCGGCTTTTCCCGCTCTTCTCCCTTGGGCGGTTCCGGCACCGGTTCCGGCTCCGGCTGCGGCTGCGGCTGCGGTTCCGGTTCCGGTTCCGGCTGCGGTTGCGGTTCCGGCTGCGGTTGCGTCTTCTGGCGATCCTGCCGCGGAGTGCGCGCCCGCGCCGCGTACGCGATCGCCTCGCTGTGCCGTCCCGCCGCCCGCAGCACCCGGACGATCCGGAGGCTCACGTCCACCCGAGGCGGCTTGGCGGCGAGAATGGCGACCAGCCCGTCCACATCCCCGCTGACCTCGGCCACCTCCTCCAGCAGCCGCTCCGCGATCTCCCGCCGCTCCCCCTCCGGCGCGTCCGCGAGCACCTTGTCCACAGTGGACTTGATCCTAGCGGTCCCGGCCTCCCCGAGCGCCGCCGCGAAGTCCGCCAGCCGGATCGACCGCCCCGCGAACGCCGCCGCGAGCAGCCACTCCGCGAGCTCCACCGGCTCCGGCGGCCGAGCCGCGCAGGCCCGCGCGTACAGCGCGATCGCCTCGTCGAGCCGCCCGCCCAGCTCCGGGTGCTCCTCGGACATGCGCACGATGTCGTCCACCGCCCGGCGAGCGAGCGGCGCGAGATCGGCGCTGCTGCCCGCGTCGAGCAGCCGCCGCACAGTATCGAGTACCGCGCCGATCTTCGCGGTGTATTCGACCAGGTCGGGGACGCTCACCCGGACAGTCTGCCGTATCGCTCGTAACCCGCGAGTAGGCCAACGGCGTAGTCTTTTCGGCCCAACCCGTGATAGGCAAAACCGATGACCCTCGACGCCCTGACCCAGCGCCTTCGCGACTTCGCCGCCGCCCGGGACTGGGAGCAGTTCCACACGCCGAAAAACCTGGCCATGGCCCTGTCCGGCGAAGTCGGCGAGCTGACCGCGCTGTTCCAGTGGCTGACCCCGGAGGAATCGGCGGACTGGCGAGCGGACGAGACCCGCGAGTTCAACGTGCGGGATGAAATCGCCGACGTGCTGGTGTACCTGGTCCGCCTGGCCGACGTCCTGGGCGTCGACCTGCTGGAAGCGGCGAACGCGAAGGTGGATCGGAACGAGAAGAGGTTCCCTCCGCTGGTGCGGTGAGCCCGGCGGGGCGGCTGCCCTTGTCCAGTGTCCTGGCGCACCACCGGCGGCCGTGCCGTCGCACACCCCGTAACCTGGACAGATGCCGATCCAGGTGCTGCTCGTAGACGATCACGAACTCGTCCGGCGGGGCCTGCGTGACCTGCTCAGCGACGAAACCGACCTCGAGGTCGTCGCCGAGGCCGGCAGCGTCGAAGAGGCCCTCGCGGTGGCCATGCACGTCGAACCGGACGTCGCCGTTGTCGACGTCCGCCTCGGCGACGGCGACGGCATCACCCTTTGCCGTGAGCTGCGTTCGAAGCCGAATCCGCCGGCCTGCCTGATGCTCACCGCGTTCGACGACGAAGAAGCGATGGTCGGCGCGATCATGGCGGGTGCTTCCGGCTATCTGCTCAAGCAGGTCCGCGGTCAGGACGTGGTCAACGCGGTCCGCGAGGTGGCGGCTGGGCATTCGCTGCTCGATCCGGTCAGCACCGCCCGAGTGCTCGACAAGCTGCGTCATCCGCCGACCGACGAGCTGTCCACGCTCACCGACCGCGAACGCGATGTGCTCGAACTGATCGGGCAGGGACTGTCGAACCGGGAGATCGCCGAACGGCTTTTTCTCGCCGAGAAGACGGTGAAGAACTACGTGACGTCGGTGCTCGCGAAGCTCGGGATGCAGCGTCGCACGCAAGCCGCGGCGTGGATTGCCCGGCGCGGCAAGTGAATCAGCTGCCAGCGACGGCGCGCGCGTAGCGTTCGGACAGCAGCCGCAGCCGCGGGATCAGCTCCGGCGGCGATTCGACGGTGAAGTCCATCATCAGCATTCCGATGTAGGCCGCGACCGTGTCCAGGCTGTCCGCGCCGGTGACCAGTACACAGTGCTGCTCGTCGATGGGTTCGACGACGCCGACGGTCGGGTTGATCCGCGCCAGCACCCGCTCCGCCGGGGCGTCGATGCGCAGCCGGGCGTGCACCAGCCAGCCGCTGGCGGCGATCGTGCGCATCGCGAACGCGGTGTAATCCCCGCCGGGCAAGGGATTCGGCTCGAATCGGCGGCGCGTCGGCATTCGCGGCGACATCAAATCGACGCGGTAGGTTCCCCAGCTGCCGTCCTGCGGATCCCGGGCGACCAGGTGCCAGCGGCGCTGCCAGCTGAGCAGCCGGTACGGCTCGACCAGCCGCAGCTCGTCCGCGTAGTCGAAGCGAAGCCATTCCAGGTGCCGGATCGCCCGCGCGATCTCCCTCAGCACCGCGGCGTCGACTTCCGGATCAGGCGCGTCGGTGCCGACGTTCTCCGGCCCGCGGTCAATGGTCGAGCTCAACGCGTCGAGCGTGGGTCGCAGGCGGGCCGGCAGCACCTGCTCCAGCTTCGCGAGCGCCCGCTTCCCTGCCTCGCCGACTCCGGAAATGCCTGCTGCGGCCTGCAATCCGACCGTGACCGCGACTGCTTCCTCGTCGTCCAGCAGCAACGGCGGCAGCTTCCCGCCCGCACCGAGCCGGTAGCCGCCGACGTTCCCGCGGGTCGCCTCGACCGGATAGCCCAGCTCGCGCAGCCGCTCGACGTCGTTGCGGATGGTCCGAGGCGAGACCTCCAGACGCTCGGACAGCTCCCGGCCACTCCGCCCGTTCGCGGTCTGAAGCAGCGCTAGCAACGCCAGCAACCGGGCAGTCGGATCGGCCATCCAAAACTCCTTCAGCTATTAGGAACTAATCCTACCTAATAGACTCCTAGTGTCCTTCTCATGACGAACGCAGCCGCCTCCCTCACCCTTCGCCCCTTCACCGTCGAGATCACCGATGCCGAGCTCGCGGACTTGCACGACCGCCTCGCCCGCACCCGGCTGCCGCAGCCTTCGCCGACCGACGACTGGGACGCCGGCACCCCGAACTCCTACCTGCGGACGGCGATCGAGGCGTGGCGCGCCTTCGACTGGCGGGCCGCCGAGGCGCGGATCAACTCGTTCCCGCACTTCACCACCGAGATCGACGGGCAGAACTTCCACTTCATCCACGTCCGCTCGGCCCACCCGAACGCCACCCCGCTGCTGCTCGCGCACACCTACCCCGGCTCGTCGGTCGATTACCTGGACCTGATCGACCAGCTCGTCGACCCGGTCGCGCATGGCGGCCGCGCCGAGGACGCCTTCGACGTGGTCGTTCCGGACGCTCCCGGCTACGGCTTCTCGCAGCCAGTCGCCGAAGCCGGCTGGACGCTCGCGCGGGTCGCCGCCGCCTACGACCGGCTGATGCGCGGGCTCGGCTACGAAAGCTACGGAATCCACGGCTCGGACAACGGCGCGATGGTCGCCCGCGAACTCGGCCTGCTGAATCCCGACGGTTTTCTCGGCCTGCACGTCCTGCAGCTGTTCTCGTTCCCGTCCGGCGACCCGGAAGAATTCTCGCGGCTCGAGCCGTCCGACTACGCGGGACTGGAGCACCTGAAATGGTTCCAGTCGGTCGGTGGCTACCAGACGATGAACGCGTCCCGCCCGCAGACGATTTCGGCGGGGCTGAGCGATTCCCCGATCGGCCTGCTGGCCTACAGCGAGCTGTTCGCCTCGTTCGGCAACGGGACTTCCCTGGTGCCGCTGGAAACGATCTTGCTCGAGGTAACGGTGAATTGGTTCGCCAATGCCGCTTCCGGGATGAGCCGCAGCTATCTGGAGAACGCCCGCGCACAGGCCGAACCGCAGGTGAGCGCCGCGCGGACCGGGGTGGCGGTGTTCAAGGACGACTTCCAGACCATCAAGACCTTCGCCGAACGCGACAACACCGGCATCGTGCACTGGAGCCGGTTCGAGGAGGGCGGCCACTTCGCCGCGATGGAGCGGCCCGAGCTGCTCGCCGGGGACCTGCGGACGTTCTTCGCTGCCCGCGACTGATTCTGTCCGATTTTCTGTCCGGACCCCGTCCGCGTTGCTGCGGACGGGGTCCTTTTCGGCTCGGCCGGAGCTGTGGGTAGCGGGCCAGAGCAGGCTGATTCACCTCATTGAGTGCCGAATGGATGTTCGATCTGTCGATATCATGGGTGGCGAACTTGGGGGGCAGCGACGTTGGCGATGCGGAAGGAGTGTGTCTTGATGACTCGCGAGGGCTGAATTCCTCGATACGGCAGCGATTTCCCGGTCGCTCATCGGTGATTTCAGGGAAATCCCTTGATGCGCGGTGTGTTCACAGCGGTGGGTTCACAACGCGCGGCCACGGTGCCGCAGTGGCGGCACCGTCATGACGGCTTGTGGTGGTTGTGGCGGCACGGCATCTGCATTGCAGGACAGCCTCCGAATTGCGCGCACTGCAGCCTGCGCATCATGGACATTCGACGAGGCAATCAACGAGGTCCGTCCGGCGATGCAGATGCCCGGCAAACGCCGAGGCGGTACCCGCGACATCCGCTGCTATGCCGACGGTTCGGCGACAGCCGCCGCCAGCACTGCCGCGGCAGTCGCGGGCGATCACTTCAAGGGCAGGTCAAACGCGACCAACGTCCCCAGACTCGGCGACGAATTCAGGAAGAACCGTCCGCCCGCGGCGTCCGCACGTTCGGCGAGATGCCGCAGCCCTCGGGTAGCGACGCCTTGCGGCACACCGGATCCGTTGTCGCGCACGCGCAACTTCACGCCCTCCGCGTCGCGGGTGAGCGTCACGCGGGTCTCGCTGGCCCCGGAATGCCGGACCACATTGGACAGTGCTTCCCGCAACGCCGCACGGATGTGGTCGGCACGTTCCGCCGGAATATCCGCGAACTCGCCGGACAGCTCCAACGTCGGCGGATAACCGAGCAGCTCCCCGGCGATCCGCACCTCCCCGCGCGCGGACTCGGCGAGATCCGTCGGCGTACCGGTATCGTGTCGCGGTTCCGGCGAACGCAACGCGCGCACCGTGCCGCGGATCTCCTCAATGGTCTGGTCCAGCTGGTCGATGGCGTCCGACAGCCGGGCCCCGTCCGCCTGCGCGAAGCGCTTCCGCATGTTGCGCCGAACGCGGTCCAGCTGCATCCCGGTGCCGTAAAGCCGTTGCACGATCACGTCATGCAGCTCGCGAGCGATCCGCTCGCGCTCCTGATACAGCGTCACCCGATGCCGGGCGTTCGCTCCCTCCGCGAGCGCCAGCACCACGCCGGCCTGCGCCGCGAACGCCGCGAGCATCTCGACCGTTCCCGCCGAGAATGGTTCCCTGCCTTGCCGCCGATAGACCGTCAACGCGCCGAGCACGCGTCCGCCGGACCCGAACGGCGCTGCCGCGAACGGCCCGTACCCGCGCAGTTCGTCCGGCACATACGGCGCAGTACGCGGATCGACGACAAAGTTGTCCGCCGCGATCGGCTCGCTGCCGCGCGCCACCCGGCCCGCCGCCGAGCCCGCCTCCAGCGTCAACCCGCGCAACTCGCCGACCGGCGCACCTTCGATCACCTTGGTCGCCGCGCCATCGGCAGCCTCGGTGCCCCGAAGCACCGCGGCGCCGTCCGGAACCTTCGCGAGCACCTCGCTGACCCCATATGCCGCCTCGACCACCACCTGGCCGTCGTCCGCGCTGACCATCGCCAGCCCGAGATCGGCGTCCGCCAGCTCGACGGCCCTGGCCACGACCGTTTCCAGCACTCCCTCCGGGTCATCTCCGGACAGCGCAGTGCTGGTGATCTCCGTGGCCGCGGAGAGGGCGCGCGCGGCGAGTGTCGGGTCCATAAGCAACTCCGACCTTAGCGCGGCTCCCCGCCCCAGACCCGAAATCGTGACCGTCACCAACAACCCTCCGTCACGCCGCGACCCGCGGCGAAGCCCGCCGCACTACGGACGCGTCCCGGACCTCGAACACGACGTCCGCTTCCACCTCTTCGTCCGCATTGTGCGTTACGTGCACCACCGTCCGACCAGCGAGTTCCGTGCGCAAGCTCTGCCGCAACGCCCGTGCGGTCGGCTCGTCCAGGTGTGCCGTCGGCTCGTCCAGCAACACCAGCTCCGCCGATCGCGCCCCCAGCAACGCCCGTGCCAGCGCGACCCGCTGCGCTTGCCCGCCGGACAACCCGGCCCCCGCGCTGTGCAGCACGGTCTTCAGGTCGAGCTCGGGCAACTGCGCCTGATCGAGCGCCCGCCGCAAGTCCTCGACCTCCGCCCGAGGATCCGCGAGCCGCAAGTTCTCCGCCACCGTCGTCGACACCAACATCGGCTCCTGCGGTGCCCACGCCACCCGCTCCGGCACGACCACCTCGCCGACCCGCGGCTGAAGGAACCCGAGCAACGCCGCGATCAACGTCGACTTCCCAGCCCCGCTCGGTCCCACAACCGCGACGTAGGCACCCGCCGGAACCGTCAGGTCGACGCCCTTCAGTACCGCGTCGCCGCCCGGCCAGCCGAGGTCGGCGTTGCGCAACCGAATCGCGACCGGCCGGTCCGGCTCGGCGTCGCCCGCCTGGCTGCGCGCAGCCAGCGATTCCTCGGTGCCGAACGCACCGCCCGTTGCGGGTTGACCGGGCAGGACCGCGCCAGCCTCAACAGCACTTGCCGAGCCAGCCAGTCCACCGGCCTTCGTCCCCTCGGCAGCCGCCACCACCGCACCAAGCCGCTCTCGCGCCGCCCGCAGCGTGTCCCAATGCACTGCCGCCGGCGGAAGCAGCGCCAGCACCTCCGCCAACGCCAACGGCACCAGCGCCAGCAGCGGTGCCATCACTCCTGGCAACTCCCCCCGCGCGACCGCTCCCGCGGCCAGCACGGTGCACAGCACTGTGGCCAGCCCAGTCGCCAGCGCGATCAACGCGTCCGCCGCGCCCGCGCCAACCGCCTGCCGCCGGGTGTCGGCGGCCAGCCGAGTGTCCGTACGGGCCAACGCCGCGCGCCGCGAAGCCGCCCTCCCGTAGGCAAGCAACTCCGCCGACGACGAGAAAAGCACCAAAACCCGCGCAGCGACATCACGTCGTCCGGCCGCCAGCGCCGACGTCGCCCGCCGCTCCAACCGCAGCGCCAGCATCGGCGCGACCAGTCCCACCAGCACGGTCGACGCGAGCACCAGACCTGCCGCCGGCAGCACCGCCGTCTGCACCGCGATCGCCCCAATCGCGACCAGCCCGACCACGATCGGCGGCGAAACCACCCGCGGCAACAGATCCCGCACGGTGTCGACGTCGGTCACCAACCGCCGCTGGCTCTCGCCTGCTTCGAGGCTCCGCGCCGGCCCCAGCCGCACCAGTGCCGCCCACAGCCGGACCCGAAGCCGACCGGCGATCCGGAACGCCGCATCGTGAGTCACGAGCCGTTCGACGTACCGCAGCCCGGCCCGGCCAAGTCCGAACGCACGCACCCCGACCACGGCGACCGTCAAGGTCAGAATCGGCGGCTGCAGCGACGCTTTCGCGATCAACCAGCCGGAAGTCGCAGTGAGCGCAATCCCTGCCAGCAGCGCCATCGACCCCAGCAGCGCGCCGGAAAACAGCCGTCGGTCGAGCAACACCCGCCACGAAAGCGTTCTCGCTGCCGCGCTGTCTGAAGTGGACTGTCGGACCGGAGCCGGCAGTTCGTCCTCGACAGTGACCGCGGCCGACCGTTCATGTGCGGCGATCACTGCCGCCGCACCGTTATCCACAGCTCTTTCGACAGCTTCGAGCACGCGCCGGGCGTTCACGTCGTCCAGGTGCGCGGTCGGCTCGTCGAGCAGCAGCAACCACGCGCCGGCGTGGACCCGCAGCAGGGCCCGCGCGACCGCGACGCGTTGCCGCTGTCCGACCGAAAGCTGATCGACCGGCCGGTCGGCGAGCCCGGTCAAGGCCAGTTCGCCGAGCACGACGTCGACTTCCGGTCCGGTCTCGATCAGTTCTTCTCGCACCGTGCCGCCGCTGAAGACCGGCGTCTGCGGGACCCACGCGATGCCGCCGCGCCACCGTTCCAGGTCGGCTTCGGCAAGCGGAACGTCCCCGGCCCGAACGGTCCCGTCGTAGGACGGGACAAACCCGAGCAGCGCCGCCAGCGTGGTGGACTTGCCGCCGCCGCTGGGCGCTCGCAGCCAAACCGTCTGGCCGCGCCGTACCGAGAAGCTCTCGCCGTCCGGGGCGAAACCACCCCGCCGGGCGACCTTGAGGCCGGACACCACCAACGATCCACCGGGCGCGATCCGCGTCCCTTCCGCCGGGACCGGCTCCGCGAGAATCGCCGTGACCCGCCGTACCGCTTCGACGCCGTCCTCGCTCGCATGGAAAGCAGCGCCGACCGCGCGGATCGGCTGGTAGCACTCCGGAGCGAGGATCAGCACCCCTAGGCCAATGCCCAGCGGAAGCGAACCGGACACGAGGCGGACGCCGATGACGACCGCGATCAGCGCGACCGACAGCGTCGCGACCAGTTCCAGCACAAACGCCGAGGAAAACGCGACTCGCAACGTCTTGAGCGTCGCGCGGCGATGCCGTTCGGACAGCTTCCGCACCGTTTCGCCCTGCGCCTCGGCCCGCCGGAACGCGGTGAGCACCGGCAACGCCCGCACGAGTTCGAGCAACAGGCCCGACATCCGGTGCACCGCGTCCGTCGCGCCGGAAACCCGGTCCGCGGTGAACTTTCCGACCAGGACGGCGAAAAGCGGCAAGAGCGGCACTGTCGCGGCGATGATCGCCGCCGACGGCCAGTCCGCCCACAGGATCGCCGCGCCGGCCGCGATCGGCACGACCGCGGCGGTGACGAGTGCCGGGAGGTACTCGCGGAAGTAGGCGTCGAGCGCGTCGAGGCCGCGGGTCACCAGGGTCGTCAACTCGCCGTATCCGCGCCGGGCCAGCCATTCCGGGCCGAGTCGCAGCGCGTGGTCGACGACGCGAGCGCGCAGATCGCGCTGTGCGGTGGCGGCGGCGCGCGCGGAGACCACTCGCACCGCCCAGCTGGTGCCGGCCCGGCCCACGACGAGCGCGCACAGGACAGTCAGCTGGACGGTGCTTCCCCCGAATCCCCGAGCGACAATGGACGCGAGCACGTCCGCCAGCAGAAAAGCTTGTCCGACAAGGAAAATCGCGTTGCCGAAGGACAGCGCCGCGACCAGGGTCAACGCTCGGCGCGCGGCCGGCCCGAGGGCCGAGAACGCGCCGAGCGGACCCTTTCCCGGCCGCACTGGGTCCATTGTGGACACCGTGGCGGAAAGGGGTGCGCGACCGGGAAGCTGCGTCATGGCGCGTGCACCGCGGGGATGTGCTGCACGCCGATGCGCTTGCGGAACACCCAGTAGGTCCAGCCTTGATAGATCAGCACCGCTGGCGCGCCGAACGCGCCGACCCAGGTCATCACCGTCAGCGTGTAGTGGCTGACCGCGGTGTTCGCGACGGTCAGCGAATGCGCCGGGTCGAGGGTCGAGGGCAGAACGTTCGGGTAGAGCGCGCCGAAGAAGGTCATCGCGGCCGCGGTGATCACGACCGCCAGCGCGGCGAACGCCTGCCCGTCGCGGTCGACGTAGAGCCGCAGCCACGCCAGCGCCGCGGCGAGAACGGTGATCACCAGCGTGACGAGCGTCCACACCTTGCCCTCGCGGACCTGGACGACGATCAGGAACGCGAGCAGCGGGAGCAGCCCGGCCGGCAAGATGCGCAGCGCCAGCATCCGGGCACGTTCCCGCAGCTCACCGCTGGTCTTGAGGGCGAGGAAGGCCGTGCCGTGCACGAGCGAGAACCCGACGATCGCGAGCGCGCCGAGCAGGGTGTCCCACCGAACCGACTCGAACGGGGACCCGACGCGGTTGCCGTGTGCGTCCAGCGGCAGGCCGAGCACGGTCGTCGCGAGCAGCAGCCCGACGCCGAGCGGCGGAATCCACGAACCGATCATGATCACCCGGTCCCAGGTGCGCCGCCAGCGTTCGGAGTCGACCTTGCCGCGGTACTCGAACGCGACGCCGCGCCCGATCAGCGCGATGAGGACGACCAGCAGCGGAAGGTAGGCCCCCGAGAACAGCGACGCGTACCAGCCGGGGAAGGCCGCGAAGGTCGCGCCGGCCGCGACGATCAGCCAGACCTCGTTGCCGTCCCAGACCGGCCCGATGGTGTTGACCAGGACGCGCCGTTCGGTGTTCGTCTTCCCGAGGATCGGCAGGAGCATGCCGACGCCGAAGTCGAACCCTTCGAGGAACAGGTACCCGAGCCAGAACAGAGCGACGATCGCGAACCACAGCGTTTCGAGTGTCATGCCCGTTCCCCTCGCCCGGCACCGGCCGGCACTGTCCGATCGACCACCGTGTTGTCCCCACCCTGGCCCTGAGTTATCCACAACCCGACGAGTTGTCCACAGATCAGCTGTGGGTAACCCGCGAGGGCGACACTCCGACTACGCTGGGTGCGGGGCGTCCCCCCGTGGCGGGTGGGGGCTGTCTGCGGGGCGGTCGGCGCTGTCGGTGGGGCGACTGGTCGCGGAGCGGCTGCTGCGCACGCGCCGCGAATCCAGGCCAGTGGAGCGGACCGCGCCAAGGCCCGGCCCTCCGGGTCTGTCGGCGGCACCCCGGCCCGCTCCACCGGGTCAGTAGGCGAACGAAAGCGCCTGGTCATCGGAATCATCACCTGAACTCGAGTCGGAAGAGCCGGCCGGAGGAGCGGGCGGCATGACCGCGTCCACCCCGCCCCGGATGTATTTGCGCATCAGGTACAGCTCCACCACGCCCAGCACCGCGTACAGCAGCGTCAGCGCGATCAGCGACGTCCACACCTCGCCGACGGTCAGCTTCGACACCGCTTGCGCGGTGAACATCCACATGCCCTCGACGCCCGTCGGGTTCGGCGCCACCACGAACGGCTGGCGGCCCATCTCGGTGAAGATCCAGCCCGCGCTGTTGCCGATGAACGGCGTCGCGATACCGGCCAGCGCCAGCAGCGGGAACCAGCGTCCGCGCGGAATCCGGCCGCGGCGGGTGAGCCAGAGGGCCAGCACGCCGATGCCGGCGCCGATCGCGCCGAAGCCGATCATGATCCGGAAGCCCCAGTACGTCACCGGCAGGCTCGGCACGTAGTCGATCGGTTTGCCGGCCAGCTCGCCCAGCGCCGGGTCGTTCGGGTAGGTCGTGCCGTACTTCGCCTGGTACTCCGAAACCAGGTTCTCCACGCCCTTGACCTCGGTCGAGAAGTCGTTGTGCGCCAAGAAAGACAGCAGCGCGGGAACGTTGAACGTCTTGACGTCCTCGCAGTTGGCGTTTGCCACGTCGCCGATCGCGATGATCGAGAAGCTCGCCGGTTTCTCGGTGTGGCACAGGGCTTCCGCCGACGCCATTTTCATCGGCTGCTGCTCGAACATCAGCTTGCCCTGCGCGTCGCCGGTGATCGCCAGCACCGCGAACGCCGCTATGCCGACCCAGCCGCCGAGGCGCAGCGACGAGCGCCAGACGTCGCGATGCTCGTCCGTCTTCTCCGCTCGTCGCCGCCACAGGTGCCAGGCGGCCACGCCGACGAGGAACGCCGCGGCTACCGAGAACGCGCCGGCCAGGGTGTGCGGGATCGCGGCGAGCGCGGTGTTGTTCGTGAGCACCGCGCCGATCGAGTTCATGGTCGGCTTGCCGTTCACGAACTCGACGCCCACCGGGTGCTGCATCCACGAGTTCGCCGCGAGAATGAAGTACGCCGAAGCCATCGTGGCCAGCGAAAACGCCCAGGCGCAGGCCAGGTGTACGCGTTTGGACAGCCGGTCCCAGCCGAAGATCCACAGCCCGAGGAAGGTCGACTCGACGAAGAACGCGACGAGCCCCTCCATGGCCAGCGGCGCGCCGAACACGTCGCCGACGAACCGGGAGTAGGCGCTCCAGCTCATCCCGAACTGGAACTCCTGCACGATTCCGGTGACCACGCCCATGGCGAAGTTGACGAGCAGCAGCTTGCCCCAGAACTTCGTCATCTTGAGATACCGCGGCCGGCCGGTGCGCACCCAGGCCGTCTGCATCGCCGCGACCAGCACGGATAGTCCGATGGTCAGCGGGACCATCAGGAAGTGGTAGACGGTGGTGATGCCGAACTGCCACCGCGCGAGCTCAAGGACATCCACCTGTCCGATCCTCCGTGCGCGAGCACGCGGCAGCCAGTTCAACACGTCCTGATCAACCCAGGACCAACGTCCCGCTGACCTGGTCGAACCTCGCGCTGGCCGGTCCGCGGGTCCGGACTTCCCCCGGTCGGGTCAGCGGGTCTCCGCCACGAGCCACGCCAGGTATCGCGCGCTGCCGCCGGTGATCGGCAGGACGACGACCTCCGGCAGGTCGTAGGGATGCCGCACCTTCAGAAACTCTTCCAGCGCACCGGCCCGGTCCGCGGGCGTCTTGCACTCGATCCGCCACTCAGTCGCCGTCTGCACCTCGTCCTCCCATCGGAACACGCTGGTGATCGGCCCCACCACCTGCGCGCACGCGGCCAGCCGGGCCTCGACGGCGCTCGCGGCGATGGTGCGGGAAGCAGCCTCGGAGTCGACGGTGGTGAGCACGACGACGTGGTCAGCAGACATGCCCGCACCGTACCGCAGCCGGAAAACAGAATTCGGCATGCCGAACATTATTCTCCGGCGGCCCCATTACCAGTATTCCGACAACCGCACCGGGCAATTCGCAAACCCCATCATCTTGCGGCTTTCTGAACGGTTCCTTTATCGTTGCAGTGAAAGGGGTGACCACCAGCTCATGTCTCCTGCGCTCATCGCCATGTTCACCGCGTTCGGCCTGGTCCTGGCCGTCGAACTGCCGGACAAGACACTGGTCGCCACCCTCGTTCTCACAACCCGTTTCCGCGCCTGGCCGGTATTCGCCGGGGTGTCCGTCGCGTTCGCCCTGCAATGCGTGATCGCGGTCGCTTTCGGCAGCCTGCTGACGCTCCTGCCGGACACCGTCGTTTCGGTACTGGTAGCCGCGATGTTCGGGGTCGGCGCCGCGCTGCTGCTGCGTGAGGGCTTCCGCCAGGGCGACGAGGCCGGCGAGGACGCGTCGCGCTCCGGTGCGGGCCCGGCGACCTTCCTGCGGTCCGCGCTCACCTCGTTCGGCGTGCTCTTCGCCGCGGAGTGGGGCGACGCCTCGCAGCTCGCCACGGCCGGGCTGGTGGCCCGCCTCGGCAACCCGTTCGCGGTCGGCGTCGGCGCGTTCGTCGCGCTGGTGTCGGTCGCCGGGCTCGCGGTGTTCATCGGCGCGAAGCTCCGCAGCCGGATCCGGCCGAAGCTGATCCAGCGGTCCGCGGGGTTCGTTTTCGCCGGGTTCGCCGTGTTCGCGGCGACCCAGCTGCTCTGGTAACCGCCGTTTCACAGGAACGCCAGGTAACCTTTTCGGAACCCCCGAACGAGGACGAGGTGAACCCCTGGTGACGCCTTGGCCTCCGCCAGGACCGTCGAGGAGTTCCCGTGCCGACCGAGTCTCGCGCCGCCGTGTCGCCAGTGCACGGCCGTCTCGCGCTCGCCGGCATCGGGTTGGCAGTGGTCATCGCGACCGATCTGCATCTGCGGCTTTCCGCGCAAATCAGCCCGGTTTGGCAGACGCTGTCGGAGTACGTCTACGGCCGCCTCGGCGGCCACTCCGCCGCGCGACTGTTCGCCGTCATGTGCCTGGCGCTCGCGCTGGGCTCGCTGGCCCTGCTGGCCGGCCTCGTCAAGGCCCGCCGCTCGCCTGCCGTCGTAGCGCTGCTCGGCGTCTGGTGTGCCGGCCTGACGATCTGCGCGACCGTCCCGGTCGACCCGGACGGCCAAGCCCGCTCGTTCGACGGCCAGCTCCATAACGCCGCCGCACTGACCGCGTTCCTGGCCCTGCCGACCGCAGCCTGGCTCCTGACCCGCCGCGGCGGCCGGTCCTGCCCCTGGGAACCGCGCCGCACCACGATCCGCCGCCTGGCCGTCGCGAGCTTCGCCAGCGTGGCCGTGGTCCTCGGTGGGTTCGTCTTCACCCTGATCACCGGGCCGGCGCACCAGGAAGTGACGCTGGGACTGTTCGAGCGGCTGCTGTTCACCGTGGACCTGGCACTGCTGCTCACCATGGTCCGCCCACTACTAGCCGCTTCGCGCCGCTAGCCACCCACCGCGGGATCGCGCCGACGCCTGGATTGAGCGGCGTGATCAGCCCCCCGGGCTGGGCGCGCCGCTCAATCCAGACGCCGGCCTGAAAACGATCCCGCCCGCGACGGCGGAGCCGGCGCCAACAACACCGCGAGTTTCCCGGCCGCTTCCACTGTCAACGGCCCGATCTGGGCCGAGTCCAGCGGCTCCAGCGAGATCACGCCGACGCTCGCCCGCAGCCCGGGTACCCCGCGCACCGGCGCGGCGATCCCGGACGCACCCGCTTCCAGCTCGCTCGTCGATGTCGCCCACCGTTTCGTGTCTCCCGGCCGCAACGCCATCGCGCGGCCGGCCGCACCGGAGGACAGGCCGCGTCTGCTGCCGACCCGGTACGCCACGTGATAGCTCGTCCAAGACGGCTCGACCACCGCTACCGCCTGCGCGTGATCGCCCTGCGCGACGGTCAGGTGCGCGGTCGCGCCTGCCTGCTCGGCCAGGTCCCGCAGCGCCGGCCGGGCTGCTTCGCGAAGCTGCGGCAGCACCTGTCCGGCCAGTCGCAGCACCCCGACGCCAAGTCGCACCTTCGTGCCGTCCCGCCACACCAGGCCGCGTTCGGTCAGCGGCACCAGCAGCCGGTACACCGCCGCCCGGCTCGCGCCGATGGTCGTCGCGAGCTCAGAGATGGTCGCCGCTTGTTCGCCCGCGTCGGCGACTGCCTGCAGCAGCGCCAGACCGCGGTCGAGGGTCAGCGACCCCTCCCTGCTCACAGCAGCTCGAGTTCACCCAGGTCGGCCACCGGCTCGGCGAAAGACGCCGCCGCGTAAGAGCCGAAGAGCTCCCGCACCGCCTTCGCCGCCGGCTCGGACAGCGCGCGGGCCTCGTCGGCGAGCGCATTGCTGTCGGTCGATTCCAAGGCCTCGCGCACGTCACCGCCGGAGAGGGAGCGCGCGGACGCGACCAGCAGGTTCAAGAAGCCGTGGTGCGTGAAGCCGGTCTCCGGGTCGACGTGCCGGACGGCGCGGTGCAGGCTGTTCGTCGCCTTGAACGACGCTCCTGGCGAGCCGCTGACCACGGACAGGAAGTCGGCGACCTCGTCCACGCTGGGGAAGTTCTCGCCCGCTTTGCCGCCGCAGCGGATCTTCGGCCAGCTGCCGTGCTCGATGACGTTGCGGACGCCGTCCAGCCAGCCGACGCCGCGTCGTGGCTCGACCACCCGGATCACGTCCTCCGGGACGAACTCCGAGACCCGTTCGAGCCACACTTCGTCGACGTCGGACGGGGCGGGCATCTCCACCATCCGCAGCGACAGCAGTTCGCTGCGCGATTCGACGATCGAGATCGCCTTCGGGACGCCGCCGAGACCGGTGTCGATGATCAGCGACAGCGGCAGCGGCTCCTTGGGCTTGATCTTGATCAGCTCGGTGATCAGCTCCGGCAGCCGCGAGGACTGGCACAGGAAAACGCCCAGCACCCCCGCGTGCTCGCCGCCGCGCGATTCGAAGTGCGCACGCAGCGCCTCCGGCATCGCGACGTCGGCGGGCGGGAAGAGAGCCGAGTCGTCGACGAGCCGCGCGAACAGGGGAGGAATTCCACGGGGGCCGGGGGGCGTGAGTTCCACAGCGCTTGACACAACCGACACGCTAGTAGCGTACGGCAGGAGGACAAAATAGTTCGTTCTGCGGACACTTTGACGAGCCCTGGTGATTCGCCCGTGCCCTCTTCCCTTCGGCTCACAATTCAGGTTAGGCTCACCTAAGTAGGAGGTGAGCCGTGACCGAGGCACCCGCATCCGTGCGCCGTCCGCCCGCACCGAACCCGGCCGAACGCGCCAAGACGATCGCGACGCGAGGAGGCCGGGCGACGATCATGCCGACCGTCGACCGCGCCGGCTGCGACGCCGAGCGCGTGGAACCCGTGCTGCACCACGTGCACCACAGCGGCAGCGTCAGCATCCTTTTGCCGGACGAGCACCCGATGGTGCACGCCTGCCGGCAAACTCAGCGCGGCGAGCTCGCCGTCATGGCCGAGCTCGCCGACCACGCCCCGGTCGCGCTGCGGGAACCAGTTCGCGGCCTCCTGTGGATAACCGGCTGGCTCCGCCCGCTGACCGCGGTTTCGGCCCGCGCTCGCGCGATCTCGATCGCCGAACAACGTCCGGACCACCGCCTCCTGGACGTCGGCCACGGCGTGACGCTGCTGCGGCTGACCCCGGCGTCCCTGGTGCTGGCCGATGCGGAAGGGACCCACTCGCTGCGCCCGCACGTGTTCAGCGCGGCCCCGCCGGACCCGTTCCACCACTACGAGGCCGAGTGGCTGCGCCATCTGGAAAGCGACCACCCGGACGTCGTGGACCAGCTGGCCCGGCACCTGCCGGACCAGCTGCGCACCGGCCGCATCCGGCCGCTGAGCCTGGACCGCTACGGCCTGCGCCTGCGCGTCGAATCGCCTACCGGCGACCACGACGTCCGCCTGGCCTTCTCGCAAGCGGTCGACAGCCCGCCGCAACTGGCGACGGAACTCCAGCGCCTGCTGGGCTGCCCCTTCCTGCGCGGCCAGCACCGTCCGTGAAGGGCAGCCAGCAAACCCGGGTCGGCGCGCAGAGCGCTCAGTCTTCCGCCAGCTCCGCGGGGAACCCGCCGGTCGCGATCGGCCCCCACCGCTCGATCGTGACCCGGATCAGGCTCTTCCCCTGCTTCCGCATCGCCTCCCGGTACTCGTCCCAGTCCGGGTGCTCCCCCGAGATGCTCCGGTAGTACTCCACCAGCGGCTCGACCGACTCCGGCAGATCGATCACCTCGGCCGTCCCGTCCACCTGCACCCACGGCCCGTTCCACTCGTCGGACAGGACGCACACGGACACCGCGGGCGAGCGCCGGAGGTTCACCGCCTTCGCCCGCTTCGGGTAGGTGGAGATGACGATCCGCCCCTCGGAGTCCACCCCGCAGGTGTTCGGCGACAGCTGCGGCCGCCCGTCCGCTCGGGTGGTCACCAGGATCGCCCGGTGCCGCGACCGCAGGAACTCGACCAGCTCGTCCCGCTCGACCTTCGTGTTAGTGGCGATAGTCCTAGGCATGACCCCGACGGTAGCGTGCGTCCATGCGCAGCACCGCCAGCTCTTGGCTCCGCCCGGCCCTCCCGGCCTCGCCCGCCGAGATCACCGACCCCGCCGAACGCCGCGCGGTCAAGATCGAGCTCTGGCTGGTCTTCGGCATCACCCTCGGCCTGTCCGGCGTCCGCAGCCTGCTGTCCCTTGTGGACTCCCTGCTGCGGCCGATCCCGTTGGCGCAGCAGCAGGCCCAGCTCAACGTCCCGCAGGCCGCGGCAAGCTTCCTGGATCTGCTCAAGCAGGTACTCAGCGCGGGCCAGCTGGTCGCCTGGGGCGGACTGGGCCTCTACCTGCTGTGGCGTGCCGGGGTGAAATTCCGCGACATCGGCCTGACCCGCCGCGTCAAGAGCGACGCGCTGCGCACGCTCGGGCTGGCCGCCCTGATCGGCATCCCCGGTCTCGCCCTGTACTTCCTCTCCTACCACCTCGGCTTCAGCCTGGCCGTCCAACCGTCCACTTTGGGCGATACGTGGTGGCGGCCGATCGCGCTCACGCTTTCCGCGTTCGGCAACGCTTTCGCCGAAGAAGTGCTCGTGATCGGCTATCTGCTCACCCGGCTGCGGCAACTGGGCGTGCGCGAGAACGCGTCGCTCTTCGGCGCGGCGGTGCTGCGCGGTTCCTACCACCTCTACCAGGGGTTCGGCGGCTTCGTCGGAAACCTCGTCATGGGCCTGGTGTTCGGCCGGTTCTGGCAGCGGACCAACCGGCTGTGGCCGCTCATCGCCGCGCACACTTTGTTCGATGTGGTGTCCTTCGTCGGCTATTCGTTGCTGAAAGGACGGCTTTCCTGGCTCCCGTGATGCCCGCTCATTAGGCTCCGGTTCGTGAGCGAGATGACGGCACCACCCAGGGTGGACAGCGAAGTCGGGCCTCTTCGGGCAGTTCTGCTGCACCGGCCGGGAAACGAGCTCAAAAGGCTCACTCCCCGCAACAACGACCAACTCCTCTTCGACTCGATCCCGTGGGTGGACCGGGCCCAGGAGGAGCACGACGCGTTCGCCGAAGTCCTGCGCGGACGCGGGGTCGAGGTGCTGCTGCTGGCCGACGTTCTCCGCACCGCATTGGAAGACCAGCGCGCGCACGCGGCCGGCGTCCACGCGGCGGTGGACAACCGCCGGCTCGGGAACGATCTCGCCGATTCGCTGCGGTCGCACCTGACGAGCGTCGACGCCGCTGAGCTCGCCGAAGTCCTGATGGCCGGCATGACGTTCGAAGAACTGCCGTCCGCCGAAGGCGTCTCGCTGGTGCGGATGATGCACGGCCCGCACGATTTCGCCGTGGACCCGTTGCCCAATCTGCTGTTCACCCGCGATTCGTCGGTGTGGATCGGCGACCGGGTCGCCATCTCGTCGTTGACCATGCCCGCGCGCCGGCGGGAAACCGCGCTGCTGGATCTGATTTACGCCTACCACCCTCGGTTCCGGCACGCCGCCCGCGCGTACGGCGCGCACTCCGCGCCGATCGAAGGCGGCGACGTGATGCTGCTGGCCCCCGGCGTGGTCGCGATCGGCGTCGGCGAACGCACCACCCCGGCGGGCGCGGAATCGCTGGCCCGCTCGGTATTCGCCGACGGACTCGCGCATACCGTCGTCGCGGTGCCGATCGAACAATCGCGCGCGACGATGCATCTCGACACGGTATGCACGATGGTCGATGTCGATGCGGTCGTGATGTATCCGCTCGCGCGCCATTCGCTGACCGCGTTCACGCTCAAACCGACCGGCGACGGAGGCGTGAAAGTGGCCGGTCCGGCGCCATTTCTCGAAGCGGCCGCGGAAGCGATGGAGATCGACCGGCTGCGCGTGATCGACACCGGCCTCGACCCGGTGACCGCGGAGCGCGAGCAGTGGGACGACGGCAACAACACGCTGGCCTTGGCCCCGGGCGTGGTCGTGGGGTACGAGCGGAACGTGGAGACCAACGAACGGCTCGCCGCCGCGGGAATCGAGGTGCTGGCGATCGCCGGCTCCGAACTGGGCTCCGGCCGCGGCGGCCCGCGCTGCATGTCCTGCCCGGTGCGCCGAGATCCGCGATGAGCCGAAGTTAGCCTTTCCTTAATAAGTTCGATATCATTAAGGGAAGGCTAACCGAAATAAGTGTTTCCTTGTTGAGGAATGGTAGCCCTCCTGGGGTGTAGATCACCAGGCCAAAGTGGAAAGCATTCGGCCGTTGACGTACGGTGAGGGACATGGCCGCTACGAAGAAAGAACCACGCTCCAAGTTCTACGAACTGCTGCAGGCGCAGATCCACAACGAGTTCAACGCCGCTCAGCAGTACATCGCGTTGGCGGTCTGGTTCGACAACGAGGACCTGCCGCAGCTGGCGAAGCACTTCTACCGGCAGTCGGTCGAGGAACGCAATCACGCGATGGCGCTCGTGCAGTACATGCTCGATCGCGACCACCACGTCGAGATCCCCGGCACCGGCGAGGTGCGCAACGAGTTCTCCGCGCCGATCGAGCTGATCGAGCTCGCGCTGGCGCAGGAGAAGGAGGTCGCCGCCGACATCTCCGCGCTGGCCAAGGCCGCGCGCGCCGAGGACGACTACATCAGCGAGCAGTTCACCCAGTGGTTCCTCAAGGAACAGGTGGAGGAGATCTCGCAGATGTCCACGCTGCTCACCGTCGCCCAGCGGGCCGGCGAGAACGTGTACGAAATCGAGAAGTTCCTGCACCGCGAAGCTGTCGGCGACAGCGGTGCGGACTCCGGCATGCCCCCGGTCGCGGGCGGCGCGCTGTAAGCGAAACTCGGCAGAAGCCCGGTTGTCCCCAGTGTGGACAACCGGGCTTCTGCCTGTGGACAACCTCATCGCCGTTCGTAGTGCGCGATCAGCACGCCCTTCGTGGTCGCGACGCTTCCGGCGAGCGAAAACTTGGTCAGCGGAGCCGGGCCCTGGAAAAGCCGGGCACCCCGGCCGAGCGTGAGCGGGTGGATCAGCAGCGTGAGCCGGTCGAGCAGGCCGGCCGCGTGCAGCGAACGCACCAGCGAAACGCTTCCGATAACGGAAAGATCGTTGCCTGGCGAGGCTTTCAGCTCCGCCACCGTTTCCGCCGCGGACCCGCGCAGCAGCACCGAGTTCTGCCAGCCGTCCGCGTCCGCCAGCGTTCTGGAGACGACGTACTTCTTGGCCGGATTCATGTGCGCGGTGAACGGATTCCCGTCCGTCCGGCCAGACCACGCGGCGCTGAAGTCCTGCCAGGTGCGCCGGCCGAACAGCATGTCCCCGGGACGGCTCATTCCTTTCGCCATTTCCCGCGCCATGACGTCGTCGGAGTAGCCGTTGCCCCAGCCGCCCAAGTCGAACCCGTCGCGAGTGTCCTCGTCGCGGCGGCCGAGACCCTGCACTACACCGTCCAGGGTGATGCTGAGGGTGACATTGATCGAACGCATCGGAGATGTCCTTCCGCTTTCGCGGACCGCTGACCGGCCCGGCACCCGCTACACGAGCGGCACCCGGCCGGATCGACATCTGCCGGCGAGATTCTTTCTCCGGCCGCCCGATCGGTGCGGTCAGCCGGCGCAGTCCTGCGCCTTCGCCCGGACCTCGACGCCCTGCACCGCTCCGTCCGAGTTCAGCGTGAAGTGGTACGCGCCCTGGTCTCCGGTCGGCGACACCAGCTCGGACGACGATTCCGAGGTGCCCGGATACGTCGAGGTCACCTGGTCCTTCAACGATCCGTCGCCGACGCCTTCCGGGGTGTGCGCGGCCCCGTCCGGCTTCACCGAGACCACGCCCTTGTCCGCCGATACGACGGCGGTAGCGGCCGGAACCCCAGCCCCGGCGACGTCGTAGTAAGTGCAGCTGCCCGACTCCTTCACCGGGGTGAGCTGCACGCCCTGGTCGGTGAGCTGCTTCTCGGTCATGCCGAGCTTCACCGCGCCGAGCCCGTCGGCGGTCACCAGCGTTCCGGCGACGACCTTCGACGTCGGCTGAGAAGTCGGAACCGGCGTCGAGTGGCGAGGCGGCCGCGCCGGCGGGACCGGCAGGTCGCTCTCCTCGGTGTCCGACGGCTCGACCGGCGCTTGTTCCGCCGACGACGCGGCGCTGGACGTCGGCTCCGGCACCGGCGAAGACGCCAGCGGCGTCGGCGCGCTGACCGCGCGGGAGGACAGGTCGGCCGTCGCGTGCTCACCGCGCAACTGGACCACCGCCAGACCGGCGGAAACCACCGCGAGCGCACACGCCGCCCCCGCCGCCGAAGTCAACGCCCGCTGGCGGCGGCGCCTCCGACGCGCTCCCGCCACGATGACGGCCGCTGCGTCGTCGGCTGGCTCGACGGTCAGCCGGTCGTCGGCGAACAGGGCACGCAGCCGCTGTTCCAGCTCGCCGGGCTCGTTCATCCCTCGCCTCCTTCCGCCTGCCGCAGTTTCGTCCGCAAGGACGCGATCGCCTTGCTCGCCTGGCTCTTCACTGTCCCCTGGCTGATGCCCAGCGCTTCGGCTATCTCCACTTCGGACAGTCCTTCGTAGTACCGCAGCACCATCACCGTGCGCTGCCGCGGCGGGAGGTCCCGCAGCGCCCGCCACAACGGCTCGTGCTCGAAGGGATCCTGCGGCGCGCACGGACTGGTGTCCGGCAGGTCCGCGACGAGGTTCTCCCGCCGGGTCCGCCGCCATCGGCTGACATGCGCGTTCGCCATCGAACGGCGCACGTACGCGAGCGGGTCGCCAGTCTTCTGCTGCACGTAGGACCAGCGGGCGCCCATCTTCTCGAGCACGGTCTGGACGAGGTCCGCGGCGTCGTGCGGATTCCCGGTGAGCACATGCCCGTAGCGCAGCAGTCCGGGCAGTGCCTCCTGGACGAAGTCCCCGAAATCGGCGACGGCAGCCACCCGGCGGCCGGTCCAGGCCGGATCGCTTTCCGCGATCAGGGGCGCGGCAGCCGTCACCGTTTCGCCCCCTCCCTGGATGACCACGTCGTGCGACGGTTCCTCGTCATCCCCATCACGCATGAGCGCCCCCGAAGGTTGTCCTGCCTCCGCCTCGGCCTTCACCGGCCGCGGACAACCAGGGGTCAGCGCACCGAAAGCGACTCGGGCAGCGCCAGCGTGCCGTCCGGGCCAGCGGGGAAATCGTGGACCGCGACCACCGCGTTTCGCGGGATCGTGCCGTAAACGTGCGGAAACCGGATCCCGCCCGGGTCTGGCGGCACCCCGTCCTCCCAGCGTACCGGCGCCTCGACGAGCAACGGGTCGATCTCGAGCAGCAACAGGTCGGTGCGGCCGCGATACAGCGCGTTGGCCGGCAGCGCGACGGTGCCCGGATCGGAACAGTGAATGAACCCGACGTCGTCGAGCGACGCCGCCCGGTACTGGCCGGCCTCGGACGCCGCGGACCACTCGTCGCGGGTGCAGATGTGGAGGATCACGCGGCGATCGTCCCACTGAACCGGGCCTGAATTGTGCACTTGTGGACAATTCAGGCCCGACTGGTGGACAACTCGGCTTGAGCTGCCCACCAGCGGGCTAAGTCAGCGAATGGTGAGCTGCCGCCCGATCAGACCGTCGCGGGCGCGCCGCTCGGCGGCGTTCAGCGGTTCGGCGTCGAGCGACTTGAGCGACTCGTCCAGCCGGGCGCCGAGCTGATCCTTGGGCTCGGCCCACTCGCGGGCATGCGCCTCGGGGTCGAGGTCCCAGACCGGGACCAGCAGGCCGTGCGCCCGGAAGGACCCGGCGTAGCGAGTCCCCTCGCCGAGGCTGAGCGTGCCCGCCGCGGACAGCCGCGCAAGCGCTTGCAGCAGCAGGTTCTCCGGTTCCGGCCGAACCCAGCGCAGGTGCGCCTTCTCGCCCGCGAGCACCCAGTAGGCACCAGTCCCGAGCCGTTCGGTCGGCATGATAGCCGCGTTCGCGCGCTCCAAGGACACCGCGACGTCACCGGTCGCGTCCGCGTCCTCGGGCAGCCACCAGGCGAAGTCGGTGTGCAACTCGACTTCCAGTTCCGCGCTCGGCACGAGCAGGTCCTGGAGCCGGTTGTGCTCGTCGGGGTCGGTCGGGGACGCGGTGTCCGGCACGGAGAGGACGTCGCCGGGTTCGGCGTCGAGCAGCCAGCGCAGCGAACGGCCGAGGTCGCGGCTGATGTCCGACGAACGCGTCTGAACCTGCAGACCGAGGAACCGCTGCCCGTCCGACCGGACGAACGCGGCGGCCGCCATCGGCAGCACGGTGCCGAGCGTGACGTCGCCGCCCTCGGCGAGCGTGAGCTTCGCGGTGGCAGACGGGACGAACTCGCGCAACGCGATCAGCTCCGGCTCGGCGGCCAGGCCCTCGAACGGCTGGCCGACGAAGACGTCGCGCACCTTCGGCTTGCGGTCCGGCGTGGGACCCTTCTTACGCGCGCCCTTACCCACTTCAGCCTCCTCGGAGCTCGACGGGAAAACGCTATCGAAGGGGCTGGCCGCGCGGACGCGCGGGTTAGAGTCGGCGCGTGTTCGACCCTCAGGATCCTGCTTTCCTCTCCGACCCGTATCCCGCCTTCGCCGCTCTGCGCGCCGAAGGCGAGGTGCACCAGCACGACGGTTTGGGCATCGCCATCGCCGTCTCGCACGCCGCATCGGCCGCCGTGCTGCGCAACCGGGCGTTGGGCCGGATCTGGACCGACGCCCAGCCGCTGGAGCGGTTCGCGTCGTTCAACCTGCTGCATCGCAACTCGCTGCTGGAGAACGAACCGCCCGCGCACTCGCGCCTTCGCCGGGTCATCGCCGGCGAATTCGGCCGCGGTCATGTGCAGCGGCTGCGTCCGATGGTCGCCGGACTCGCGGAGTCCATGGTGGACGCGCTGGCCGCCAAGATCGACGCGGACGGCAGCGCTGACCTGCTGGAACACTTGGCCCAGCCACTGCCGGTGGCCGTGATCGCGGAGCTGCTCGGCGTCCCGGCCGCGGACGGACCGCAACTGGTGACGTGGAGCAACGCGATCGTCAAGATGTACGAGTTCGGCCTCTCCGAGGACGGCCGGGACGCCGCCGAGCAGGCAGCCGCGGATTTCGTGGCCTACCTGCGGGAGGTGGTGGACGAAGCGCCGAGCGGCATCGTCCGGGACCTGATCGCGAGCGAACTGACGGCGGACGAGGTAGTCGCGACCGCGGTGCTGCTGCTGATGGCGGGCCACGAGGCGACCGTGAACGTGATCGGCAACGGGGTGACGGCCCTGCTGACCCACCACGACCAGTGGGAACGCCTGAAGTCCGAGCCGGAGTTGCTGGACTCCGCGGTAGAAGAACTGATCCGCTTCGACTCGCCGCTGCAGCTGTTCGAGCGAACGGCGACCGAAGACGTGGAGATCGCGGGCTTTCCGGTGCCGAAGGGCTCGAAGATCGGGGCGTTGCTCGGCGCGGCCGCGCGCGACCCGAAGGTCTTCGACTCGCCGGACAGGCTCGACATCGGTCGATCGCCGAACGCACACCTCGGGTTCGGGATGGGGATCCACTACTGCGTCGGAGCTCCGCTGGCGAGAGTGGAGATCGCGGCCGCGTTGACGGCGTTGACGAAGCGGCTGCCCGGCCTTCGGCTGGCGGCGGAGCCGGAACGGAGGCCGGAGTTCGTCATCCGGGGACTCCGGGCGCTGCCGGTGACTGTTTGAGCGCTGGCGGCCGGACTGGCCGCGCTGCTCCGCAAACGAGCACCCGACGGCCGTGAAGGGAACATTGAGGGAATCTGATTCCCTCAATGTTCCCTTCACGAACCGGAGCGGCGGGCGCTCGGTGCCCGGCAGGCGGAGCCACCGCCCACCGCACAGCAAGCCGGCTCAAGACGGCACTCACCGCAACCCCGCGAACAAGTCCTCCTCCATCTCCGCCGCCACCGCGACCGAACCGCTCACCCGGGCCAGGTGGTAGTCCTCCCAAGGCCAAGCCCTCCGCTCGATCTCCCGGGAATGCGCGAAAAACGGGTGCCCCGGATCCATCTGCGTGGCATGCGCCCGCAACGCCGCGTCCCGCACCTCGAAGTACTCCTCGCATCGAATCCGCGCGGAAACGCTCAGCACGTCGCTCGGCGGCAACTCCGCCAGCACCGGACCCATCATCGACTCCTCTCCAGCCGCCAGGGTCGCGTTGTGGATGGCTTCGAACCACGACCGGCTCAACGTCGCCAGGTAGTAGAGCTTCCGCGGCGTCCCGTCGTCGACCGCGTCGAACGCGGCAGTCGCGACTTCATGGGTACGGAGGTGGTCGGGATGTGGATAACCTCCGGTCTCGTCATAGGTCACCACGACCTGTGGACGGAACTCCCGCATCAATCGCACCAGGGGCTCCACTGCTTCCGGCAACGGGAGCCGCGCGAAACTCCCGTCCGGGGAAGGCTGTTCCAGACCGGAGTCGACATGTCCCAGAAACGTCTGCCGGACGCCCAGAATCCTTGCCGCGGCCGCCATTTCGCGACGACGGATGGCGGGCAGCTCCCGGCGGACTTCTTCGCGGTCCACACTCGGGTTGAGCACCTCGCCGCGTTCGCCGCCGGTGCAGGTGGCCACCAGGACGTCTACCCCTTCGGCCGCGTAGCGCGCGAGGGTCGCGGCGCCTTTGCTCGACTCATCGTCGGGGTGGGCGTGCACGGCCAAAAGTCGCAGCGTCATGCACGGGCTCCTTTCCGGAAGAAGACGGCGGCCAGGATCAGCACCCCGCCGCGGCGACACAGTCCGCCGCGGACGCCGGCGCGCGTGCGGTGGTCATCAGGCCGCCTGCCAGTTCATTAGGTCGAACCTGAGATTAGGTCGGACCCAGTGAATGGGTCAAGCACAAATTTAGGTTCGACCTAGTAAGATGGCTGGGTGAGCCTCAGAGAACAGAAGAAGCTGGAGACCCGGCAGGCGATCTCCTCGGTGGCGACCAGGCTGTTCATGCGGCGCGGGTTCGACCAGGTGACGATCGCCGAGGTCGCGGAGGCGGCGCGGGTCGCCAAGATGACCGTGACTAACCACTTCAGCCGGAAGGAAGACCTGGTCTTCGACATCCGGACGGAGTTCGCGGACTGGCCGGCGAACCTCGTCCGCGCTCAGCCCGAAACGCCCGCGCTCGTCGCCGTGCGGGACGGATTCTTCGCCGAACTGGACGAGAAGAGTGCACTGCTCGGGTTCGCGGACCTCTCGTTCGTGCACATGGTGCGCCAGAGCGAGCGGCTCTCGTCCGCGCTCATGGACATGCACACCGAGCGGGAGAACCAGCTCTGCGCCGCGCTGTATGACCGGCATCCCCACCAGGACATGCTGGTCCGCGCCTCGGCGGCGCATCTCACGTCGGTGCTGCGGCTGTTGCTGGACGACGTGTGGCACCTGACCGGCAAGGACGTCGGGCTGACGGAGCTGATGAAACGGGTCCGGGAATCGGCGCGGGTCGCGTTCAGTCAGCTGGAACCGGCGCTCGGGGATCTTTGATCCGGGAGCGGCGGCTTGACGTCCTGGTGTCGCGCCGGGGTCTTGGTGTCGTGGTGCCGTTTCGCACAGTCGCGAGACGCGGTGGTCAGCGGGCCGCCCCGACCGGACGAGCAGTACGCAGTTCCGGTGCCGGCGCGCCTTCGATCTTCAGCACCCGGAAGTCGCGCAACCCTTCCGGCGCGATCGGCGTCAGCAGACGCGAGAAACGCCGGATGACCAGTGCGGTGAGGATCGCGAGCGCCGCCGCCGCCAGGTCGGTGAGCGCGACGAGCACCACGCTGTCGGCCATCGCCTGCACGCCCGGCCGGATCCGCCAGATGATCGTCACAACGACCAGGACCCAGTTCGCCAGCCAGGCGCCCCACCAGCCGAGCACGAGCCGCGAGGGCTTCGGGCGCTCGTCGCGGGGACGACGCAGTACCGCGTGCTCCAGTTCGCCGACCACGGACAACGCCATCGGCAGGTTCGCCAACGGCACCAGCAGACCGACGAGCACCTGCCAGGTCGGCCGCGGCGGCGCCTCGCCAGCTTCGCCGGCCGCGGCTTGGCGGGCGACCAGCAGCCACCACATCGACAGTCCAGCCGGAAGCAGCGAAAAGATCGTGGTCAGCAGCCCGGCGAGCATGACGAACGCGTCGGAGAACTCGACGACCCGGCTGTTCAGGGCCGAGTCGCGGCTTTCGACGAGCAGCGCGTATCGCCAGCTCTCCGCTCCGGCGGCGGCCACGGCGAGGACGACGAACGTCCAGAGGATCGTCCAGAGGCTGCGCGCCAGGACGGGGATGCGGTCGATCGGCCGGACGACGCTGGACGCGGTGCCGGGCACGGCCGTCGGACGACGCCAGGTGAGGTCCGGGAACCCCCAGCGCGGCGGGACCGGGTAGGACGGCGGGCCGGAGTAGGGCTCAGCCGGGGCCGCGCGATGCCGACGTGCGGCGCTCGGCGGCGGCGAAGCGACCCAGCGCAGCCTGACGGGCCGTTTCGGGGGCGGAGCGGGCTGCGAGGGCCGCGGAGCCGGGCGCGCGGATGGGTAGACAGCACCCTGCGGCGCGGCGGTGAACGGGCGCGGGTACGCGGGGTACTGCGGGTAGGCCTGCGCCGGGTAGTGCGGATACGGCGACGGCGGGGGCTGGTACGGGTTGGCGTACGGATGAGGACCGGCTTGCGGGTGCTGGCCCGGTTGCGGGACCGCGCCGGGATGCGGCGGGCCCCAGGGACCTGGCTGCGCGGAGTGCGGCGGGGCCCAAGGACCTGGCTGCGCGGAGTGCGGCGGAAAGTGCTGCGCCGACGCATCCGGTGGGACGAACGCGTCGGCAGTGGCTGTCGGCGTCATTCCGTTCCGGCTGGAAGCGGGCCCGTTCGTCGGGCCAGCGCCGTAAGGGCCAGAAGGAGTGGCACCAGCCGCCCCCGCCACAGTGCCGCCCGAGCCGCCCGAGCCGCCCGGTCCACCGGCCCCCGGACCCGCCCCGGCCCCGGTGCCAGGCACCGGCGCGGAGTTCGAGGGTTCCGGCGCTCCGGGAACAGACTGGGCAGCAGGCATCCGTCAGAGAACCTCGGGGTCCGTGCCGTTTTCGCTCACCATGTGGCGGCCTTCGCTTGCCCACGCGCCCATGCCGCCCGCCACGTTGACGGCATCCCAGCCGCTGGCGTTCAGCCACATCGCGGCGCGCGCCGAGCGGCCGCCGGAGCGGCAGATGACGTAGACCGGGTCGTTTTCGGGGAACCCGGCGAGTTCGTTGACGCGCGCGGGCAGTTCGCCGAGCGGGATGTGCACCGCGGCGGGAGCGTGGCCGGCGGCCCACTCGTCGTGTTCGCGGACGTCGAGCAAAGCGACGTCCGCGGGAAGGTCGCGGACTTCGGCGGTCGGCAGTTCAGCAGGGCTCACCACAGTTCCATGCTCCCATGTCGTGACGTTGTGCGAGTGTGAGGAACGCTAACCGCTACGCCCTGCGGTGGCGTCCCCGGGCCGCGCGCGCCTTGTCCTCGGCCTGGCCGAACCGGGCGACGGCGCGGTCGCGCATCAGCCCGAGCGGGTCCGGCGCGTGCAGCCGCAGCATGATGTCGTTCACCAGTTCGGGGCGGCCGGACCGGGTCAGCCGGCTGACCACGTAGGTCATCAGGAACGCCGCCGGGACCGAGATCAGCGCGGGCTGCACGGTGTACCAGGGCATCGGGTCGCCGGTGTACCCGCAGACGATGTTGTAGGCCAGCGCGCCGAGCACCGTCCCGCCGCCGACGACCATTCCGGCCAGCGCGCCCGGCCAGCTGAGCTTGCGCCACCAGATGCCGAGCAGCAGCAGCGGGCTGAACGTCGACGCGGCCAGCGCGAACGTCATCCCGATCGACAGCGAGATGTCCTCGGTGCGCAGGATCAGCGTCAGCGCCATCGGGAACACCGCGACCAGCAGCGTCGCGATCCGGTAGTCCTTGACCCGGCCGGGCAGCAGGTCCGTCGACACCACGCCGGCCACGCTGGAAAGCAGGCCGGACGAGCTGGACAGGAACGCGGCGAACGCGCCCGCCGCCGTCACCGCGGCGAGCAGCTGGCCTGCCCAGCCGGGCAAGATCGCGGTCGGCAGCAGCAGAACCGCCGCGTCGGTGTTGCCGGTGACCAGCAGCTGCGGGACGTACATCCGCGACAGTGCGCCGAGCATCGTCGGGAACAGGTAGAACAGTCCAAGCAGCAGCAGCACATGCACGGTGGTGCGGCGCGCGGCCTTGCCGTCGGGGTTGGTGTAGAAGCGGACCAGCACGTGCGGCAGGCCCATGGTGCCGAGGAAAAGCGCGAAAATCAGCGAGTACGTCTGCAGCAGGTCGCTGATGTTGTTCGACGCCGGGTGCAGCCAGGCATCATTCGCCGCGGGCGCGTCGCTCACCACCGGCACCGGCGTGCCCGCCTCGAATTCGAGCGTGGTCCCCGCGGACACCTTGTGCGGCACGAGCGGCGACCAGCGCGCCAGGCCGCCCGCCGGACCGTTGTCGATGTGACCGTGCGCGTAGAAGAACGTCTCGGTGGTGACCTTCAGGGTCACGTCGGTTTCCACCGTCACCGTGGTCGTCTTCGGGAACACCGGCGGCGCGGGCGCACCGAGCGCACGCACGCCGCCCGGGCCGCCGCCGGAGAAGAAAACCATGCACAGCACGAACGTCGGCACCGCGATCGCGAACAGCTTGAGCCAGTACTGGAATGCCTGCACCACGGTGATCGCGCGCATTCCGCCGAGCGTCACGTTGGCGGTCACCAGGACGATGACGACGAGCGCGCCGACCCACGCCGGCACCGGGATGATCTGTGCGATCGTCAGACCGGCGCCCTGCAGCTGCGGGACCATGTAGAGGATCCCGATGAACACCGCGCCCGCGGTCGCGAACCGGCGCAGGCCGAGCGAGCCGAGCCGCATCTCCACGAAGTCCGGCAGCGTGTACGCGCCGGACCGGCGCAGCGGCGCGGCGACGAAGAGCATCAACGCGAGATAGCCGGCGGTGAAGCCGATCGGGTACCAGGTGGCGTCGGCACCCTCCTTGAGCACGATGCCCGCGACGCCGAGGAACGACGCCGCCGACAGGTACTCGCCGGAAATCGCCGCCGCGTTGCGGCTGGAGCGGACAGTGCGGCGGGCGACGAGGAAGTCGTGCGTGCTGGTCGCCCCGTGCGACGAGCGGAAGCCGAGGTAGAACGTCGCGAAGGCGACCAGCACGAGGCTGGTCAACGTCCACGGGGTCAGCTGCACGGCGTGAATCCTCGCACGGCCGCGCGATTTCGGGGTGCGCCGCCACCGGGGCGGCCCTCCCCCGCGCGGGTCAGTTCTCGATCATGTCCACGAAGTCGCGTTCATGCCGCTCGGACAGCCGGTTGTACCAGAGGCCGACGGCGAAGAGGAACGGGAACGGCGCCAGGCCGAGCACCAGCCACGGGATCGGGATGCCGATCACCGTGAACCGCGCGACCGAAGGCAGGAAGTAGAACACCGCGGGCAGCACGCCCAGCACGACCAGGACCAGCACCGCCAGCAGCACCGAGGTGCGCAGCTGCACCTTCACCAGGTCACGGACCAGCAGTTTTCCCCAGCTGGTCTGTTCCTCGAGCTCGATCCGCCCGCGCATCCGGCTCGCCGACTGCCGCGAATCGGCGAGCACCACGCGTTCCCGTTTCGGCCGGATGTGCGCCGGCTCGCTCGACCGCGGGGCGGATTCCGGCGCCGCTGGCACCGGTTCGACCACCGCGCGGTCCTCCGGCCGCACGCCCAGCGTCGGGTCCGGTTTGCGGACCCCGTTCGCGAGCCGGTGGTATGGATCTTCGGACGAGGTGGGCATCGACGGCTAGCCGCCTCGGCCGGAGCCGACGATGCGGTCCTTCAGCGCCCGGGTGTGCCGCCGGCTGACCGGCAGCACCTTTTCCTCGTTGCCGATCACGACCTGGTAGCCGCCCTGGCCCATCCGCATCTCGGTGATCAGCGGCAGCGCGACCAGGAACGACCGGTGGATCCGCACGAAACCGGCCTTCTCCCAGCGTTCTTCCAGCTGGGCGAGCGGGATCCGGACCAGGTGGCTGCCTTCGGTGGTGAACAGCCGCGCGTAGTCGCCTTGCGCTTCCACCCAGCGCACCGACGAGCGTGGAATCAGTTTCGTGGTGCCGGCCAGCTCGACCGGGATGACCTCGTCGTCGTTCTTCACCGGTTCGCTGCCGCCCTGACCGGGCGGCGGGCCGGCGGCCGAGGCGAGCTTTTCGCGGACCCGCGCGACCGACCGGTCGAGCCGGTCCTGCTGGAACGGCTTGAGCACGTAGTCGACCGCGCCGAGGTCGAAGGCGTTCACCGCTTCCTCGGCGTGGCCGGTGACGAACACCAGGACCGGCGACGGGTTCATCGCCGCGATCACCCGCGACATCTCCATCCCGGACAGTCCGGGCATGTCGATGTCGGCGAACACGGCGTCGACCGTCGGCAGGCCGCGCGCCCGCCGGCCCGCCAGCTCCGGGTCGTCGTGGGAGAACAGCCGCAGCGCGTCCGAGGCGTCCGAGGCCTGGAAAACCCGGTGCACGTGCGGGTTGTTCTGGAGTCCGTGGCTGAGTTCGTCCAGCCCGCGCAGCTCGTCGTCCACTGCCAGGACGATGAGCTTCCGGGTGTCGTCGTGAGCACTCACAGTGAGACGCATCCTGCCGATTGCGGGGTGCAATGTCCAGCCCTTGGCGGCGACATGGCCCGGCCGGAGTCATCCGGCGCACCGGAAGCCGGGCACCCAGTCACCGCTCGTGAGCGGGCGCGCCCGGGTTCAGAGGCCGAACCGCGACCAGGCGGCCTTCGCGGCGACTGCGTCGAGCACCGCGCTGGCTGCCGCCGGGGCACCCAGCCCGAGCCGCGCGAGCAGCGGTTTCTTTGGCTCCGCCACGGAAATCTCGGCGTCCGGGTAGCGCTTCTTGACGATCTCGCGCAGCGAACCCACGCCGTCGACCAGGCCGAGCTCGACCGCTTTCTGGCCGAGCCAGACGTCGCCGGTGAACAGCTCGTCGGAATCGGCGAGCCGGTCGCCGCGCCGCTGCGTGACCCAGTCGACGAACAGTTCGTGCAGCTGTCCGTGCATCTTCTTCAGCCATTCGACGTCCTCGGGCTTTTCCGGGCTGAACGGGTCGAGCCGCGACTTGTTCGCCCCGGCGGTGTGCAGCCTGCGCTCGACGCCGAACCGTTCGAGCAGCCCGGTGAACCCGAACCCGCCGCTGATCACGCCGATCGAGCCGACCATCGACGTGCGGTGCGCGTAGATCTCGTCCGCCGCGCAGGCCAGCCAGTATCCGCCGGACGCGGCGACGTCCTCGGCGAACGCCAGCACCGGTACGCCCTTCTCGTCGGCCAGCTGCCGGATCCGCTCGGCGACCAGGCCGGACTGGGTCGGCGCGCCGCCCGGCGAGTTGATCTGCAGCGCGACCGCCTTCAGCCGGTCGTGGCCGAACGCCCTGGTCAGCGCGGACTCGATGGCTCCGAGGTTGATCGCGCCCCTGGCCAGCGGCGACGGGGACGGCGTGATCACTCCGTGCAGCTTCACCACGGCGACCACGTCCTTGTGGCGGTCGCCGTGGTCGCCGAACACGGGCAGGCGGGCAGTCAGCTTGTCGGTCACGCTCATCTGCCCAGGCTAGCCAGTTCAGTACGCGGGCAGCATTCCCGAGCGCGAGCCGTGCACTCCGTCGTGTTCCGACTCCGGTGCCGGCGCGACCGGTTCCTGCTCCGGCCGCGGGACGTCCGCCGAGTAGTCCGGCATGTTCGGCCGGACGCCGAGCTTGAACTTCGGCACCCGCAGCGTGACCTTCATGCCGGCGCCCGGCGCGGTGTCCACGGTGAGCGCGTAGTCCTCACCGAACACCTGGCGCATCCGCTGGTTGATGTTGCCGAGCCCGACGTGCGCGCCGGTGCGGTGCGCGTTCTTCAGGTCGGTGAGCGCTCGCGGGTCCATGCCGATGCCGTCGTCCTCGACGCTGATCACCGCCTCGTGGCCGTAGTCCTGCGCGATGACCGTGACGCAGCCGCCGCTCGGCTTGCTGGCCAGGCCGTGCTTGACGGCGTTTTCCACCAGCGGCTGGATGATCAGGAACGGCACCACGACGCTGAGAACCTCGGGCGCGATCTTCATCCGCACCTCGAGCCGTCCGCCGAAACGGGCGTTCTCGATGGTGAGGTAGCAGTCGATGTTGCGCAGTTCCTCGGCGAGCGTGGTGTACATGCCGGAGGTGCGGAACGAGTACCGGGTGAAGTCGGCGAAGTCCTGCAGCAGCTCGCGCGCTTCCTCCGGATCGGTCCGGATGAGCGCGGAGATCGTGTTGAGCGCGTTGTACACGAAGTGCGGCGAGATCTGCGCGCGCAACGCCTTGATTTCGGCTTGCTGCAACTGGTTCCGCGACTCTTCGAGCCGCGCGAGTTCGAACTGGGTGCAGACGAACTGGCCGACCGCCTCGGCCATCTGCACCAGCTTGCCGCGGGTGCGCCCGACCACGATCAGCGTGGCCTCGGCCTCGCCCTCGACCAGGATCGGCACGATCGCCGCGGTCTTCATCTTGCAGGTGCCGCGGTGATTGCACGGCATCTTGTTGTGGTCGGCGACGGCCCGGCGGTGCTTGCGCAGCGCGGTGCCGACGTCCTCGACCAGGTCCAGGTAGTGGTCGGTGGCCTCACCCGCCCAGGACAACAAGGTGCCTTCACTGTCCGTGATCCCGACCGCGAGACAGTCGAGCACCTCGAGCAGCTCCGCCGTCATCCGGTTGGCGGCCTCCTCGTCGAGCCCCGCCCGCAGATTCGGCGTGGCCTTGGACATCCGGTGCACGGCCTGCAGCACGGCGTCCTGGATGACGCCTTTAGGCCGGCGCGCCCGAAACGCGAGGACCAGCACCACTACGACCAGGACGCCGACCAGGGCCCACGGGATGACCTGGGCGTAGGGGAAGTCGGACACGACGTCCATGCTCTGCGCTCGACCGACCGGGTGCAAGGTCTGCGCCCCACTTTCTGTCCACTAGCGACGACCGAGGGTGGGCAAACCCTACCGTCACTCCCGGTGAGTGTGAGGATCTTGCGCCGTTCGGGTGGCGGTGGTGGCTGTGGGTCGCCGGGGAGTGGAGTGAAGGGACCATTCACGGCTACCAGCGGTGAGAAGTGAAGGGACCGTTCATCGCTTGCTACTGCGGATGAGGGGTTCTTTCGACCGCGGCTGGGGCTGGGGCTGGCGACAGCGAGCCGGGCGGAGCTGACCGGCGGTAGCGGGCACGCGACAGCTGGCGGCCCGGCTACTTCAGCAACCGTGACATCCGGCGGTCCGCCAGCGGTTTCCCGCCGGTCTGGCAGGTCGGGCAGTACTGGAACGATTTGTCCGCGAACGAGATCTCCCGGATGGTGTCCCCGCAGACCGGGCACGGCAGACCGGTCCGCGCGTGCACCTTCAGCCCAGACCGCTTCTCCCCCTTCAGCCGGGCCGCTTTCTGCCCCACCGACCTCGTCACCGCGTCCGTCTCCACCTCGTGGATCGCTTCCGCCAGCGTCTCCAGCGCGCCCTCGTCCAGCTTCCCGACCGTCGCGTACGGCGAAAGCTTCGCGCGGTGCATGATCTCGTCCGAGTACGCGTTGCCGATGCCCGCGATGAGCGACTGGTCCGTCAACGCCCATTTCAGCCGCGTGCCCTTGCCGGCGAACAGCTCCCGCAGCCGCGAAGCGTCGACCGCCAGCGCGTCCGGGCCGAGCCGCGCGACGCTGGCCACCTCGGCCGGATCCGCGACGATCCACACCGCCAGGCCCTTCTTCGTGCCCGCTTCGGTGAGATCGAAGCCCGGACCGGACGCCGATTCCAGGTGCACTCGCAGTGAGATCGGGCCCTTGCCCGGTTTCAGCGGGGCCGGGGCCAGCCCGTCCGACCAGCGCAGCCAGCCTGCCCGCGCCAGGTGCACCACCAGGTGCAGATCGCCCAGGACGACGTCCAGGTGCTTGCCATGCCGGGTCGCGTCGGTGATTTCGCGGCCGTGCAGCTCGGTGTAGGGCGGCACCGCGGTCTTCAGCACGCTCAGCGACGCGACGTCGAGCCGGAAAACCGTGCGTCCGACCGCGTGTTCGCGCAGGTGATGGGCCAGTGCTTCGACCTCGGGCAGCTCAGGCATGGCACCAGTCTCGCGCGCTGGCGCGGTTCCGGCCAGGTCTATTCGACCGGGTGCAGCGGCCCGTCGAAGTCCGGCAGCGAATGCTTCTGGATCGTCTTCGAGATCCGCTTCACCTCGCCGGACACCGTGAACATGCCGCGGATCGTGCCGACCCACCGCTCCGACGGCCGGTCGCCCGCGACATCGCCCTGGGTCTCGGCGACGACCGTCCACGGACGGCGCAGAATCCACCGCAGCGGGAAGAACAACACCACTAGCAGCAATGCCAGCAGGACCCACGCGGGCACCTTCACCGCGTCCGGCGTCCACAGCACCAGCGCGGTCGCCAGCACCGCGATGACCACGATCATCGCGATCCCAGGCCCGTAACTGCCTGCGACATCGTGTTCGAAATCGTCCGCCGTGGCAGGCGCACGCCATTCCATCTGGGCACGGACCACCCAGTCACGGCCGTCCTCGCCGTGCACCAGCCGGTTCATCCTGTTGCCTCCCGGGCGACGTCGAGCTCGCTCAACGCTACCGTGACCGCACTGCCCAGCGCGAGGTGATCACCGAGAGTAGTTGTCAGGCTGCCGGGTTTTGGCTGTTGAGCGACCTGTGCCCGAAGAGGAATCGGCCGAATTGGTGACGCCGTCCCCGGACGGGGAACCGGCTCGCGAGCCGTCCGAAGAGTCCGAAGAGCCCACTGCCGAGTTCCGCGACCCGGCCGGAGTCGTGGTCACCGACGGCGGCAGATACGAATCCGGCGACGGGACGTAAGACGAGGACGGCGGCGCGTACGTCGACGTCGTCGGGTCCGTCGTACTGGTTCCACTGGTGCTGCTGTCGGTGGTGCTGCTGCTGGTGGTGGTGCTCAGCAGGCTCGGGCTCGTCGACCGCGTCGAGGTGTCGACATCCGCCCGCGACTCGGTGGTCGACGACCGGCTGGTCATCGGTGCGTTCGAGCGCCCGCCGGCGGTGCCCGGCAAGTCGTCCCGCGGCGAACCCGACGACGCGCCGGTGCTCGACTGCTCGTGCGGTGAGAACACCGGCCGCTGCACCGGCGGCACATTCGGCACCTCGGCCGCGCCGAGATGCTGACCCGCACCCGTTCCCGGCGTCCGCACCGGACGCGCGCTGCCGCGCAACTCCCCGGAAACCGACAACGGCCCCTGCCGCACCGGGGGCGGCTGGGGCGCGGGCGGCTGCAAAGCCAGCTCCGGCGCACCCCCGCCCAGCCCGAGATCCGCCGACGGATGCGAGCCGAACACCAACGGACCGGCGGCGATGCTGACCGCACCGGCCGCCGCCGTCGACGCCAGCGCCAGCCCGACCTTCACCTTCGAGCCGAGCAGCAAACTCTTCACCGTCGCAGCCATCCCGGCGGCCTTCGCCGTCCCGGCCAGCGCCGGAACCGCCAGCACCAGCACACCGGCGTGCGCCCGCAACGACGAACACACGTCCCGCAGCTCGTCCTGCGTCGCCCGGCACGACGGACATCCCAGCAAATGCGCCTTGATCCGCTCCGCCTCCGCGCCGGTGACGCTGCCCGCGGTGAACCCGCCCAGCTTCTCCACCACCGCCCGGCACGTCTCCGGACCCCGGTTCACGGACAAATGCGCCTGCAGATACGCCGCCCGCAGCCCCTGCCGAGCCCGCCGCGCCAACGCCGCCGTCGCATTCGCCGACAACCCGAAGTGCGGCGCCACCATCGCCGGCTGCTCGCCCTCGACCTCGGTCTGCCACAACACGGTCCGCCACCGCTCCGGCAAACTCGTGAATGCCGTCGTGATCAACGTGTGCTCAGCCGCCCGCGCCGGAGTATCCGCGCCCGCCCCGGCCCGGAAAGTCAGTTCGTCGTCGGTCACCGGCACATCACGGCGCGCACCGTGCCATTCCCACGACACCCGGCGCGCCACCGTCAGCAAATAAGCCCGGATGTAGTCGCGCGGACCCGCACCGCGGCGCAGCGCCTGCAGTACCCGGAAGAACGTCTCGGCGGTGATGTCTTCTGCTTCGGACCGGTCAGCCGCGAGGCTCTGCGCCAATCTGCGCACCGCCGCGGCGTGCAGCTCGAACAATTCCCCGAACGCGGCGTCCTCGCCATCGCGCAGCCGCTTCAAAAGTGCCTGCTCGTCGGATTCCGAGGCCGCTGGTGGCGGCGCCGTGCCCAGCTCGGTCATCCGGCAAGGCACCTCCTCCCCCGAAGGACTCACCACTGAAGTCGATGGAGGACACCATACGGAGCAGAGCGGCCCCCGTCACCCCTTGTGCGCCCGGCGTAACGCGGAAGCACCGGCTAACCGCAGGTCCGCGCCATAAACCGGGGCCCCCGAAAGTGTCATCGAACCGACGGTATAGAGTGTCTTCAACACCGAGCACCAAGCGGTTAACGCGGATGTAGCGCAGCTGGTAGCGCATCACCTTGCCAAGGTGAGGGTCGCGGGTTCGAATCCCGTCATCCGCTCAAGTCGAAGGGTCGTGTGTCCGCAGAAAGCGCGGACTCGCGACCCTTCGCCATTTCTCCCGGGGGGCCGAGCCCCCCGGACCCCCGCGGTGCCTTAACCGGCGGTTGGGGTTTGACGAGGCCATACGTGGCGGTCGGGTTTCGACCAGGCCGTACGTGGCGGTCGGGTTTTGCTGAGTCTTCCGGACCTGCCCAACGGCCCTGTCGGCAGCCGGTGCCTTTTTACAGTTCGTAGGTGTCCAGGACGGTGGGCGCGATGGGCGACAGGTGCGGGTCTTCGGTCGGGGTTACCTGACCACGGGCCATTTTGTAGACGCGGAAGGCGTTGTCGTGTTCCGGGTCTTGGTCGTCCCAGATGTGCAGCAGTCCATAGGAGCCGGGGGCCAGTTCGGCTACTCGTTCGAAGGTCGCCAGCAGCTGCGGGGCGATGGTGGTGCCGTGTTTGTCCAGGCCGCCCAGGTGGAGCATGGGCAGCCCGGCACTCCAGCGCAGATCCACCAGGTCCAGGGTGCCGGTGTCGCGCAGGGAGCGGTGGACGCGGTCTACCAGGCGGTCCAGAAGGGCCGCGTCCTCGTCACCGGTCGTGGTGGCGGCGATGGTGGCCCAGCCGTGGTATTCGAACACGAACGAGACGGTAGCAAGGAGATCCCGCTAGCGGCTCAGTGCGGAGGGCTTGCCGTTCTGACGCAGGGGGTTGGTGAGGATGCCGTCCGCGTGCCGTTCCACCGCGGGAAGCAGTTTGTCGCCGAAGACGCAGAGGGTGCGCTCCCAGGGATGGCCGAGGGTGCCGTAGCTGAAATCCGCAGCCAGGAAGAGGTGGTAGTCGCCTCGCGGGAAGACCGGAACGGGCCAGGCCGCGTCCGGCGACATGCGGTGCGGCCAGAACTTGTACGACTGGTGCTGCCAGTGCAGGACCCAGAGCCAGTCGTCTTCCGCTGTCGTTTCCTGCAGGGCGGCGAGGACGGAACGGGCCACGTCGTGTTCGTCCGCGGCGTAGGGGCCGAGACGGAATTCGGTCGACGCGCGGTCGTAGTCGCCGGTGGAAAGGTCCCACGCGACGGACGGGGTCGGCTCCTGGAAGCCGGGCCAGTCGTGGGCGAAGGTGCTCGGCCAGAACCGCAGCTTGTCGTGCACCCAGTACCAAGCGGGTTCGTCAGCCACTCGCGAGAGTGGTTCCCAGGCAGCAGCGTTCACTCGTGACCTCGAAATCGGGACCGGCTCGAAACTGACGAAAGCTTCGTGTCCAGGCGCAGGAATGTCCAGTCCGCTGCGGCCAGAGGACGAGGTGTCACTCGACTGGGTGGCTGCGGACGGACCAGCTGGGCTGCCGGTCCGGTCCGCAGTTACCCAGCGACGCCACGGATCATGCGCCGCGACGCTATGCGGCGCGCCACAGCGTCATGAAGGCGGAAGCCTCGCTGAACGCCCACGGCCGCAGCCGCTCACGGCTCCGCGCGGACAAGGTGAACTCCTTCGCCCGGCGCACGTCGACGACCAGCGCTTCCCCGCCCGGCAGCAGATCCGGCATCCCCTCGGCGAGCAGCCAGAGCGCGAGCTGCGCGGCGTCCCGGGTGAGCGGCTCCTCCTTGAAGTACAGCCAGGTCGCGAAACGGCGGCCGTTCGATGTGCGCAGGCCGAGCTGCGGGCTGATGCCGATTTCCAGTTCGCCGAGTTCGAACCGGGCCCGGCCGACCTCCAGCAGCTTCGGATCGCGCCGGCCGAGGTAGCGCAGCCAGCCCTCGGCGATCGCGGCGTAATGCGGACGGGTCCGCTCATCGGCGTCGTGGACGAGCGAGCGCATGGCGACCTCGTCCTGCCGCGCCGCCCGGCCGGACCGGACCGCGTTGGCCGCCCGCCGGTAGTAGTTGAAAGCCGCCCGCGAAGGGTCCTCGTACAGCCGGCGCTGACGGCGGACGAACGACGAGCGCGTCGGCCCCTTGCTCGCGCTGTACCCGACGAACGTGGGCAGCGTGACGTAAGCCGGCGTGGGAGTGGTCATTGAGCCGCCTTCCGGTGATGGTTTCCCCAGTACACGGCTAATTTTAGAACATATGTACGACAGTTTTCGGGTCCTAACGGGTGATGCGACGACCCTGGCGTCCGGGGGCTGGGCAAACGATCGGCGGCGCTCGGGACGCGGCTGGAGACGGGCAGGAAAGTGCCCTGCTGGACCATTCAGACCGGGCGGTGCCGGTCGGCGGGCCAATTGCGCGGCGACTTCTGCCCGGCCGTGCCGGTCAGCGGGCCACCGGCGGCCACGGCCCGGCCAGCATGGCGCGGGCCTGTTGCAGGACCTGCTCTTCGCAGTAGCTGATCGGAGTGACATCGGTCGGGATCCAGGTCGCGAGCATCGCCAGCCACTGCCGCAGCTCGACCAGCGCGGTCGGGCGGCCGAGCCGTCCGTCCAGGGCCTTGACCGTTTTCGCGGCTTCGGCCAGCGGGACGTCGCCGCGGACCATCTCGCCGAGGTGTTCGCCCAGCAGTTGCCACTGGGCGGCGGTCGCGTCCGCCGGGAGCTCGATGCCGAGTTCGGCCACGACCTGCACGAAAAGCTCCACGAGCAGCTGCTGGTCCCGGTGGTCGAGACCAGCGAGCCGGGCCAGCGAAGGCGCGTCGATCCCCTCGTCGAGCGCTCGCGCCGCGGCGGCCACGACCTCGGCAGCGGTGACGTCGAGACCGGCAAGCCGATCCACGGCCAGGGCGGCGAGCGCGCTGCGCGCGGAAGACATAGCTCGATCGTACGGACCGGACGGCATCCTGGTCCGGAACGAGCGGGCGGCGTTCCCGGCGCGGAGTGCTGATCAGGGCAGATCTCGGCTGATCTTCCGCACCTGAGCCCCAAGAGCGACGGTCGCGTGGAACACTATCGCCCGAAACGGTGACAGGGGGTTGCGGGATGAGCTGGCAGGAAGAGCTCCGGCGCCTGGACGCGGAACTCGCGGCGGGCCGCCTGAGCCATGCCGACCACCGCCGCCAGCGCGACGAACTGCTCGCCGAGGCGTCGGGCGGCGGGGCGGCTTCTCCGCTGGCGTCGCCGTTGCGCCAGGACGCGTCGGCGAGCGCGACGCCCATCTGGTCGGCTCCGGAACCACAGGCCGCGTCGACCGCCACGTCGACTGGGCAGGCTGTGCCTTCGGCGGCACCGACCGGTGCTACCCCGCTGAGCAGCTTCGCGGCACAGGGAACCACCGGGACCGACTACTCGTCCGCGGCCTTCGGCACCGCACCGGCTGCTCCGGCTTCCGGAACGGCAGGCGCGGATAGCTTCGCAGCAACTGACGC